>CAXNIN010000205.1:0-8162 GCA_964202365.1 Myxococcota bacterium | reverse complement strand
GGCTTCCGGCGCGACTGGCGCGGGCGGCGCGGCCCCGGCGTCGGGCGCGGCACCGGCTTCTCCCGCCACGAACGCACGAAAGAGCGTCCACGGGGCCTCCCCGACCACGCTGTGTCCCACGGCCGCGGCGGTCTTCTCCGCGGCCCACGCCGGCACCGGCGCCACGCGGCCCGCGGGGAGCGGCACCACGCGCGGCCCCGGCGACACAGGGGGCTTGGCGCAGGCGTCGGCGCGGGTCTCCTCCACCACGGTCACGGCGCCGGCCGCCGCGCCGGTCACCCGCACGGTGCCGCCGCGCGGGCTCACGAACGGCACGTCGATGCGCGTGCCGCCCACGCGATCGACGAGGGTGCCGGATTCCCGCGTGCCGCTGTCGGCCCGACAGGCGCCCCCGGCCGGGGCCGCGAACGCCTCCGCGCGCGGCTCCCACGTCCAAAGCCCGGTGCCGCCGGCGAGGTAGAGGCCCGGGCGGGCGGCGAGCGCGAGGGGGCCTTCGGCGCCGTGGTGCCACCAGGTGGTGGCCGCGCCGTCCCACAGGAGCACGTCGCCGTGGGCGGGCCGCTGGCGCACGAAGGTCTCGCGGGGGTCGTCGGCGAGGGTGCGCATCCACTCGGTGAGGCGCGCGCCGGCGGGGCGGGCGGCGGCCTGATCCCAGAGGGCGGTGGCGCCGACGTCCTCGCCGCGCTCGGCGGCGGCGAAGGCCGCGAGGAAGAGCGGGCTGGCGGCTTCCTCGGGGACCGCCGCCTTGCAGTCCACCGTGAACGGGAAGGCCGTACGGCGCTCCTCGGCCACGAGAACGTAGGCGAACCGGGCCTTTCCGGTGCACGCGCCGGGCACCACGAGCGGCTCGGGCGGCGCGGCAACGCGCGCGGCGTGCGCCCCGGGGAGCGCCACGAGGTCGAGCAGGAAGTCGGGCGCGGCCCCCACGGCGTCGGCGTAGAGCGCCGCGACGGGCGCGATGGCGCCGAGGTTTCCTTCCGCGTCCACCGCGTAAAGCCCCCACCACGGCGAGGTCTCCCCACGCCCCGTGCCGGGGAGGTTCACCGCCACCGTGGGCCGCGCCGGCGCCACCACCGCGTACTTCGGAAAGGCCACCCGCCCGTCCACGACGGGCACGCCGTCGAGCTGGCGGGGCAGGCCGTCGGCGAGGCGCACGTGGATGCCCGGCGTGCGGGCCGCGAGGGACTCCCACGCGTTCACCGTGTACGGGCTGTCCGGGTGCGCGGTCATGAACATGGCGATGGCGTCGGGCGTGCCGGCGTCCACGGCTTCCTGGTAGGAGAGCCCCGCTTCGAGCGCCTTGGCCGGGGCCACGTGCTCGCTCGCGGGGTAGGCAGCCACGAACGCCCGCATCGCCGCGGATGTCCCCTCGTTCTGCGCCTCGGAGAACGCGACGCGGCCCTCCTTCTGAAGCGCCGCGGCCACGAGCCGACTCCCGGCGTAGTTCACCCGGAACGCGGCGAAGGCGGCGACGGTGCCCGCCTGCTCCGCGAGCGTGAACGCCGAGCGGTCGCGGAGCGCGAGCAAAACCGCCGCTTCGTCGCCCAGTCCGCCGCTGGCCTGCCACTTCGACACGGTGTCGAGCACTTCGGTGTGCGCACCCTCCGCCTGGAGCTCCGTGAGGCGCTCGACGCGGCCCGCGAGGGCCAGGGACACGAGGAAGAGCGGGACCATGCCGGGCCTATGTAGCCGAAAGTGGCGCCGCGGGCGGCCTCGCGGCGCGACGCGCCCCGTTCACCCGCGCCCCTCCGCCTCGTCACGCTCCAGGTCGGGGTGCCCGTCGCTGCGCCACCGCGCCGGGAGCCAGGGCGTCCACTCCTCGGGGATGGTGTGGATGCGGTCGAGCGTGATGCGCAGGGCGTCCGCGCGCGTCGGGATGCGTGGATACACGCGAAGCGCCATGCCGGCCTGGATGGGCGTGCGGTCGGCCTTGCGCGTGTTGCACGAAGGGCAGGCGGCAACCGCATTTTCCCAGCAGCTCACCTTCACCCATCGCCGCGACCACGGCAGGTACACCTGCCCCTTCCGCGCCTGGGCGCGCGGGATCACGTGGTCGAGCGTGAGCGCCCGCCGCTCCGGCCGACCCTCCGCCGTGCGAGGTCGAACGCCGCAATACGCGCAGGTCCACGCGTCACGGGCCTGCACCGTGCGCGAGCAGAACCGCACCCTCTCCCGCGCGCGGGCGTAGCGCTTGAGCGCAATCACGGCCGGCCACGGAATCGCCAGCGACGCGCTCCGCACGAAGCGCCCCTCGTAGGCCACCACGGTCACCGCTTTCTGCTCGAGCACGAGCTCGATGGCGCGCTCCCAACGGAGCACCTTCATCGGGCCATAGTCCGCGTTGAGCTGCATCACGAACGGCGTCATGTGCACATCGAACTCCGCCGAGGTGCGCCGCCATCCCCGCGGAGTGCGCCGCGCCTAAAGCATGCTCCCCAACAGCCATGACCGCACAGAATTTACCGAGAATTCCGCGTGTCGGGGAAGTGACGACGTTCGCCGGCGGGGTGGGGGGCCCGGCGGCGGAGCCGCCGTCGGCGCCCTCCGAGCTCGCGCTTCGCGCTCGGCTGGCGGTTTCCCTGCCTCGCGGCAGGGAAATCGCCGAGCCGGGCGGCCGGGCCGCCCGCTCTCCGGTCGCCTGCCCCGCGCGGTTGTCAGAACCGGGGCGGAAGGCGGCGGCGGCGCCCCGCCTCCGCGGCCGAGCGTGCCGATGCCGCCGAGCCCGCCGCTCGCGGGCTGCGGGGGCGCGGCGTAGTCGTAGGATGCCTCGTAGGCCTGCTTCGCGGAGCAGGCCGAGAGCAGGAGGATCAACGCCAGGAGCTGCCGGCCGACGCGCGTGGGCTTCATCCCGAAGTTCTATCGCCCGGCTACCTTGCGGCGTATGGATCTCCTCACCGCCCTCACCGCCGCCCGGGCCCGCGCGGCGGCGACCCCCGCCGAGCCCGCAGCCTGGGCCGCCCTCGCCGAGCTCCTCGACATCGCGGACCGCGGCGCCCTCGACGCCGACGCCGGCTTCGCGCTCGCCGTCGACCGCTGGGACGCCCTCACCCACCTCGTCACCCTCGCGCCCACCGCCCCCCACCTCCGCGCCCAGATCTCGTGTATCGCTGCGCTCACGACGCGCGCCCGCGACCGCGGCCAGCCCGACCTCGCCGTGGCCCTGTGCCGCGACCAGCTCGTCGCCGCGCGCCTCGCCATGCGCGTCGACGCTACGCCCGAGCCCGCCGCCGAGGCCCTCGCCGACGCCGCCCAGACCGTCGCCGAAGACGCCCTCCGCCGCCTGGACCGCGACGACGCCATCGCCGCCTTCTCCCTCCTCCTCGAGGCCCTCTACACCCTCGCCCAGCGCACGGGCCGCCCCGCGTACGCCCTGCGCATCGCCGGCGTGCATCTGCACCTCGGCTGCCAGCTCCCCGACCCCGAAGCCGCCCGCCGCGCGCTCCTCGCCGCGCGCGACGTGCTCGACAAGCTCGACGCCGCGGGCCTCCGTCACCCCGTTCAGGCCCAGGTGCGCGCCGAAGTGGACGAGCGGCTCGCGGCGCTCCAGGGGAGCTGAGCGCGCGGCGCCGCTACCCCAGCACCTTGTCCAGGAACAGCGGGAGCATCGTGCGCCACGTGGGCCAGTCGTGGCCCGAGCCCGCGCCCCAGATCTCCACCCGGTTCCACACGCCCGCCTTGCCGAGCGCGTCGGCGGCTGTCCAGGTGTACGCCGGGTTCTCGTGGGCCTCGCCGAGGCCGAACACGAAGCGCGCCTGCCGCAGCACGTCGCGGTCCGGCGCGGGGAGGTGCGGGAGGAACTGGATCGGGTCGTTGAAGTACCAGTCCTCGTCCCAGGTGCCCGCCATGCGGCGGTTCATCTGGTAGGTGCCGGACATCCCCACCATGGTGTCGAAGCGGTCGGGGTGTTTGCACACGACGTTGAAGGCGTGGTACGCGCCGACGGACGCCCCCACCGCGCCGAAGCACTGATCGGTGCCGCCGCAGTCCGCGCGCACGAACGGCACGAGCTCGTCGGTGAGCCACTGGTCGTACCGGACCTGCATGCGGCTCTTCTCGCGGGGGGCCACGTCGGGGTTGGTCCACGACTGCCGGCATGTGCTGTCCACCGCGTAGAGCTTGATTCGGCCGGCGTCGATGAGCGGCGTGAGCGCGCGCACCATCAGGAAGCGCTCGCAGTCCAGAAAGTCTCCGCCACCCGTCGGAAAGTACACAATGGGCTTCCCGTAGTGCCCGTACCGCGCGACGCCCATCTCGCGCCCCACCGTCGGGCTCCACCACGTCCGAACTTCGCGCTCCACCCTCGCCTCCAGCCTGA
The DNA here is from genome assembly GCA_964202365.1 of Myxococcota bacterium. Classification (GTDB taxonomy): domain Bacteria; phylum Myxococcota_A; class UBA796; order UBA796; family SXON01; genus CAJBVW01. The sequence continues at coordinate 3,847 of CAXNIN010000205.1, read as the reverse complement.
GCTATGCAACATGACGCGGTGCGACCGGTTCGCGCCACCCGCAGGCGACGCGAAGCGGCTCGATCGTCGTCAGTTCACTGGCGTTCAGCGTACAGGAAAGCCTCGAACGTCCCTCCGCGCCCCATGTCCTGGTCGAGCTCGAGCTCGACGAAGCCGTCGCGCACGAACCCTTCGAGCTCCAGATCCATGGTCTCCCAGCCGAGGTCGACCGTCCACGTGGCGGCCACCCGGCCGCCGTCGGCTTCGCCCTCGATCACGCCCACGAAGTAGATGTACCGCTCCTGCTCGCAGCTCGCCTCGCCGGAGAGCCGTCCGTCGGCGTCGATCGTCACGCTCCAGGAACCCTCGCAGTCGAGCGACGACTCGTCGCCGCCCCAGTCTTCCCATTCGTACACGCCCTCGACCTCGCCTTCGTAGGTGCCGGCGTCGGTAGGAGCGGGCTCGGTGTCGGTGTCGGCGTCGGTGTCGGCGTCGGTGTCCGCATCCGTGTCGGAGTCGGCGTCGGTATCGGTATCGGTATCGGTGTCGGTGTCGGTGTCGGTGTCGGTGTCGGTGTCGGTGTCGGTGTCCGTGTCGGCGTCGCCGTCGGACGCGGTATCGACGGCGGCGGGCCCGGTGTCGTCGAGCACGATGGTTCCGGTGGCGCAGGCGAGGAGGTAGAAGATCACGCAAGCTCCCATCGCCCCGGGCGGGGCTGACCCTCATCATGCCTCGACCGCGTGTTTCGGATCACGGAACGCGCCAGGAAGCGCGCCGCGCGAGGGGACCGGAGGGCGGGGCGGGCGGTGCCGCGCGCGCGTTGGCGGGGAGCCCGAGCCCGCGCCGGTCGGACGGCCCCCAGCCGGCCGACGGAGGCCGGAGGCCGACCCCGCAGGGCACCGACCGACGCCGCGTTTCACCGCGTGCGTGCAGACGAATTCCGAGCGGCGGCGGGCGCGCCCCGCCCGAGACCTCCCCGCCGCCGGACCTCCGCGTTAGACGACCGCCCCCCCTCCCGGATGGCCCGATGTCTGCTTCGACCCCCATGACGTACCGCACCCACACCTGCGGCCAGCTCCGCGACACGGACGCCGGCGCCACCGTGGTGCTGTCGGGCTGGGTTGCCCGCAAGCGAAACCTGGGCCAACTGTTCTTCCTCGACCTGCGCGACCGGTACGGCATCACCCAGTGCGTGCTCGACCACGCGGGTGACCTGCTCACGCAGCTCGACACCGTCACGCCCGAGAGCGTGATCCAGGTGCGCGGCACCGTTCGGAAGCGCGAGAATCCGAACCCCAACATCCCCACCGGCCTCGTGGAGGTGACCCTCACCTCCTTCGAAGTTCTCTCGGTGTGCGAGAACCTCCCGTTCCCGGTCTCGGACGACCCGAACACGAGCGAGGCGAACCGCCTCAAGTACCGCTTTCTCGACCTTCGCCGCGAGAAGATGATCCGCAACCTCGAGCTGCGGGCGAACATCATCCAGTCCATTCGCACGCGGATGCACGCGCTGGACTTCGTCGAGGTGTCCACGCCCATCCTCACGGCTTCTTCCCCCGAGGGCGCGCGCGACTACCTCGTTCCTTCCCGGCGTTACCCCGGCAAGTTCTACGCGCTCCCCCAGGCGCCGCAGATGTTCAAGCAGCTCCTGATGGTGGGCGGCATCGACCGCTACTTCCAGATCGCGCCCTGCTTCCGCGACGAAGACGCCCGCGCCGACCGCTCCCCCGGCGAGTTCTACCAGCTCGACCTCGAGATGAGCTTCGTCACCCAGGACGAGATCTTCGCCACCATCGAGCCCGTTCTCGAGGGCATCTTCCGCGAGTTCGGCAACGGTTGGGCCGTCACCCCCGCGCCGTTCCCGCGCATCCCCTTTGCCGAGTCCATGCTGAAGTACGGCAACGACAAGCCGGACCTCCGCAACCCGCTGGTCATCACCGATTTGACCAAGATCTTCGTCGGGTCGGGCTTCGGCGTGTTCGAGGACATGATCGCGAAGGGCGGCCTCGTGCGCGCGGTGCCGGTCCCGAAGGGCGCGGAGAACTCGCGCAAGTGGTTCGCCGGCATGGAGGAGTACGCGAAGAGCGTGGGCGCGGGCGGCCTCGCCTACCTCCAGCTCGCCGAGGCCGGGCCCAAGGGATCGCTGTCCAAGTGGCTCACCGGCGAGCGCCTCGATCAGGCGTGCGCCGCGGCGGGCGTCGGCACCGGCGACGCGCTCCTGGTACTCTGCGACACGGCCGCGAAGGCCCCGAAGATCGCGGGCTACCTGCGCACCAAGGTCGGCGAGGACCTCGACCTGCTCGAGAAGAACGTCTTCAAGTTCTGTTGGGTGGTCGACTTCCCCTTCTACGAGCAGGAAGACGACGGCAGCATCATCTTCAGCCACAACCCCTTCTCCATGCCCCAGGGCGGCATGGAGGCGCTCAACTCGATGAACCCGCTCGATATCCTGGCGTTCCAATACGATATCGTCTGCAACGGCATCGAGCTCTCGTCGGGCGCCGTCCGCAACCACCGCCCCGACATCATGTACCGGGCGTTCGAGGTGGCGGGGTACGGGCCGGAGAAGGTGGAGTCCGCGTTCGGCGGGCTCCTTCGCGCGTTCAAGCACGGCGCGCCCCCCCACGGTGGACTCGCCCCCGGCATCGACCGCATGGTCATGCTCATCGCGGGCTCCCAACACATCCGCGAGGTCATCGCCTTCCCCATGAACCAGCAGGCCGAAGACCTGCTCATGGGCGCGCCCGCGTACGTCAACGAACAGCAGCTCCGCGACCTCCACATCCGCATCGTCGAGCCGCCCAAGCAGGGGTAGTTCCTGGGGCGGGGGCCCCGGGCCCCCGCAACGCCCCCGGTTTTCCGTGGTTGGCGGGGGTGACGGACGTCGGTCACCCTGACGGACGTCCGTCGGCGCGGCCAGCGATGTTCGGCGTTCGTCCGTTGCCCCGGTTCGTGCACGGGCCCGCGCCATGTACGTTCACCTCACCGCTCGTTCGCGCGACGGCCTGCTCTTTCACGACTGGACCGAGGCCCTCGCGTTGTGGCGCCGGCTCGTCGCGGCGTTCCCCGAGGCGCGCGCCGCGTGCCTGATGCCGAACCACACCCACGTCGTGACCGAAGACGACAACGCCCGCCCGCGGATGAGCGGCGTGATGAGCGGATACGCTCGCTGGCGCGGGCAACATCGCCGGCAGGACGCCCGCTGTTGGGAGCCCCAGCCCGCCGTCGAGACCCTGCCGGACGCCGACCACCTGCGCCGAACGGTCCGGTACGTGCTGCTCAACCCGTGCCGGGCGGAGCTCGTCGGCGATCCGCTGGCGTGGCCGCTCTCCACGCACAGGGACCTCGTGGGCCTCGGTGATCCCGCGCTGCGCGTGCGCGACCCCCACGGCCTGCACGCCTACGTTTCGGCCGATCCTACCGTATCCGTGGTGGGCACCGAGCTTCCGTCGCTCGCGACGGGCCTGGCGCCGCTCACGGAGATCGCGGCGGCCGTCGGCGCGGTGCTCCGGATGCAGCCGGCCGAGGTGCGGGCCGACCCGCGGGCGCGGCGGCTGTGCGTGCGGGCCGCGTGGTTTCGGGAGAACACCGATCCCGAGGCACTCGCGGCGTGGATCGGGATCGCGCGCTCGCACGTGTACAGGATCGTTTCGGATCTACCCGGGCGATCTCGCCTCGACGCGGAGCCGCTCCTGTCGGCGGTGCTCCGGGTGACGGGCGACCCGCGCTTCGGGCCGCTCGAGCTCCGGCCGAGGGCCAATCCCACGACCTGGGCGGGGTGGCGGTTGGGGTAGGGAGCGGGGGTTCGTCGTGTGGCGTCGTGAGGACGGGCGCCGCGGAAGGGGGGGGGCGGCGCGGGGGGGGGGGG
>CAXNIN010000204.1:0-8167 GCA_964202365.1 Myxococcota bacterium | reverse complement strand
CACCGCCGGAGTAGCCGCCCCCGGAGTAGTCCTGGCCGCCGCCGGCGCGGGCCCAGGCCTCCGCGAGCAGGAGCACCCATGCCATCATGAGCGCACCCGCGGGACGTTCGGGATCTCGTCGGGGTTGTCGCCGGTCGAAGGGAGGTGGGCGGCGAGCAGCTCTCCGAGGCGTCGCAGGCCCGCGACGAGCTCGTCGACGGTGCGGGCCTCCACCCGAACGGCGTTCCAGGCCGCGCCGGGGATACGCCCGAGGAGGCCGTGGTCGGGGAGCACCACCACCCGACCCTCGGCGGCGCTCACGTACACGAGCACGCCGGTGCGCGCGGTGGTTCCGTGGGCGCTCTCTTCGACGAAGGCGGCGCGGGCCGCCTCTTCGACCTGCCGATCCCGGCGTTCGCGGCCGGCTGCCCGAACGACGAGCGCGGGGTAGCGGTCGAGCAGCCACGTGACAAGCGTGCCGGAGACGAGCACGTCGACCGGAAACCAACGCGCGTCGAACACGACGGGGCTCCAGCAGAGGTACCCCAGGACGGCGGTCGCGGCGATTCCGCCGCCGATCGCGGCGAGATCGCGGTAGGTGCCGGACCGCGGGGCGGCGACGACGATCAGCTCGGCGTCGGTCCGCGCCTCGATCTCGCCGACGACCGCCTCGATCGCCGCCGAAAATCGCGCGTCGGTGTGGATCACGTGGGGGTACCCGGCTCTCGCGCGGGTTAACCCGGCGGCTCCCGCGTCGCTGGAGCCTCCATGCAGATCAACGCGTCGTCCGTCATCCAGCACCCGCGCGAGAAGGTCTACCGCGTGTACCGCGACGAGCTGCCCAAGGTGGCGCCGTTCATGGAAAACATCAAGGAGATCCTAATCAAGAGCCGCGAGGAGCACCCGGGCGGCGTGCGCATCCACAACGAGTGGGTGGGCAAGGGTGAGATCCCGCGGGCGGTTCAGGGAATTCTTCGGCCGGAGATGGTGCGCTGGGACGACTTCGCCGAGTGGGACGACGGCGGCTGGCTCTGCCACTGGACTCTCAAGCTCCGTGTGTTCACGGACAACATGAAGTGTTCGGGCACGAACCGGTTCGAGGCCGTGGGCCCGAACGCCACGCGGGTGACGCTCGCGGGCAACCTCGACATCAGCCTCAAGGACATCCCCGGAGTGCCGCGCATCCTCGCCGGGCCGATCGCGCCCCAGGTCGAGAAGTTCATCATCGCGATGATTCGTCCGAACCTCGAGCAGGTGAACGCCTCGCTCGGTCGCTACCTCGATCAACGGGCCTGACGCCCCGGAGCAGCACCCGCGGCCCTTAGGGCTCGGGGCGCGCGTCCATGATCCAGGCCCCGTCTGCGCTCGCGGTGACGAGCCCCTGGTCGATAAGCGGCTCGATGTAGTCGAGCAGCCGGTGCTCGGAGAACCCGACGCGCTCGGCGAGCACCGTCACGGTCTGCGGCCCATTGGCGAGGAGCGTGAGCACCTGGCGCGCGACCGGCGCGAGGGCGTCGGAGGCCACGGCGGTGCCGAGCGCGAGGCCGAGCAGCGCGCCGGGGGAGCCGCGTGAGAGTCGGAACAGCTCGTCCGCGCGCCGCCGGTCGATCTCGAGGCCCTCGAGCAGCCGCGCGACCTCGTCGACCGTGAGCGCCGGCGGGCAGAGATGCCGTCCGCCGAGGCGGGCAATCTTCATCATCGGGCGGTCTGCGCGCACGAGCGTCAGCGCGAGCGGCCGCTCCGTGACGATCCGAACGATGAGCGCCTCCACGCCGGGCGCGTTCCCGTCGAGGGCCACAATCGCGGGGCTGCCGGAGGCGAGCTCCGCGAGCAGCGTGCGGCGGTCCGCTCCCGGCGGCACCACCCGAACCCCCTCGCGCCGCGCCGCGTGCACGCATTCCCGAATGAGGGTGCGGCGCCCGCTGCCCGAGTTGCCGTGGAGCACGATGGTGGCGGGCTTGCCGTCGAGGAGGTCCACCACGTGGCGGCGAAGCAGCTCGCGCTCGCGCGGCATGCCCACGAGCGGCGGCCGGGGAGGGGAGTCCAGGGCCGCGCGCAGCTCCGCCGCGACGCGCGCGGCGGGGGAGGGGCGCGACGCGGGGCGGCGGGCGAGCAGGCCGAGGATGAGGTCGTCGAGGGCCCGGGGGAGCCGCGGCTTGAGCGCGCTCGGCGGCTCCGGGAGCGTGGTCAGCGGGAGGTAGCCGAGCGCGGCGGGATCGGCGTCGCGAAACGGCGCGTTGCGCGTGACGAGCTGGTAGAGGAGCACACCCAGGCCGTAGAGGTCGGCCTCGGGGCTGGCGGATTCGCCGCGGAGCAGCTCGGGGGCGATGAAGCCGAGCGTGCCGCCGGGGTCGGTTTGCTGCAGATCGAGCCCGCGCGCGAGCCCGAGGTCGGAGAGGCGGGCCGTCCCGTCGGCCGCCACGAGCACGTTCGACGGCTTGAGGTCGCCGTGGACAATCCGGCGTTCGTGCAGCCAGGCCAGCGCCTCGGCCACCTGCGCGGCCAGCTCCACGAGCACGGGGATGGGCTGCCCGCGGCCCCACGCGTCCGCCCGCCCGTTCGGCGCGTACTCGAGTGCGATCCAGTCGCCGTGTGGGTCCGCGTCGATCATGCGCGTGATGTACGGGTGGCGCACGCCGCGCAGCGCTTCGATCTCCCGGCGCATGGCGCCGGGCGTGCTCGCGAGCTTGAGGGCCACGACGCCCGGAGGCCCCTCGGCCAGCCACACGCGTGACGACGCGCCTCGACCGAGCGGCCGGACGCGCGTGTAGGCGGACGGGAAGGAATCAATCATCGCGTCACAGGTTACCCGGTGCAACGGAGGCGAAGCATGACCTTATTGCTGTTGGCTGGAATCGTTCAGGCGTCGGACCTCGTGGAGACCACGGCGGCGACCCCCGCGTCCGCTGTCGAAGAGATCGGCGCGTCGCGTGACGACGGCGGCTCGTCCGACGGCGGCAAGAAGAAGAAGAAGAAGAAGCAAGGGGACGACACCGCCGACTCCGTGTTCGACAAGGGCAAGCTCTGGGGCTGGGGGTACCGTCCCTACGTGACCCCGGGCGGCGGCGTGGCCATCACCGACGGCGGCACGTCCGTCTCGGCTGGCGCGGACGTGGGCATCCGCTACTGGAAGAAGAACTGGAAGGGCAACCTCGCGGTCGGCGGCAGCTACCTCACGGGCGACGTGCTCAACGGGTACGACATCCACGCCGGCAACGAGTTCGGTCGCCGCGAGAAGTACTGGGGCCTCACCGCCGGCCTCATCGGCTTCTACAACGGCTTCATCCCCAAGGAAGGCGCCAAGGCGCTCGACCCGTCGATGGGCATCGACGTTCCTGTGGACCTCATCGTCGGCCCCAAGAAATACTACGCCTACGGCAACATCACCCCGTCCTTCCTCTTCAACGAAGCCCGCCGCGTCGAGACGCTGCCCTTCGGTGACGAGCTCGAGTGGGGCGCGGGCGTCGGGGTAAACCTCAAGTGGATCACGGCCGAGCTGGGGTTCAACCAGCGCATCACGACCATCGGCACGATCAACACGCCGACGCTCACCCTCCAGGTGTCTGGCCTCGACTAAGGGCACGCCGCAGAATAAATGGGGCATTCGGCCGCCCCGGGACTCAGGATCGCGGCGTCGCTCGTCGGTCACATGCCTACGGGCATGCTCCCTCCTTGCGCTCCTGGCCCCGGGTCGCCCTCGGTGCGCCCGTTTATTCTGCGGCGGGCCCTAACCGTGTGAGCGGCGGTCCCAGGCGCGTTTCGGCGCTTCGGGGACCACCGGCTCCGCGACGCTCCGCCCGCGGCGCGAGGGGGCGCTACTCGCCCACGGTGACGGCGCGGGTCACGCGGCGCGACCCCGTCTGCACCGTGAGATCCGCCTCACCGGCGCGCAGGAACGTCGACGTGTTCTCGTTGACGCTGGCGATGTCCGCGGGGTCCCAGAGCACGCGCATCGCGCCCAGCAGCAGCGCGTCGTCGCACACGAGGAACGTGGTCCAGGTCTCCCCGACGACAGGCGGGTCTTCGCCGTCGATGCGGATCTCGAGGGTGGTGCAGTCCTCGCGCTCCTCGGGCTCGTCCGTGTCTTCGGGGGCGGCGGTCTCCTCGTCCGGCTTGCCGGTGCAGGCGGCGAGGAGGGCGGCGAGGATCAGGAGGGCGGGCAGCGCAGGGCGCGGGGAACGCATGCGCGTAGGATAGCGCATCGGTCGCAGCGCGGGCGCGAGGGCGGAAGAGGCTTGCTCGACGGCTGAAAAAAGGAGACGCCCCTCGGCCGCTGAAAAGCGGCGGAGGGGCGTATCGGGGGCGCGGCGTGCGTCAGGCGACGCGGCCGTCGATTAGGACGCCTTACGCCGACGCCGACGCCGGGCGTTGCGCTTGGGGGTGACGACGCCGTCGTGGTTGCGACGCCACCACTGGGCCGCGCCTTCAGGCGTCTTGATGCCGAAGATCTTGGCGATCTCGGACCAGTCCGCGCCGCGCGCGAGGGCCTCTTCGCCCGTCTTGATGCGCTCGTCGCGCCAACCGCGGCGCTGAACGCGACGATCCTCGCGCTCCTTCTCGCGGTTCTGCGACGCGGGCTTGCGCATGAGCGGGTAGCTCATGCCCATCTTCTTCGCGAAGCGGCGCGCCTTCGCGCGGAGCGCGTCGCTGGAGAGGCCGACCTTCTCCGCGACCTTGCGGAGCTGGCGCTCGCGCTTGCGGGGGGAGTCGCCCCGCCCCGACATCTTGTTGAGCAGGTTGTAAATCTCTTCGCCTGTCATCTGACGTTCTCCATTCTTTGGCGTCGTGGGGCATCTCTCCGGGGCCGGAGAGACGGAGTGGTTGGCATCCTGCCAGATGATGAGTCACCGGCCTGCGGAGGGGAGTCCGCTTGACCGACACCACTCACGGCAAACAGTAGCGCGCGATCGTACGAACGGCAATGGGTCCAGCGCGATCCCGATCGAAATTCATTCCCAGCTAAGCCGATAGTCCAGGAGTTGAAGCGACGTGGCTCCGGCCACCACCACGTGGCGACCCGGCGCGGCGGCGCGCGTGTTGATCTCGGCGTTCGGAACCCGGATCTCGGCGGTTACCCGCGTGTTCCAGAGAGGGCGCTCGACGAGAAGGATTACGAGCGCGTCCTCCCGACGGCCCACGCCGAGCGAGCCGTCGGCATGCACCACTATCGCCGCTTCGGTCAGGTTCTCTATTTCAATCGTCTTTCGTGGCCCGCCCGGCTTGCGCCAGGAGAGCGTGCCGCCGAGCCGAAGCGGACGGAGCTTGCGGCGCACGCCGAGCAGCACGGCGCCCCCGAAGAGGAGCGCGCCCGCGAAGAAGATCGCGCTTCTGCCGGCGGAGAGTCCGTAGGTGCGCTCCGCTCGGAGCGTCACTTCCGTCGTGACTCCGGCGCGTTCGGGATCGATGTCCACAGCGCGGAGCGTGTCGGTGGGCGTGAGGCGACCGTCGACACGCACGCGCACTGGGATGTCCACGGTGTCGGTGCGCGGCAGCAGAGAGAAGGGGGGGGCAGGCACGACGACGTCCACCTGGAGCGTCGCCGTCGGCGAGAAGACGAGGGAGGTGGTCGAGGTGGCGCCGCCCTCGACGTCCACCGAGCTGGCTCGAAACCCGAGGTGCGGGAGCCCCGTGTCGAGGCGGAGCTCCGCGCGCGGGGACCGGGCGGACGGCTGCGTCACGACGGTGGCGGTGAGCGCGAGGGTCGCCGCTTCCAGCCGCGCGAGGGGGGCGAGGCGCTCCTCCGCGAGGCGCGGCCGTACGGCCTCCACCCAATCCGCCAGCGGCGTCTCCATCACGCGCGCCGCCCCCGACGGCTCGAAGAAGGTCCGCACCTCCTGAATGCCGGCCTCGTGCACGGGCTGGGCGGCGGACGGCACCGGGAACAGCAGCACCGACACGCGGTCGTGGCCCGCGGTGGCGTCATAGGGCGTCTGGAGCTTGTCGAAGTTCCGGATGGCGCGGCAGCCGTAGCCGCCGTCGGCCCAGGCCGAGCCGATCGGCGGGGAGTGGCAGAAGTTGCCGGCCATCAACACGAAGCGGGCGCCTTCGTCCGGGCTCGTGTCGACGGACGCGGCGAGGGCGGAGAGCGCCGCGCCGAGGTCGCTGCTCTGAGCGGACGGGATTTCGAGGGCGCGGATCTCGGCGGCGAGCGTTGCCCGGGTCGCGCCGTCAACGGTGCGGCGCGGCAGGACCGGGCTCGTGCGGGTGTGGAGCACGAGGACCTCGACGCTGTCCCCGTCGGGAAGCGACTCCACCAGCCGCGCGACGGACTCGCGCGCGGCCATGGCGTTCGCCTTCAGCGATCCGGAACTTTCGAGCGCGATGATCCAGGTGGCCGCGGGGGCCGGGCTCGTCCAGGCGGACGCCAATCCCCCGTCCGGAGGCGCCTCTCCGTCAGCAGCATTCACCGGCCAGGCGAAGAGCGAGAGGAGGAGTGGAAGAAGCATGCTGTGGCGGCCCACATAGTGCCGCGCACCCCGCCCCGCAACCGTCCGGCGGCGCGCGCTGCGTGGCCGCCGCACCAGCGGGGTGCGCATGCCCCAGGGGCGTTCGCGCCCCACCCGCAAAAGATGCAGGTGTGAGGCTGTCCAACTTCTGGCACGCTGCGTGCAAGGGCTCCGGGTGCACCGAGGCCACCCCATGCGCTCCCTCCCGCTGCTCTCCCTCCTGGTCGCCTGTTCGTCGTCGCCCGCGGCCCCCACCGAGCTCTCGGACGCGTTCGCGGCGGCCTCCGAGGCCTACGACGTACCGGTCGAGGTGCTGATCGCCACGTCGTACGCGGTCAGCCGCTTCGATCAGCGCTTCGGCGAGGTGAACCGCGAGGGCGGCGTGGGCGTGATGAACCTGCGCGACGAGGGGCGGTTCCCCTCGATCGACCTGGCCGCCGAGAAGCTCGGGGAGCCCACGGAGTCGCTCGCGGACGGCGCCACCGCCAACATTCTCGGTGCCGCCGCGCTCCTTCACTTCGAGGCCATCGAGCTGCAGAAGCTCACGGGCGAGAAGGTCGACACCCTCCAGGAGTGGTACCCCATCGTCGCCGCGTGGTCCGGCTCGGAAGACCCGCTGGTGGCAGACGGGTTCGCCAGCCAGGTGTACGACCGCATTCAATGGGGGCTCGCCGTCGAGGCGCCCAGCGGCGAGCTCGTCGAGTTGTCCGCCGCCTCCCTGCCGTGGCGCGAGAACCGGATGGCGGTCAGCGGCTCGAGCCTCGTCGACCAGTTCGTCCCCGCCTGCAGCTCCAACTATTCCGACTACAGCCGCGGCCGCGGCGACATCACGAAGGTGGTCATCCACACGATGGAAGGCACGTACGCCGGGTCGATCTCCTGGTTCCAGAACTGCTCGGCGTCGGTGAGCGCCCACTACAACATCCGGTCGAGCGACGGCGAGATCACCCAGATGGTGCAGGAAGAGGATGTCGCGTGGCACGCCGGCCACTGGGAAACCAACAAGGCGAGCATCGGGATTGAGCACGAGGGCTACGTTTCGCAGCCCAGCACCTGGTACACCGACGCCATGTACCGCGAATCCGCGGCGCTCGTCCGCGACATCTGCGACCGCTACGGCATCCCGAAGGACCGCGCGCACATCATCGGCCACAACGAGGTGCCGGGGTGCTCGAGCGGCGGCGGTGGCTCGGGCTGTCACACCGACCCGGGCAGCGGCTGGGATTGGGACTATTACATCAGCCTCGTCAACGAGACCGGGAGCGGGTCGCCCAGCATGGGCGGCGAGGGCGTCGTCGACGGGCCTCGCACCGGCACGTTCAGCGCGTCGGTGAAGTCCACGCGGTACGGTGACACCGATACATGCACTGGCTCGGTCAGCGGCGCGGTCAGCGGCGGCCAGCTCTACCTCAACGGCACGTGCACGCTCGCCGGGCACCCCGACAAGGTCAAGGATCTTCCTGTCGTCTGGACCGGATCGTTCACGGGCACCACGTTCGCGGGCCGGATGGTGGTCGACGGCCACGACGCCACGTTCACCGGCGCGCTCACCGGCGACGGCGGGCTCCAGGCCGACTACGCCGGCTCGGAGGACCTCGGTGGGGACGTCGGGCCCATCGAATTCAGCGTCACGGTCGCCGCGGCGCCGTAAGCGGGTCTTTCTTCGCGGGGCAGGGGGGCCCGGCCCCCCCGCAACGCCCCCCGCGCGCAATCGGGCCGATGCGTGTCGGCGGGGGCCGGCG
>CAXNIN010000203.1:0-8180 GCA_964202365.1 Myxococcota bacterium | reverse complement strand
CCTCGCGGTGGTCCGAGCGGCCACCTCCTTCCGACGCGGCGACCACATCCGCACCCCGCTGCTCCTCCCGGCCGCGGTCGCCGCCGCGGGGCTCGGCCTCGTCGTGCAGCTCGGCTACGGCAACCCCTTCCGCGCCGACTGGCCGGGCCCCGGCTTCGGCCAGGGCGTGTTCTACGGCTGCGCCGTCGCCGCCGTCCTCCTCGCGATCCCCGGCGACATCGGCGCGTGGATCTCCCGCGGCCGCTGGGTCATCGGCGGCGGCGCCCTCGCGCTCCTCCTCGCGCTCGCGCTGTTCGGCGACGCCCCCGGCGCGTCCGGCCAGCGCATCAACCTCTTCAGCACCCAGCCCATCGAGCTCGTGAAGGTCGGCGCCGTCCTCTTCGCCGCCGACGCCCTCGGCCGCCGCGCGGGGAAGATCCGCTACCAGCGCGTTCGCGCCGGCTTCCTCCGCCTCCCGCGCGCCACGCTCCTGCTCCCGGCGCTCCTCGCCCTCGTCGGCACCTGGGCCGGGCTCTTCCTCGTCAAGGACCTCGGCCCCACGCTCATCCTCGGCGGCGTGTTCCTCGGCCTCTTCTACGTCGTCACGCGCAGCCCCGGCTGGGTGGTGCTCGCCGTGGGCGGCTTCGGCGGCGCCCTCGGACTGCTCGCCTACAACCCCGCGCTCGCGCCGTCCGGCACGGTCCGGACGCGGCTCCACATGTGGGCCGATCCCTGGCTCAACGGCCTCCCCAACGGCGATCAGCTCGCGCTCGCGAAGTGGGCGATGGCGGCCGGCGGCTGGTCGGGGAGCGGGCTCGGCACGGCGTTCCCGGGCGGCATCCCCGCCGGCCACACCGATCTCGTGTACGCCCACCTCGTCGAGGAGCTCGGCGTGCTCGGCGCCGTCGTGTGGCTCGCGTGTATCGCCGTCGCGGTCACCGACGGCCTCCGCGTCGCGTCGCGCAACCGCACGCCCGAGCGCGCGATGATGGCGGCGGGACTCGGCCTGCTCGTCGTCGCGCAGGCCGCCACCATCCTCGGCGGCACCTTCGGCGTCATCCCGCTCACCGGCGTCGTCGTGCCGTTCCTCTCGTTCGGCAAGACGAGCATGGTGGCGTTCCTCGCGGTGGTGGCGCTCATCGCCCGCCTCGGCGAAAATGGCGAGGCCCGCGTCGCCACCGACGAGCTCCGGGAGATCGCGGGCGGCGTCCGGCACGCCCAGGTCGCCGTCGCCGCGCTCGCCCTGCTCGGCCTCGCCGCCACGTACGCGGGCGGCGTCCACGATCGCGATGCCACCACGCTCCGCGGGGTCGTCACCACCCTCGGCGACGGCACCGCCGTGCTCCTCCAGGATCGCCGCCTCTCCTCCATCGCCGGCGCCATCCGCCGCGGCGACATCCTCGACCGCAACGGCGTGCCGCTCGCCACCTCGCCCGAGCCGCGCTCCCGCGTCTACCCCCTCGGAGACGCCCTCGGCACCGTGCTCGGCCCCCCCGACGGCGGCCTCCTCCGCGCGAAGTGGAGCGTCGAGCGCGCCCAGGAGGAGCGCCTCCGCGGCTACCCCAACCGCGCGGACGGCCCCGCCATCTGGCTCGGCCCGCCGCTCCCCGGCGCCACCCGCGAAGAGCTCCTCCTCGTCGTCCCCTCCGCGGCCGCCGAGGCCCCCGACGAGCGCGCCCGCGCGGAGCGCGCCTGGCGCGATCGCCACCCCGAAGCCCCCGGCGCCGCGTCGGTTCGCCGCGTGGCGCTCGCCGCGCCCGACCTCACCACACTCCTCCCCCTCGCCCGGATGCCCCTCGCCGCCCGCTCCGCGGCGGTGACGGCGCTCTCCGAGGACATCCCCGCCCGCTCCGTCTCCCTCACCCTCGACGGCGCGCTCCAGGCCGCCCTCGCCCCGCTCGTGAAGGCCGCGGCCGCGAAGAGCAGCGTCGGCGCCGCGGCGCTCGTCGTGCTCGACCCCGCCACGGGCGAGGTCCTCGCGCGCGTCCAGTGGCCCGACTACGACCCCGCCGGCGACACGTGGCGCGCGAAGCGCCTCGCCGAAGACCCCACCTTCATGGGCATCTACGGCGCGTGGTCCGACAAGACCGGCGCCCACGGCATCTGGCAGGCCGGGTCCGTCTTCAAGATCCTCACGGCGGTCGCGGCGGCGAAGGCCGACAAGATCGCCGTGACCACCACGGCGCCCGACTCCACGTGCCCCACCGGGTCCGCGCCCGCCTTCGCCTGCGACCAGGTCAACGACGGCCGCACGAGCTTCTCCCTCCCCGGCTGGGGCAAGCCCGTGCACGACTTCGGCGACGGCGGCGCGCGCGGGAACGTCAACCTCGTCGACGCGATCAAGAAGTCGAGCAACGTCTACTTCGCGCAGCTCGCGCTCTCGCTCGGCCCGGACGCCTACCGCGCCCTCCGCGCCGCCGGCGTGGAGTTCGGCAACCCGACGTTGGACGACGAGCGCGACGGCGACTTCACCGGCCTCGGCTCGGCCGGGAGCCGACGCCTCGCGCAGACCGGCTTCGGCCAGGGCGCGGGGAGCTGGAACGTCACGCAGGCCGCGCGCCTCGTGGGCGCCGTCGCCAACGGCGGCACCTACCGGCGTTGCTCGCCGGACCTCCTCCTCGGCGGCACCTGCACCGCCAGCGCGCTCCTCGACGACCCCGCGCCGCTCGAAGCCATTCTCTCCGGCATGCGCGGCGTCGTCGCCTCCGGCACCGGCGCGCGTCTCCAGAAGGTCCCCGGCGTCCGCATCTACGGGAAGACCGGCACCGCCGACGCCCCCGGCACGCGCGACGAGAAGCCCTGGAAGATCAAGCCCGGTCAGGAGACGCGGCCCCACTCCTGGTTCGTCGCCATCGCCGAGCCCGACGCCGCCGAGGCGTGCGACCCCGCCGTCCCGGGCCGCTACGTCGTCACCGCGGTCGTGCCCCACGGCGGATTCGGAGGCTCGGCCGCCGGCCCGCTCGTCGTCGACGCCATCGAGGTGCTCCAGTCCAAGGGCTACCTCCCCGCCGCAGCGGCCGCCGCCGCCCCGTGACGCAGCCGAGCCCCGAGCTGATCCGCGAAGTCCCCGGGCAACGTCGGGTCTCCCGCACGTTCGTCGCGGGCCAGCCGTGCGTCACCCGCGTGCTCCTCCACACCCGCATCTCGCCGGGGCTCGGGCCGCTCGTCGAGAAGATCGTGCTCCAGGGCCACGGCTCGATGTTGGGGATCATCCCCGAGGAGCTCCAGCTCACGCTCGAGGGTTACCGCGTGGCGGCCCGCCTCCCGCGCGACGTCGGGCCGCCGCTCCCCTGGACCCGCGCCGTGGCCGCCGGGGTCGACGCCGAGGGCCACGTCACGATCTCCACAGGTTGGATCCAGGGAACCCCGCTCCACCACGTCCCTTCCATCACGCCCGACCTCGCCCGTGTGCGCGCGCTCGACGCCCTCCGCATCCTGCTCCTCCTCCACGGCCGCCTCGTCACCTACGGCGACTTCAAGTCGGAGAACCTCGTTCTTCGGCCCGACGGCACCATCGCGCTCATCGATCTGGACACGCTGCGCGAGGTGGCCGAGCCCGCCGGCTGGGCGCCCACGCGGGATCTCACGCGGTCGTGGGCCGCGCCCGAGCAGGAAAACGCGCATCGCACCTACCTCGCGAGCGACCTCTGGTCCTGGGCGCGCCTCGTGGAGCACCTCTTCCCGGCCGGGGCGCCGGCCGCGTGGCGCGGGGCGTTGTCCGCCTGTCGCCGGGAAGATCCGCTCGCGCGGCCGCGCACGGACGTGCTCCTCGGGCACCTCGAGCTCGGCAAGGAGCTCGTGGATTGGCAGGGCCGGCCGGTCGGAGAGACGGCGGGCGCCGACCTCCCGGAGGCGGGGGCCGGTCGCGAGCCAGGATCGGCCTCGCTCTACGCGATGGGCGGCGTCACCGACCGGGTGCCGGAGCCCCCCTTCGCGGGCGCGCCGGCGCCGGCCGGAGCCACCGAGCGCGTCCCCGAGAACACCGCTCCCAAGCTGGTCAACGGCGCCACCGAGCGCGTCCCCGACACCACCGCCGGGCGCGTCACCGCGGTGGAGGCCCGGGAGGTCACGAACACGGCCACACGGCCCCGCGCCAAGGCCCGCGGCCGAGGCTGCCTGTGGTGGGTACTGGCGGCGTTCGTCGCCCCGTTCTCGCTGTGCGCGGGCATCGCCATCACGGTCGACCGCACCCGCGTCGCCGAAGCGAACGAGGCCGCGGTCGACACCCTCGCCGCGCTCAAGGCCCACAAGACGCGCGCCGAGCTCAACCGCGACCGTACGCAGCGCGACACCCTCCGCGGAATGGCCGACGCCGCGTTCGCCACCCGGGCCACGCCCCGCACCGCCGCGGTCCGCGCGCTCGCGACGGTGTGGTCGCAGGGGTGGCAGGACTCGGGGCGCGAGTGGAGCCAGGCGCGCTACGACGAAGGCTGGGCCACGCTGGAAGACGGCGCGGCGCGCGAGCCCGAGTCCATGCTCGCGCGCGGCACGCTCGAGGCCGCGGCGTGCCGGCTCGACCGCACCTCCGTCACCGCGGCCGCGGCGTGCACCCACGCGCTCGAGACGCTGTCCGCCGTCCAGGCCCGTCTGCCCGCGGACGCCGAGCACAACTGGCTCCGGATGGAGGCCGCGTGGACAGAGGTGCTCGTCCGCAGTGAGCTCGTCGCGCAGGCGGCCACGGCGGGGCTCCTCCCCGAGCGGGACACTCAGCTCGCGGCCGCGCGCGACCTCTGCGTGCGCGCCGAGCCGTGGCTCCCCTACGCGCCCGTCAACGGCCCCGAGCTGCTCCAGGACTGCCTCCGCCTCGCGGGCGCCGCCGCGGACGTGCCGAGCTGGTTCCGGTGGGCCGATCTGCTCGTCGGCGTCGATGTCGCGGACGGCGCGCTCTCCGAGACCACGGTGCGCCACCTCTACGGCTCCGGCGGCGCCGGTTGCGACGACACGAGCGTGAGCAAGCGCAAAGGTGCCTGGCAGGTCAAGGGTTCGCCCTGGTGTGTCGCACTTGGTCACGCGGCCCGCGGGTGCCGCGAATCCGCCGCGAGCAGCGCAATAGAGGGACGCGTGTACGAGCCCGCCCGTCTCTGGGACTCCTTCGACACGGCGCTCGCCGGGCGTCCCGCGTCGAGCTGCGTGCCCTGATGCGCCGGATGATCTACGCGACGCTCACGGTGCTGCTGGGGATGCTCGGCATCGTCGGCGTGCGCGAGGCGGCGAGCTTCCGCCGCGCGAGCGAAGAGCGCGAGCTGCGCACCCTGCGCGACCGCGTGGTTCTCGTGGTCGATCGATGGGAAGAGGCCATCGGCCAACCGCTCGAACTCTGGCTCGCGGAGCTCCCGTCCACCGAGCGCGCGCGCATCCGGGAGCGCGAGCAGTCGTTTCGCGCCACGCGCCCGTGGTTCGACGCGTTCTACCTCTGGGAGCCCGACGAGGTCGTTTATCCCGCGGCGCAGCTCGACGAAGACCTCGTCCTCCTCCGCTCCGACGCGTGCCTCGCCGCCGCCAGTCGGCAGGCCGGGGAAGTCGAGCCCTCCCAGGCCGGCCTCCTCTACCGCGCGTGTATCGGGCGGGGTCCGGCGGTCTCCCTCCTCGCGGCGTCCGAGGCCGCGGAGCTCTTCCTCAACGCCGATCAGCCGCTCGCCGCCGACCGGGTCATCCGTGAGCTCGGCGCGCTCGGCGCCATCCCGCTCCAGGAGGCCGCGGAGTACGGCGTGAGCGCGCGCCGGCTCGTCTACCTCCGCCTCCAGCACGCGCGCGCCGCCGACGCCATCGGGCGCGCCGACATCGCCGAGCGCCTCGTGTGGACCCTCGCCACGGAGATCGCGTTCCTCGACGGCGCCGCGCTGGAAACCGTGCTCGACCTCTGGAGTTACCCGATCGCGCGGGACCTCCGCGAGTACGGCGGCCCGCTCCTCGGCGGCGAGGACGACGAGCTGCGTCTCCGCGCGGAGCGGCGCATGGCGCTCTACCA
Organism: Myxococcota bacterium; assembly: GCA_964202365.1. GTDB lineage: Bacteria > Myxococcota_A > UBA796 > UBA796 > SXON01 > CAJBVW01. The sequence goes on along the minus strand of CAXNIN010000203.1, from coordinate 2,233 downwards.
GGAAGTGCGTGAACGCGGCTGGAACCTCCGCGACGTCCCCACGATCGCCCAGGGGCCGCGCCTCCTCGTCGACCAGTTCGGCGACCCCCCCTACCTCCTCTTCTTCGCACGGCTCGAGATGGGCGCGCTCCTCGGCGGCATCCAGCTCGATCAGCCGATGCTCATCCGCGACTTCCTCGCCAAGGTCCCCGAGGGGCTCCGGCCGTACATGTCCGTGCGCGACCCAACCGGGCGTGTACTCGCGGGCGACAGCGGCCCGCTCGCGGTCGAAGTCGCGTTCACGCGCGTGCTCCCGCACCTTCGCGTGGGGGTCGCCGCCGCGGCGTTCACGCCCGAGACCGGCCTCCGCACCGCGGTCGTTCAGCTCATCCCCATCGGCATCGGCATCCTCATCGGCCTGTTCTCGCTCTGGGGGCTCGCCCACAGCGACCGCCAGCAGCAGCTCCTCCTCGAGCGCCAGCGCGAGTTCATGACGCGTGTCACCCACGAGCTGAAAACGCCGCTCGCGGGCATCCGGCTCATGGCCGAGAACCTCGAGATGGGCAGCTTCCGCGACACCGCGCAGCGTGAGAAGTTCGCGCAGCAGATCGTGAAGGAGGCCGAGCGCCTCGGGCAGCGCCTCGACGAGGTCATCCGCGCGGCCAGCCGCCCCATCGAAGAGAAGCCCGCCCCGCTCGACCCCATCGCGCTCGTCGAGGACGTCGCCGAACGCTGGCGGCCTCTGTGCGAGCAGCAGGGGCTCACCCTGCACGTCGAGCCCCCGGTCGGCAGCGGCACCATGGTGGCGCGCGCCTCGTTCCTGCGGGACGCGCTCACGAACCTCGTCGACAACGCCCTGAAGTACCACGCCCCCGAACGTCGCTCCGAAATGTGGCTCCGCGTACGCATCGAGCGGCGTTGGGTGCAGTTTGAGGTAGTGGACAACGGCATCGGCGTGCCCCCCCACATGCGAAAGGCGATCTTCGAACGCTTCCGCCGTGTGGAAGGACCGGGCCGAGGACGCTCCGGCGGCCACGGGCTCGGGTTAGCTTTCGTGGCAGAGGCCGCGCAGATGCACGGCGGAAAAGTAGAGTGCCGAGAAGGCGTCGACGGCGGCGCCAAATTCATATTGCGCGTTCGGCGGAGGTCGTAGATGGAAACGCTGGGAGCCAGCATCCTCGTCGTGGAAGACGACGAGACGCTCGCGATGGGACTCACGAACGCGCTCGAACACGAGCGGTTCACCGTCACCCACTGCGACAGCGGCGAAGCCGCCCTCGAGGCCATCGAGGACGACGTACCCGACGTCCTCGTGCTCGACGTCATGCTCCCCGGCATGGACGGCCTCTCGGTCCTCAAGCGCGTCAAGGCGGACCACCCCGAGCTCCCCGTCATCCTCCTCACGGCCCGAAGCGCCGAGGTGGATCGTGTGCTCGGCCTCGAGCTCGGCGCGGACGACTACGTCGTCAAGCCGTTCTCGCTGCGCGAGCTCATCGCCCGCGTCAAGGCCCGGCTCCGCGCCCGCCCCGCCGCGCCGCGCGCCCCCGAGCTCTACCGCTTCGGCAAGAACGAGGTCGACCTCCGTCGGCGCATCCTCCTCCGCGAAGGCGAAGAGCACCGCATGACGACGCATGAGTCCGGCGTTCTCGCGTACCTCATCGCCAACCGCGGCCGCGACGTGAGCCGCGAAGATTTGCTCCAGCACGTGTGGGGCTACTCGCCGAGCATGGCCACGCGCACGGTCGACAACCAGATCCTCAAGCTGCGCAAGAAGGTCGAGGAGACGCCGGGCGATCCACGCCACATCCTCACCGTGCACGGCACGGGCTACCGCTTCGAGGAATAGGCTCCGTCGGGAGGCCGGGAGCCCATGAGTCGCGTCCTCGTCGTCGGCTGCGGCGGCATCGGCGGCACGATCGCCGCGGCGATCGCGCAGCTCGGCGGCCCCGCCGTCACGCGGGTCGTCGCGCTCTCGAGCAACGCCGAGATCGCGGAAGCCGTGCGCAAAGGCGGCTACCGCGTGCGGGATCGCGGCGCGCCCGAACGCACCGTCGCGGGCGATGTCGTCGCGTCTCTCGGCGACGAACGTTTCGACTTCATCCTGCTCGCCACCCAGCCGCCGCAGGTCGAAGCCGCCGCGCGCGACGTGCTGCCGAACCTCGCGCCCGAAGGCGCCATGGTGGTGCTCCAGAACGGCCTCTGCGACGACCGCATCGCGGCCATCGCCGGGCCTCACCGCACCCTCGGCGCGGGC
>CAXNIN010000202.1:0-8204 GCA_964202365.1 Myxococcota bacterium | reverse complement strand
CGCTCGGGCCCCAACCTCGCCGAGGCGCTGCACATCATCGGCGACGTGCGCGACAAGGACGCCGTCATCGTCGACGACATGATCGACACCGCGGGCACGCTCGTGAAGGCGGCCGCCGCCCTCAAGGAGAACGGCGCCCAGCGCATCTTCGCGGTCGCGACGCACGCCGTGCTCTCGGGGCCGGCGATCGAGCGCATCGAGAACAGCTCGCTCGAGAAGGTGATCGTCACCGACACGATCCCGCTGTCCGCCGAGGCGCGCGCGTGCCCCAAGATCGGCGTCGTCTCGGTCGGGCCGATGTTCGCCGAGGCCATCTCGTCGATCCACTCGCACGACTCGGTCACCCGCCTCTTCCGGTAGTAAGCCACTCTCGGCTCTTGACGCTGCCAGCCGCCTCGGCTAAACGGCCCCCGCTCCGGTACGGTGTACATCGTACCGGTCCGCGCACCGGTCCCTTCGGGGGCCCGACGTCCACGGTGCGAAACATCCCTCCGGGGTGTGGTCCGGCTCTGCCGGGGCGAAGGACGTCCTCGCCCACCCCCCCGGACCGCCTCGTCCCGGAGAACTCGATGGAAAGCCTCATCCTCAACGCCTCGACGCGCGAAGGCACCGGCAAGGGTGTCGCGCGCAAGGCGCGCAAGGCCGGCCGCACCCCCGGCGTGCTATACCGCGCCGGTGGCTCCGCCACCCCCGTCAGCTTCGACCTCAAGGAGCTCGCGACGATCTTCCGCAAGACCAACGACCCGAACACGCTGGTGTCGGTCAAGGTCGCGGACGCCGACGAGCGCGCTTGCCTGATCCGCGAAATCCAGCGCGATCCGGTCTCCCGTGACGTGCTCCACGTCGACTTCTACGAGGTCGACGGCGACTACGTGGTCACGGTCGAGGTTGCCCTCACGCTCACCGGCCGCGCCGCCGGCACCCGCGCGGGCGGCACGCTCCGCCAGCTCGTGCGCTCGCTCAACGTCGAGTGTGCCGCCGCGAAGATCCCCCGCTCCATCGAGCTCGACGTGACGTCGCTCGAGGTCGGGCAGTTCCTCAAGGTGTCCGACGTCGCCGCCCCGGAAGGCGTGAAGGTCAACTTCTCCCGTGACTACAACGTCGTCACGGTCGAAGGCAAGCGCACCGCCAAGGAAGAAGCGTCGGCCGAGAAGAAGTGATGCACCTCGTGGTCGGCCTGGGAAACCCCGGGGCGCGCTACGCCCGGACTCGACACAACGTCGGGTTCCTGGTTGTGGAACGTCTCGCGGCCCGTGCCGGCGCGCCCGTGGAGAAGAAGCTCTACGGCGCGCTGGTGGGGGACGGGGTCCTCGCCGCCACGAAGGTCATGTTCGCGATGCCGCAGCAGTTCATGAACCTGTCGGGCCAGCCGGTCGCGTCCATCCTGGGCTTCTACAAAGTAGCCCGGGAGAACCTGGTCGTAGTGCACGACGACATGGATCTACCCTTCGGTCGCCTCCGCGTTCGCGTGGGCGGCGGTCACGGGGGGCACAACGGCATCCGGGACATCCAGCGTCTCGTCGGAGCGGAGTTCGTCCGCGTGCGGGTCGGCGTCGGCCGCCCCCCCGAGAAGATGGACCCCGCCGATTACGTCCTCGCCCCGTGGGCTCCCACGGAGTCTCGGGACCTCGATTCCGTGCTGGACACCGCATCGGACGCCGTGGAGAGCGTCGTCCGGGTGGGCGTCACGCAGACCATGAACACCTTCAACGCGGCTCCGTCCGCGTAATCCTCCGCGGGAGTGGCCCGGCTGCTCCCCTCCAATCGCCCAGGTGGAGGCACCTTGATCCTCAACGAGTACGAGACCATCTACATCGCCCGCCCCGACCTCACCGACGACGTGATGACCAAGATCACGGCCCGGTACGAGCAGGTGATCACCAACAACGCCGGCGTCATCCTGGTGAGCGAAGATTGGGGCAAGCGCAAGCTCGCCTACATCATCAGCAAGCACCAGCGCGGCCACTACATCTACCTGAACTACGTCGCCCCCGCGACCCTGGTGGCCGAGGTCGAGCGCAACCTCGGTCTGGAAGACCAGCTCCTTCGGTTCCTCACCGTCAAGCTCGAGGATGCCGTCGAGGTGGATGCCCGCCGCGCGGTCGCCGAGGAGCGCAAGCGCCTCCGCGCCGAGCGGATGGCCGCCCTCAAGGCCGAGGAAGAAGCGGAAGCTCGTTACCGCGCCGAAGCCGAAGAGGCCGAAGACGACCTCCTCGCCGTCGAAGCCGAAGACTAACCAGGGAACCCACGGAGCCCCCCATGAAGGTCATCCTCCAGGAAGATGTGGCGAACCTCGGTACCACCGGTCAGGTGGTTGAGGTCGCCGACGGCTACGGCCGGAATTTCCTTCTCCCGCGCAGCCTCGCCGTCCTCGCCGACGAGCGGAACACGCGTCGTACCGAACACGTCAAGCGCCTGGCGGCCGCCCGCCAGACGAAGGTCCTGGCCAGCGCGCGCGAGCTCGCGGCCAAGATCACCGGCACCGCCGTGACGATCAAGCGGCAGGCCGGCGCCGAAGACAAGATCTTCGGCTCCGTCACCAACCAGGACGTTCAGGAGGCCCTCGCCTCCCAGGGCGTCGAGGTGGATCGCCGCAACATCGTGCTCGCCGAGCCGATCCGCAACATCGGCGTGTTCCAGGTGCCTGTCCGCGTGCACAAGAGCGTCGAGGCCAGCGTCAAGGTCTACGTCATCCGCGCCTGATCGTACGGATGGACGAGTCTTCCCGCCAGCGTCGGTATGCTCGCCCCGAGGGGCCCGTGCAACGGGTCTCGGAGCGCGGGCTTCCGCACAACTGGGAGACCGAACGAGCGTTGCTCGGGGGCCTGATGTTGGCTCCCGAGCAGCTCTTGCAGGTGCGTGAGTCCATCGTGGCGGAAGACTTCCACCGCCCTGCGCACCAACACCTCTACGCGCTCCTCTGCGCCCTCGCAGACGCCGGCGCTGTCCCCGACACCATGGTCCTGCTCGACGAGATCGAGCGCCGCGGTGAAGCCGAACGCGTGGGCGGGATCGCCTACGTCATCGCGCTCCCCCAGGCCTGCCCCACGGTCGACAACCTGGAGGCCTACGGGCGCCGGGTGAAAGAGCACGCCGTACGACGTCAGCTTCTCCTGGCCGCACGCCAGATCGAGGCCGACATCCAGGAAGGGGTGAAGGATCTCGGCAGCCTCATGGACGGCGCGGAGAAGGCCGTCTTCGAGATCGCGAACGTCACGGGCACCAAGTCCTGGCATCCGCTCTCCAACATCATCGACGAGCAGATCCTCGAGATCCAGCACCGGGCCTCCAACCCCGGCGAGGTGACCGGCGTCCCGACCGGCTTCATCGATCTCGACAAGAAGCTCGCGGGCCTGCAGCGCACGGACCTCATCGTCCTCGCGGCGCGGCCCGCCATGGGCAAGACCGCCTTCGTGCTCAACCTCGCGCTCAACGCCGCGCTCAAGGGGGGCGTCGCGGTTGGGATGTTCTCCCTCGAAATGTCGCGCCACCAGCTCGCGACCCGCATGTTGTGCTCTCACGCGCGCGTGGACGCCAGCCTCGTGCGCACCGGCAACCTGGACCCGAATGAGGATTGGCGGCGCCTCATCGAGGCGTCCGAGGTGCTCCACAGCCTCCCGATCCTCATCGACGACACCCCGGGCCTCACCATCAACCAGCTCCGGAGCAAGGCGCGCAGGTTGAAGGCTGAGTATCCAAACCTGGGGCTCTTGATCGTCGACTACCTGCAGCTCATGACCGGCACGGGCGGCCCGAAGGAGTCGCGCGAGAACGTCATCAGCAACATCTCCCGCGGCATGAAGATCCTCGCGAAGGAACTTCAGGTGCCGGTGATGGCGCTCTCCCAGCTCACCCGCTCGCTCGAAAGTCGAACGGACAAGCGCCCCATGCCCAGCGATCTCCGCGAGTCGGGCGCCATCGAGCAGGACGCCGACGTCATCCTGTTCATCTACCGCGACGAGGTCTACACCAAGGAAGCGAGCGCCAAGAAGGGGATCGCCGAGATCATCATCGCGAAGCAACGAAGCGGCCCAATTGGCACGGTCGAGCTTGCTTTCCTTGACAAGTACATCCTCTTCCAGAACCTCGCCGGGCCGAGTGACACGCCGAGCGGTTACTTCTGACTTTCGGGTGGGCCCCCGCCCCGCGGCGGCCCTGGCAGGGTTGACAGCACCTCCCCCCGTCTACTATCAACGCGATTCAGCTCGCCCCCCACGCACCCGCCGAGCCTTAGGAGCCCCTGGACATGGAGAAGAAGGAACTCCTCGAGACGCTGTCCGCGCTGACCGCGCGGTACGAGCAGCATCGCCACTACATCGAGAAGGCCCGCGCACAGGGCGCCACCGGCAAGTTCAACGCTGCGGTCATCGAGAAGGTCGTCCTCGACCACGAGATCAAGGCGTCGGACGTGGCCGATCAGGTCTCGCCGCTGCTCCCGAACGTCTCCAGCCTCCTCGCGGGCTACACCTCGGAGAAGAGCAAGATCGAGGCCTCCAAGGGTGGCGTCGACGAGCAGATCCAGGAGCTTGAGCTCCGCGCCGCCATCGGCGAGCTCTCCGAGGCCGACTTCGACTCGGAGACCGCGGGTCTGCGCGCCAGCCAGGCGAGCGCGAACGAGCGCATCGCCTCCGTGCAGGCGGATTGGGACTCCCTCGACGCCGCGCTCGCGCGCTGGGCCGCCACCGCGGGGCCCGGTGGACATTACTCCGCTGCGGCCAGCCCCGCGGCGGAGCCCGCCGATGAACCGGCGGCGGAAGAAGACCCTGCCCCAGCGGCCGAACCCGTCGTAGACGAGGACGAACCCGAGGCCGTCGACAGCGAAGGCGCCTACAGCGCCATGGCCGAGCGCCGCGACGACCTCTCGGTGCTGTTCCCCGGCGCGGTCGACTCCGCGACCGTCCGTGTGTCCTCGGGCGAGGAGGACATCGCTATCGAGACCTCCGAGATCGGCGAGGACGAGGGCGACGCGCCCAGCGCCGATGTGCCGTTCGGATACGACGAGGAGATCCTCGGGGGCGAGGTCTCCGTGAGCGCCGGCGAGGTCGAGATCGACCTCTCGGGCGAGAGCGGCGCCGCGGCTCCGGCGCCCTCCGAGTCGGGCGAGGCGCCGCGGCGCGCGCTTCTCCTGTACCAGGAGGGGACCGCCGAGGAGCAGATCTACCCGTTTACGGGCGACACGCTCACCATCGGGCGCGGCCGCGAGAACGACATCCAGATCAAGAACGACTCCAAGGTCTCGCGCTACCACTGCAAGCTGTTTCGCCGGGGAAATAACTTCTATATCGAAGATCAGAAGTCCTCGAACGGCAGCCTCGTCAACGGCGAGCTGATCACCGACCGCCGCCTCTTCGGCGGCGAGGAGATCATCATTGGCGAGACGTTCTTCCGCTTCCGCATCATGGAATGACCCCACCGGCGCGCCGGCGCCCGTATTGGTGCAGGCGCGCGTAAAGAAGGGGGCCCTCTGGGCCCCCTTCGTGTTTTGGCGCGACGCTGAACGCCGGGCATCCACCAGAGCTTTTCCTGTTCGTCGCCGGGTTGTACCAGGCGATGCTACCTCTCCGCGGGCACTCTGCTATTGTGCCGGCTGAATGCAGACTGCGCGCTCTCCGCTGGACCAGGACATCCTTGTCGTTGCCATCGGCGCTTCGGACGACCCGTCGGCTGCACCCGATATTCAGAGTGTCGCCCCGAACGCGCGCGTCGTGAACGGGCTCGATGCCGCGCGCGCGGTGCTCACCGCCGGGGCGGTCTGCACCCTCCTCGTGGACGTGCGAGGGGAGCCGTCCATCGCCGAATTACAGGCTTTTCTGGCAGGTGCCGCTGCGATGCCGCGCGGTATCCGGGCGCCGGTCGCGTGGCTCTCCGAGAACCTCGAGATGCTCGTGGGCGTCGTCGAGGAGGTGGTGCCCGCCGAGCTCGCGCCGGCCGAGCTCGCGCTGAGGCTCCGGTGGTTCGTCGCGCGCCACGCGGCCGGCCCCCCTCCGCTGCGCATCCCGGCGCCCGTCGGCTCGGACTCGGGCGCCCTGCTGGGCGCGGTGGCGAACGCAATCGCGGCGCAGCCCGGGGTGCTCGGCGTGCGCATCGAGCGGAGCAGCGGCGTCGGGGGCGTGTACGAGCGCGGCGCGCACGTGCCCGCGATCGCGCCCGCGGACGACCCTTCGCCGCTCGGACGCGTGCTCCACGCTCCGCTCGGCCAGGCCGGCGGCGCTACCGTGACGGCCCTCGTGCGCGAGGGCTTCCACGGCCCGCTTGACGCCCTCCTGGCCGACGCGCACGACGCCATCGACACCGCCGTGCTCGTCGAGGCGCAGGCGGCTCGGGCGTGGCGGTTCGAGCAGCTCGCGCGCGCGCACGCGCGGGAAGCCGAGCGCATCCGCGAGCGCCTCGTCAAGGCGGCCGAGGCGCGCGACGCCCTCTTGTTGTTCGTTGCACACGACATCCGCTCGCCGCTCGCGGTGATGGTGGGGCACACCCAGATGCTCGCCGAGGGAATCCTCCCGCCGGAGCGCCACGCGGAGTCGTTCGAGACGCTCCAGCGGCAGGCGAGTCGCATCAGCGACATGGCCACGCGGCTGGCGGATGAACACCGCGCCGTCCTCGATGCACACGGGCCTTCGGCGGAGGCCACGAGTCTCCCGGACCTCGTCATCGACGCCGCGGAGCGGCTCCAGCCGCGCGCCACGCGGCGCGACCAGCGCTTCACGGTGGACAACGCGCCCGATCCGAGGGGAGGCCCGGCCGGCCTCGCCGAGGGCGCCTCGCCGGACGTGGGTGACCTCGTGGACACCCTCCTCGCGATTGCGCTCGCGCGTGCGCCCGTCGGAGCGACCCTTCGGGTGCACACCGACTGCACCGAAACACACACGGCGGTGTCGGTGCGGGTCGACGGCGGGGCCTCCCTACCCGCGGACGCCGCCCAGACGGCGCGCGCCCTCGCGCTCGCCTCCGCGCGCGCCCGGGAGCGGGGCGGGGAGCTGTTGGTTGCCGCGACCGGCGACACCCTCCGGCTCGAGCTGCCTCGCGCCGCGGCACGGGGCTTCGTGTTCGTCGCGGCGGCGAACGACGCCGACGTAGATGCGCTCACCGCCCTCGTCGGCGCTCTCGGCGGGGCAGTGTCCGGCCACCCGTTCGGGGCCGGCCTCCTCGTGGCGGCACGCCAGGCCCACCCCTGCGTGCTCCTCGTCGACGCGACCCGCGCCACGGGCCGCGCGCTCGACGCGCTCGACGCGCTGCGGGCCGATCCGCGCACCGGTGGCGCGGCGGTCGTGCTGCTGACGGCCGCCTCCGACGACCCGTCGAATCCCACGCGAGGCGTCCGCGGCGTCGCGGCGTCGCTCCCCGCCCCGGTGGACGGAGCCGCCGTCATCGCCGCCGTGGCGAACGCCGTCGCGGTGTCCGGCCTCACGCGCGGCGCGGGAGGCCCGGGGCCGGTCAGCGTCGCGCGCCTCGCGCCGCTCGACGCCGTCGCGGAGCGGCTCAAGGGGCTCGTCGAGGTCGCACGCGCCGCGCGCTCCGGGCTGCCGGCCCTCGTGGTGTCGGAAATCGGACCTCGCATGGTCGAGCTCGGCCACGCGCGCTCCCAGACGTCTGCGCTCGTGGAATGGCTCGCAGAGGAGCTACGTCTCCGGGCGCGGCCGGGAGATCTGCTGGCACGGCTTGGTGCCGATGCGGTGGCGCTCGTGTCTCCGGGGCGAAGCAGGGCCGCGATGATCGAGATTTCCGATGAACTAAGCGAGCATCTGGGGCGCGTACGCCCCCGTGTGGGCGCTTCGCGGGTGGCGGTGCGGGCCCGGCTCGAGGTTGCGGATCTCGTGCAGATCGGAGAACATCATTTGTTGTCGGACGTGGTCGGGATGCGCGCTGCTGGTGAGGTTGGAAATGCCTCGTAAGAAGGCGGAGGCCGCGGGGCCTCGGTACCTGACGACCTTCATGGTTGCGCAGCAGCTCGGCGTGTCGCCGCCGACCGTGGTGAACTGGGTAAACAGCGGTCTGCTTCCGGCGCACCGCACTCCCGGCGGGCACCGGCGCATCGCGTACAGCGACATCCGGGCGTTCGCGCTGCAGCACGAGTACCCGCTGCCTGCCGAGTTCGAGCGCACGGACGCCCCCCCTGCGGCGCCGCCGGTGCGCCTCTCGTCCGGCCCCCGTAAAGTGCTCGTCGTGGACGACCAGCGGGAGTTCTGCACGCTCGTCCGCGACTA
>CAXNIN010000201.1:0-8233 GCA_964202365.1 Myxococcota bacterium | reverse complement strand
CGAGTCCAGGGGCGGCCGGATGCAAACGTTGTTTCCGGACGGGCCCTGAGGTCGCGGGACTGCGCTGCGGCGAGGTCCTGGCCCTGTTGTCCGACTACCTCGACGGCGATCTGCACACCGCCGCGCGGGAGAAGGTCGAAGGCCACGTGCGTGGCTGCGACCAGTGCGCGCGTTTCGGCGGTCGGTTCGCCGCGGTGGTCACCGCGCTCAGGCAGCGGCTTGCGCCCCTCCCGCCCATGGACGACGGCGTGGCCGCGCGGCGCGCCGAGCGCCTCGCGCGCGGGGACTAGAAGCCCGAGACAGGACGTTCAAGGCAGCGAAGATGGGGCGCCGCCGTCGGGCGTCAGGGCGCGAGCGGTGTCGTGGCGAAGTCGCCGTACGCGTAGATGCCCACCTTGCGGCCGGCGTCCGTCCCCGCAAGGTCGCAGTTGGCGATGGTGCCGAAGATGTTGCCCGTGAAGTCGGTGTAGGCGCAGAAGTCGTCGGACGTCGCGCGGAGCCGGCCGGGCCACTGCGCGTCCGCACCCCCCTGGTCGTAGGGCTGGTAGTCCCACTGCTGGAAGTCGTCGTAGGGGTCGCACGCCGCGCCGGTCACTGTCCACGGGCCAATCCAGGAGTCCGTGTGCGTCAAACACTCACCGGTGGCGATGCTGCGGAAGCCGGTGTACCCTTCGACCGCGAACACCTCCCAGCGCTGCCGCAAATCGAGCACGCTGCACGCGTCGGTCGACGACACGTCGCCCACCCCTTCGGCGGTGACACACCGCTCGCCGCTCTTGAACTGAATCAGGTAGAAGCCGGGGGTGTCGTCGCACAGATCGCCCACGCCGTCCTCGTCGGTGTCGGCCTGGATCGGGTCGATCACGTCGGGGCACACGTCGTCGTCGTCGCCGATGCCGTCGCCGTCGCGGTCCGGGCCCTCCACGGGCGGGTCGCCCGGCTCCGGGCAGATGGCGCCGTGGCACGACCAATCCGGGAAGTCGTACCGAATCATCGCCTCGCCCGGCGCGCACACCTCGCCCGGCACCGGCCCCGTGGCGCAGCCGCCCTCGAACCAACCGCCGCCGCGCGCCTTGTCGACAATCGTGATCACCGACTCCACGCGCCCGTCGAAGTCGCCGGAGATCTCAACGGTGCCGGCCTCCTCGCCGTTGCCGGAGAAGTCGGTGTCCTGGCGAATCGACCCGTTGATGACGAGCTCGATCTCGAGCGGGAGCACCGCCGTCTCGTCGAGCCAGTATGGGTCCGCGGGGTCGTGCACGTCGAGCGTCATCGACGCGCGGCAGTTGGTGTACGTGAACGCGCTGATGGCGCGCACCCCGTCGAGCGCCACGTTCCAATCCACGCGACCCTCGCCGCACGTGGTGCTCCAGTCGCCCGTGCCGCCGGGGTTCTCGCAGTCGTTCATCCGGCACTGGAGATCGTCCTTGATCGCCACGAAGGCCCGCACCAGCTCGTCGTTCTGCCACAACGTCACCGGGCCGGTGACATCCGCGCACGACGGCGAATCCACCAGGTACGTCCCCTCCTCCGTCGCGTCATCGCCCTCGCCCCACCGAATCGTCACCACGTGGAAGCCGCAGGTGAGCGGGATGCGGCGCGCGTCGTCGAGCGTCGCGACGCAGGTGTCGCCGTAGCCGGGGTCGCCGGTGTCCACCGCGTAGCACACCGTCTCGCCGTCGAGCCCCACGACGCCGACGCTGGCGTTCTCCTCGGTGAGGGTGGTGCCGGAGAGCGGGTCGAAGTGGGACGCGTCGCGAACCACGCGCTGGCCGGCGGCGGCGCACCCCGCGAGCACGAGGACGAGGGGCAGGACGCGCGTGGGGGTGGAAAGCATGTGCAAGTGTAGCTCAGCGCGAAGCGCGCGCCATCGCGGGGCGCGCCCGTCGAGCCCGGTCGCGGCCCCCCCGTCGCGGGTGGCGCGTCGCGAGCCAGCGCGGGGCGCCGCCCCCGCCCCCGAGCGCCCGCGTCGTATATACAGATTCGTTCGCATTCTCATTTTGGGGGGCATGGTGCCCACCTATGCCCCCCCAAAATCGGACACGGCCGCTGCTATGCCCCCTCAAAGGAGACAAACGGCGCCATTCATGACCCCCGACGGACCCCCGCCCCCGCCCGCCGCCGGCCCGGCAGCAGAGCACCCATCCAAAAGGTAGGTTGGCTCTTTCCGATCAACGTCGTCTTGCGTGCACGCACGGGCGCGATTCTCCTCTTTGGGTGCATAGTCCCGGCGCCGTCTCCTTTCGGGGGGCTTGATGCCCGGCGCGGGGGCCGAGCGCCCACGCCCTCACCGCCCCGCCGCCGCCTTCGCCCCAATCGGCCGCTCGAGCTCCCACCGCACCTGTCCCGCCACGTAGGGCACGGCCCCGCCGTAATCGTTGTCGTCGACGTACCAGAGCACCAACCCCACGATTGTCGGCACCGCCGGCTGCACACCGGGCCGCGCCGCCACGAGCGCGCCGACCGCGGTGCTCCGATCCCCGCTCACGTGCGCCCACCGGTCGCGAAAAGTAGGTCCGAAGCGCAACGACGGCTGGTCACCGCCCGGGAGCGCCTGGTAGAGCACCGCGGCCTGGTGCTCGAACGCTACGTCGTTCCACACCACCACGAGGTCGCGCAAGGGCTCGTAGGTGTACGTACTCCCAACGTCGGAAGGCTGGTCGAACGCGAGGTACTCGACGCTCCACGCCGAGAAGAAGACGATGTTCCACACCTTGCCCTTCAGCGTCGGGTCTACCGCGGCGGACCACAACTCGGTCGAGAACCCCTCCTCTTCGCGGTCCGCGCGCTCCCCGGTGGACGACCCCGTCACCGAATCGAACGGCATCGGGCCGAGCCCGTTGCCGAAGTACCAGCCGTGCGCGCCGCGAAACGTGACCTCGAACACGTCGATGGGCGAGACGGCCACGCGCGCCCCGGTGATCGCGAACGCCGGCGAGAGCATCACCTGGGCCCCGGCGCCGATGTACGTGTCGCGGAACACAATGCTGTCCGACCGGTACAGGGGCGTGCGTGCCTCGGCGATGGTGGTCGAGAGCAGGCCCGTGGGCCAGCCGGACACCGCCACCGCTTGCCGGCCCCAGAACGTCGGCCCGTCGGCGGCGAAGGCGGCGGCGGAGAGGAGCAGGGTGAGCATGGAAACTCCGGGGTGGGTGACTGCGCCAGGGAGAGGGTAGCAGGTACTCGAACCTGCCCGTCGGAGGGGGCCCGGGCGTGGACCTCTCGGCCGCCGGGGAGCGTCGCGAGCCACGGGGGCGTGGGCGAGCGCGGCCGGGAGTTTACTGGCACGGAACCGGCGAACACGGCTAGCCGGGTGCACAGCGGCCCGATTGCCCGCCCCGCGGGGGAGCCGACCGGCAAGCCCAGGCCGCCGGGCGGGCGCCGGGGCGACGCACAGCTCTACCGGAGCGAGAACAGTGGCGGTTCCAACCGCAAGGACGGTAGCTACGACGTCACCGTGAGCGACTGGCACCGGCTGAAGCGTGACGCTTTTCCTCGCGGCCATGGGAGCGGCATCCGGAGGGCCGCCTCCCCCCCGGGCACGGAACCACCCCCATCTCACCGACGTCGCCGCAACGCAGCGGGCCCGTCGCTCAACAAACGGTGCGTTCGGCCGCCCCTGAGCGCGCGCGCGGCGTCGCTCGTCGGCCACATGCCTACGGGCATACTCCCTCCTCGCTCCTTGCGCCCGCGGCCCCGGGTCGCCCTCGGCGCTACTGTTTGTTTCGCGACGGACCCGAAGCGGTTGCCCCGCCTCGGAATCGCGTATCCCCTCGGCGCCCCGGAGCCTCATGTCCGTTCCTGCCGTCGCAACCCCAGGTCTGCTCGCGCGCCTCGGAGGCGTCACTGCCCCCGTCGACCGCCGGCTCTATACGATCGCCGGCTTCGGGCTGCTCGGCGTGAAGTACGCGGGAGAAGCCGCGCTCGCGTAGTTCGGGGCCCAGAAATTTCTCGATCCCGTCGCTTTCCTCTCGCCGCTCCTGACGACGCGGCTCGACCTCTACGGGGGTGCGGAGGACACGCTCGCGGTGGTCGCCGCGTTGTTCTCGCTGCCGTTTGCGTGGGTGGGCGTGTCGATGACCGTGCGGCGCGCGCGCGACGCCGGCCTGCCCGCCCTGCTGGGGCTGATGTTCTTCGTGCCCTTCGTGAACTACCTGTTGATGCTCGGGTTGTGCGCGGTGCCCACGCGCGCCGCGCCGCCCGCGAAACGCACGCTCGCCGGGGAAGATCGGCTCGTGTGGTCGGCGATGATCGGCACCGTGGCCGGCGCCGGTATCGGGCTCGCGATAGTGGTCATGAGCGTATTTGCGTTCGGTCAGTATGGGGGCACGCTGTTCATCGGCACGCCCTTCGTGATGGGCGCGGTGGCCGGCTTCCTGCTGAACCTCCGCGCGCCGCGCGGGGTGTTGGCGAACGCGAGCGTGGGCGCGCTCACGGTGGTGACGAGCGGCGGGCTCCTCCTGCTCTTCGCGCTCGAAGGCGCGCTCTGCCTCGCGATGGCGGCGCCACTCGCGTTCGTGATGTCGCTCCTCGGCGTGTTCCTGGGCCGCGGGTTGGCGACGCTGGAGGCCCGCGCCGGGCTCCTCGCCTCGGCCGCGCCTCTCCCCTTCCTGTTCGCGATCGACCCCGGCGCGTCGCACCTCACCGTGCACGAGGTCACCTCCACCATCGACATCGCCGCGCCGCCCGAAGTGGTGTGGGCGAACGTCATCGGGTTCGGCGACGTGGAGCTGCCGCCGCCGCCCGAGTGGTTCTTCGGGCTCGGCATCGCCTACCCAATCCGCGCGCGCATCGAGGGCGAAGGGGTGGGCGCCGTGCGCTACTGCGAATTCTCCACCGGGCCGTTCGTGGAGCCGATCACCACGTGGAACGCCCCGCACCACCTCGCGTTCGACGTGCGGTCGAGCCCGCCCACGATGCACGAGTGGAGCCCCTACGAGCGCATCCACGCGCCCCACCTCGACGGAATCCTCCAGAGTCGCCGCGGGGAGTTCGTGCTCACCCCGCTCCCGGACGGCGGCACGCGCCTCGTCGGGCGCACCTGGTACACGTTCGCGATGGCGCCGGAAGCGTGGTGGACGCTCTGGAGCGACGCCTCGATTCACGCGATTCACGGCCGCGTTCTCGAGCACATCGCCAAGGTGAGCGAGGCGACGACCGGGTAACGGCCCGTTACGCTATGCTATCGGAATGTGGTCCCCGCTCCTCCTCCTCCTCGCCGCGTGCACGTCGTCCAAGGACACCGGCCCGACCGACGACACCACGCCCGCCGACGACACCGCGGACACCGACACCGGCGACACCGGCGTCGCCCCGCCGGTTTGCCCGGAGATCGCCCCCCCTTCTCTCGCCACCGACGCCTGGGAGGCGGCCGGCACGCTCCCCGCCACCGGGCTCCACGGCTTCGGCACGGGCGGCGGCTATCCGGCGTGGATCGCGTCGCACAGCACCGGCTTGTGGCGTCGTGACACCGCGACGAGCGCGTGGGCGCGCGTGCCCACGGGGGTGACGCACATCATCTCCGAGATCGCGGTGAGCCCCACCGACAGCGGGCGCGCGTACTGGTCGTCCGGCGGCACGGCGCAGCGCACGCTCGACGGCGGCCGCACCGTAGAAGCGCTCTCCCTCGGGCAGCTCCGCCCCGACGCAATCACGGACCTCGTTTGGGCCGTGGCCGTGCCGCAGTGGAACAGCAACCGCGTGCTCGCGATGCTGGAGAGCGGCAACGCCGCGGTCTCCAACGACGGCGGGGTGACGTGGGAGAACCTGGGCTACGCCCCCATCCACGAGACCCCCACGATGACCGACCACTTCCACGTCTGGGGCTGGCGCATCCTCCCCGAAGTGGAGTCCGGCGGCCGCGTCGTCTTCGGCGACGGCTTCGGCATCGCAATCTCGGACGACGGGCTGCGCACCTTCCTGCGCACGCTCGACACGGCGGTTGCTGGCCACTCGCTGATGCGCGACCCGGATGACCCCGACCACATCCTCATCGGCGGGCCCGACGGCCTCCGCGAATCGCGCGACGAGGGCAGCACCTGGACCCTGCGCGACATCGGCGGGGAGACGCTCGCCGGCGCCTGGGCCACCGACGGCGCGTGGCTCGCGCTCGTCGGCCCGACCGACCTCTTCGTCTCCACCGACGCCGGCGCCACGTTCACGGTCACGCCGCACAATCTGCCCACGCCCACCGGCATGAGCATCCTCGACGACGGCACGTTGTTCGTCGCCCACAACTCCGGCGCGTACAGCAGCGCCGACCGCGGCGTCACCTGGAACGACGACTCCAGCGGCCTCGTCGACCGCGGCGTCTCCGTGGTCTACGCCGACCCCACGTGCCCCGCCCGCGTCTACGCCGGGAGCCGGTGCGGCGGCGGGCTCTACGTCTCCGAGGACTACGGCGCCGCCTGGACCCCCGTGAACGCCTTCTTCCACTACGTGATGGGCGTGCACATCGAGCCGTCCAACCCGAACCGCGTGTGGGTGGTCTCGGACGACGCCGTGCTCCGCTCGGACGACGGCGGCCGCACCTGGCGGGACGCGTGGCGGCAGTACCACTTCCACGGCTTCACCACCCACCCCGACAACCCCGACACCCTGCTCATCGGGAGCGTCGGGAGCGGTGAATTCGCCGACGGCGGCGGCATGCACGTGTACCGGTCCACCGACGGCGGCGAGACCTGGGGCGAGAGCTCCGAGGGGCTCCCCGCCGGCGAAGGGTCCGCGCACACGATGGTCCGGTGGCCCGGCGCCCCCGACGTCGTGATTCTTGGCACCTACAAGGGCTCCGGCTACTCGCACCTCAACGGCGAAGGCGTCGGGATGTTCCGCTCGGCGGACGGCGGCACGTCGTGGACCGCCATCGACGCCCCCGTGTTCGACATCGCCGCGCTCTACGCAAGCGCCGACACCGTGTACGCCGCCACCGACGACGGCGTGTGGGCGTCCACGGACGAGGGAATCACCTGGGCGCGCCTCGGAGACCTCGCGGAGCCGCTCCTGACCGTCGGGTTCAGCCCCTCGGGCGCGGCCGGCATCGCCGTCACCGACGTAGGCGACCCGTACACGACCACCGACGGGGGCGCAACGTGGGTGCGGCACGACGAAGGGCTGCCGTTCAGCCCGGGCTCGACGCTCGTGCAGATCGCGTTCCCCGCCGACGAATCGACGGCGCTGCTCACGGTGTACGACCAGGGTGTGTACCGCATCGGGTTGTAGGGGACGCGGTCCGCGCTCCCGCCGGTTAGCCGCCGTTACCCGGAGAACGTATGGAAATCGCCCCCGCCGTCGCCGCCGCCTACGAGGCCGCCCTCCCCGACGATCCCAGCGTCGAGCGCAAGAAGATGTTCGGCGCGCCGTGCGCCTTCGTGAATCGCCAGATGTTCTTCGGCACGTTCGAAGCCACGCTCATCGCGCGCGTGGGCCCCGCGCGCGTGCAGGCGCTCGTCGACCAGCCGGGCATGCGCATGTTCACGCCCATGCCGGAGCGCCCCTGGCGCGACTACGTCCAGATGGACGCTATCGGCACGAACCCCGCCGTGGTGAAGGGCCTCGCCGCGGAGGCCCTCGCGTGGGCCGCCACGCTCCCGGCGAAGGCGAAGAAGCCGAAGGCGCGCAAGAGCAAGTCCAAGGCCGAGTAGTAACGAACCACCGCTCGGGTCGCGCCGCGCGGTGGTCAATCTCGTGCGATCGGTTAGTACGCCTGTTCAGGACCAAACCGATGATCGAGAACCAGACCGACGCCCCCGACGACATCGCCTCCGCCACCCTGTGGCGCAAGAACGGCTGGATCGCCCGGGTGATCAAGAACGAAGACGACGACGGCTGGGCCGTCGAGATGACGCGCGTGGGCGACGCCGAACCCGCGCTCGTCGGCCCGTGGACAATGGGGCGCGACAAGAAGTCGCCCAAACCCCTCGATCCCTCGGCGTTCCTCGTCCTGGTGAAAACGGCGAACGACATCCTCCGCCGCCACGAGAACCACGCCCGCGCGCTGCTCCACAAGAGCTTCGCGTTCGCCCGCGCCGACGGGCAGCGGGTCCGCGCGGACCTCGACGTCGCGCCCGATGAGGACGATCCCCACGCCGTCCTCACCTGTGTGGACGACGTAACGGGCGAGCCGCTCCGCTCCGGCCGCGTGTCGCCAGGCTTCAAGCTCACGGCCACCCGCCTCGAGAAATTCCTGGAAACGGGCGAAGGGTAGCCGCCGGCCGGCCGCCCGCTAATACACGGG
>CAXNIN010000200.1:0-8335 GCA_964202365.1 Myxococcota bacterium | reverse complement strand
AGCCGGCGCGCCGACGGAGGAGCGGAGCGACGACCCCGCAGGGGACCGACCCCCGGCGCACCGCCGGGGGCGCGCTCGCCTCTACTTGCGCTTCGGGTTGACCTTGACCCCGCCGAGCAGGGCGCCGAACGTGCCGAACGTGCCGCCGGTGGTCATGTCCTCGCGGCGCGTGGGACGCGGGGCGCCGGCGGACTCGGTGTCGGTGTCGTCGACCTGGCGGATGCCGAGATCGAGGCGTTTGCGGGTGAGATCGACGCTGAGGACCCGCACGCGGACCTCCTGGCCTTCCTGCACGACGCTCGCGGCGTCGCTCACCCGCCGCTTGGCGAGGTTGCCGAGGCGGACGAGCCCCTCGACGCCGACCGAGATGCGGACGAAGGCTCCGAACTCGCGGATGCCGGTGACGACGCCGTCGTAGACTTCGCCCTCCTTCACGTCGACGAGCGCGCGATCGGACGCCTCACGGGCCTCGATCTCCGCGATGGCGCGGTGGGAGACCACCGCTTCGCGGCCGCGCACGTCGAGCACGCGGAACGAGAAGCTGCGCCCGATGTACACGTCGAGATCGGGCTCGACGACGTAGTCGATCTGGGAGTTGGGGCAGAACGCGCGCACGCCGCCCGACAACTGCACGACGAAGCCGTGGTCGTTGCGCGATTCGACCTTTCCCTGAACCGGAATCTTGTTCTCTACGGCGTCGTCGAGGAGCGCGCGGGTGGTGTCGCCCCCGATGGTGCGCGCGAGGCGGATCTCGCCGTCCTTCGTGGAGACGACGTACGCTTCGACCGTGGAGCCCTCGGCGGCGCCCTCGGGAAGCTCGACGCGATCGATGCTGGCGTCCGCCTTGCCGCCGACGCCGATGAACGCGATCGTGGGGGTGAGGCGGGTGATCACGCCGCGGACGCGTTGCCCCTGCCGGAAGGGGGTGCGCTTGCCGGGCGCGAACGCCTCGAGCATGGCGGTGAGCTCGTCGCGGTCCATGTCGGCGACCTCGCGGAGGCCGTCGAAGTCGGTCGGCGCGCGCGGGGTGACAGGTTGTTCGGCCGTCGCTGCCCGATTTGTGGACTTGGTTGTCGTGACCGTGCTCTCGTTCGTCGAGCCGTCCGGAGCGACGGCTCGCGCGGCGCCCTCTTCCGCGCCCGGACCCTGGGGCTTGCGGCGCCGAAAACCACGCTCGTTGCCTTCGTTCATCTCTGGACTCCCGGGGTCGTGCGTCGACCCGAACCGCGCGCCTATCGCCGTGGGACGCCTCACGGCAAGCCCGGGCCGGTGTGCAGTCGGGCTTGTGTCCCCGCCGAGTTCGACGTACCTTGGAGAGGGCATTTGATACGGCCGTCGTCCCCGGAGCGCCAGATGTTGTGTATTGCCATGAAAGAAGGCGGGATTGTGAGAATCGGCGACGACATCGACGTTTACGTGCAGCACATCGGAGGGGGGCAGGTTCGTCTATGTCTCAGCGTGCCCCGGGAGATCCCGATCGAGCATCTGCCGACCGTGGCGCAGGAAGCCGCGCGCCCAACGGAAGCGGTGGCCCGCCCGTCGCGTCGCCGCTGACCGAGCCCGCGGACGCCGCGCTCGATCGCGCGCTCGCCCCCTACGATTTTCAGCTCCCCGACGACGCGATCGCGCGCCACCCGCCCGCCGAACGCGACGGCGGGCGGCTCCTGGTCGTGGGGCCGCCGCACGACGACCGCCGCGTGGTCGACCTCGCCGAGCTCCTCGAGCCCGGCGATCTGCTCGTCGTGAACGACGTGTTCGTGCATCACGCGCGGCTTCGCGCCAGGCGGGACAGCGGCGGGAACGTCGAGGTGTTGCTGGCCGGGGGAGGGGAGGCCCTCGTGCGGCCTGCGCGACGCCTCCGCGAGGGCGAGGTGCTGGCATGCGGGCCCGGACACGTGCGGCTCGACGCGCGACTCGGAGACGGCCGGTGGCGGGTGACGTGCCTGCCCGACATGGACACCCTTACGCGCGCAGCGGGCGAAATTCCGCTACCTCCCTACTTCGAGCGCGCCCCGACGGCGGAAGACGAAGAGCGCTACCAAACTGTATTTGCGAAGCGCGCCGGTGATTTGCGTGGCGCCGCGGCGCCCACGGCCGGCCTGCACCTGTCGCCGCGCGTGCTGGCGGCGCTGGACGCCCGCGGCGTGCGCCGCGCGACGGTCACCCTGGAGGTGGGCTTGGGCACCTTCCGGCCGCTCGGGATCGAGCAGATCGAGGCGGGGGCGCTCCACGCGGAGCGGTACGTCGTGCCCGAAGAGACGTGGGAGGCCGTTCGGACCGCGAAGCGCGTCGTCGCCGTGGGGACGACGGTGGCGCGCACGCTCGAGAGCGCGCGTGGCCCCGGGCCAGGTTCGACGCGTTTGTTCATTCGCGACGCCTATCGGTTCCGACGCGTGAACCTGTTGTTCACCAACTTCCATTTGCCACGTTCGAGCTTGCTGATGTTGGTTTGCGCGTTCGGTGGGCGGGAACGTGTGCTCGACGCGTATAGGCATGCGGTTCGCGGCGGGTACCGGTTCTATTCCTACGGCGACGCCATGCTGGTCGGGCCCGGTTAGCGCCCGACCGGGGCGCGGCCCGCGGTTTTCGGATAGACGCCGCCCCCCATGCCTGCCGCACGCTACGAGCTCCTCGCCACGGCGAACCGCGACGAACCCCACGTCCGCGCACGCCGAGGCCGCCTTCACCTCCCGCACGGCGTGGTCGAGACGCCCGCGTTCATGCCCGTCGGCACCGCCGGCACCGTCAAGGCGCTGTCTCCCGTGGATCTGCGTGACGCCGGCGCCCAGATGGTGCTCGCGAACACCTACCACCTGTGGGTGCGGCCCGGACACGAGCTCATCGAGAAGCTCGGTGGCCTGCACCGCTTCATGGACTGGAGCGGTCCGATCCTGACCGACTCGGGCGGCTACCAGGTGTTCAGCCTCAAAGACATGCGAAAGGTGTCCGAAGAAGGCGTGAAGTTCCGATCTCCGATCGATGGGGTATGGCGCCACCTCACGCCCGAGGTCGCCATCGAGATCCAGGAGGCGCTCGGGGTGGACGTCGCGATGGCGTTCGACGAGTGCATCGAGTGGCCGGCGGACCGCGAACGTGTGATCGCGTCGACCGCCCGCACCACGCGTTGGCTGGGGCGCTGCCTCGCGGCGCGTCGGCGTCCGGAGCGCACCGCCGTGTTCGGGATCGTACAGGGCGGGTTCTACGAGGATCTTCGCGTCGCGCACGCGCAGGAGCTGGCCGCGATGGATCTCGACGGGTACGCGATCGGCGGCCTCTCTGTCGGCGAGCCCCGCGACGAGCTGTTCGCCGCCGTCGGCTACACCACGCCGCACCTGCCGGTGAACAAGGTGCGGTACCTCATGGGCGTCGGCTACCCCCACGACATCGTGGACGCCGTCATCGCCGGGGTCGACATCTTCGACTGCGTGCTGCCCACGCGCTCGGCGCGGTTCGGATCGGCCTTCACGTCCGAAGGGCGTGTAACGATCAAACACGGTCGCTACCGGGACGATGCCCAGCCGCTCGACGCCTCCTGCCCGTGTTATACGTGCGCCCGATTCAGCCGGGCCTACCTCCGGCACCTTTTCACGTCGAACGAGATCCTCGCGCCTCGGCTGCTCACTCTCCACAACGTCACGTTCTACCAGCGGCTCGTCGCCCGCCTCCGCTCCGCGGTGGAAGAGGGTCCCGACGCCCTGCTGGCCTTGCGGGACGAGGCGGTTCGGTGGATGCGGCCGCTTGACGGAGAACCGGCGTCCGACGCCATGGAGTCCTCCGAATGACGCCGAATGACGGTCTCCTCCTCGCGCTTCAGGCCGCCCCCGACGGGCAGGGGAGCTTCATGTCCAGCATCCTCCTGATGGTCGCCTTCGTGGCGATCTTCTACTTCGTGATGCTCCGGCCCCAGCAGAAGGAAGCGAAGGAACAGGCCGCGCTCCTCGCCTCGCTGAGCAAGGGCGACAAGGTCATCACCGCGTCCGGCCTGCACGGCACGGTGAGCGAAGTGCGCGCCGACACGCTCCTCCTCGAAGTCGCGCCGAACGTGCGCGTGACGGTCGAGCGGGAGTCCGTGCGCCGGAAGGTGGAGGCGCCGAAGGCGGAGGCCATCAAGCCGGAAGTCGTGAAGCCCGAAGGAAAGCCCTGATGGAAGCCGGCCTCATCACGCGTCTGTCCATCGTCGCCGCGGCGATCCTCGCGTCTGCGTGGGTGTTGACGCCAACCGCGATGGGGCCGACCGCTCAGAAGCAGATCGCGCTCTCCGTCGAGCGCGCCGCGATGGAAGACCCCCCCGCGCTGGAGACGCCGCTCCCCTGGTGGGTGGACTACCTGCCGAACAAGAAGGTGAACCTCGGGCTCGACCTGCAGGGCGGGATCGACCTCACGCTCGAGGTGGAGACAGACGAGGCCGTGCTCTCCACCGTGCAGCGCGACGTGGCGTCGGTGAAGCAGGCGGCCGAGCGGGACGCCGTCAAGCTCGACGACGTGCGTCGGGACCGTCGGAAAGCGTTGTTACTCATCGACCCCGCCGAAGGCGTCAACCTCGACACGGTGCAGAGCTTCCTCCGCAAGGGGTTCGCCGGCTACGCCTACGCACACTCCGAGACGATCGACGGTACGGAGTATCTCGTCTTCGGCATGACCGAGGAAGCCACCCAGGCCGTCGCCGACACCGCGGTGAATCAGGCGCTTGAGACGATCCGCAACCGTATCGACGAGACCGGCGTCAAGGAGCCGAGCATCACCCGCAAGGGCGAGCGCGGCATCGACGTGCAGCTCCCCGGCGAGACCGACGTCGAGCAGGCGGTCGCCGCCGTCGGCACCACGGCGCGCCTCGAGTTCCTCCTGGTCGACGAAGAGGCCGATCCCACCGCGCTCGACGCGGGACTCCAGGCCGCGAAGGCCGCCCTCCCCGCCGAAGAGTACGAGGACGACCGCCGCCTCTCCGAGTGGCTCTCCGACAACAACCAGCTCCCCGCGGGGCGCCGCGTGTTGTGGCAGTACGCCAAGGCAGACGGCGGCGACGTGCGTACGCAGCCGTATGTCCTCAAGGAAGAGGTCATCCTCTCCGGTGACGACGTCAACGACGCCCGCACCGAGTTCAACCCGCAGACGAGCGAGTCCTATGTCGCGCTCATGTTCAAGCCGCGCGGCCAGACCATCTTCGCGGACGTCACCGGCGAGAACGTCGGGAAGCGCTTCGCCATCGTCCTCGACGAGAAGGTGCGCTCCGCCCCCGTCATTCGCGAGCGCATCAACGGCACCGCGAGCATCTCGATGGGCGCCGGCAACCTGGACGAGCAGAGCAAGGAAGCGGGCATGCTCGCGCTCGTGCTCCGGTCCGGGTCGCTCCCCGCCCCCGTGAGCGTAGGCGAGGTTCGCACGGTCGGCGCGTCGCTCGGCGAGCAGGCCATCGAGGAAGGCATGCTCGCCGCCGGGCTCGGCTCGTTGCTCGTGCTCCTCTTCGCCGGCATCTACTACCGGAAGAGCGGCCTCGTCGCGAACGTCGGCCTCGTGCTCAACGGCCTCTTCGTCGTCGCGCTCCTCGCGTTCGCCGGCGCCACGCTTACGCTCCCGGGCATCTGCGGCATCGCGCTCACCATCGGCATGGCGGTGGACTGCAACATCATCATCTTCGAGCGCATCCGCGAAGAGCTGCGAGCGGGGAAGGGCATTCGCGCCTCGATCGACGCCGGGTTCGACCGCGCCTCGATCGCCGTCATCGACAGCAACATCACCACGCTCCTCGCGGGTGTCGTGCTGTACAGCTACGGCTCGGGCCCCATCAAGGGCTTCGCCGTGACGCTCATGATCGGCATCTTCACCACGCTCTTCACGGGCGTCTTCGTCTCGCGGGCCCTCATGGAGCTCGTCCACGGCGGGCAGCGCGCCCGCATGAGCATCTAGGAGCGCGCCGCACATGATGGAGCTACTCCCTAAAGACCTCTACATCGACTTCGTCGGGAAGAGGCACTTCTTCGCCGCGCTCTCCGGCGTCGCCGTCATTGTGAGCCTCCTGCTCTTCATCTTCGTTCAGCCCAACTGGAGCATCGACTTCACGGGCGGCACCGAGGTGCAGGTCAAGTTCGAGCAGCCTACGCAGATCAGCGAGCTGCGCACCGCGCTGGAGACGGTCAATGTCGGCGACGACGCCATCCAGCAGCTCGGTCCCGACGCAGACGCGCGTTTCCTCGTGCGCCTCCAGGGGGAGTCGAGCGCCAACAAGGCCGAGGTGGACGCTGTCCGCGCGGCCCTCGTCGGCGCGTTCGGCGCGACCTGGATCGAGGAGCTCAAGGTCGACGCCGAGGTCGGTACCCGCGCGTCCGTCACCTACACCGGCGACGTCGTGCCGCTCGACCGCGTAAGTGCGGCGCTCTCCGGGCTCCCCGGCGTGAGCGTCCAGGCGTCCACGGAAGAGAACAGCTTCTACCTCCGGATGCCGGGCGTGGCCGAAGAGATTCGCGGCGCGCTCGACACTCAGCTCGCGGGCAAGGCCTTCGTCGTCGAGCGCACCGACTCCGTGGGCCCGAAGGTGGGCGGGAACCTCCGCGCCGCCGGCATCGCCTCGATGTTCATCACGATGGCAATCCTCACGCTCTATGTCGCGATCCGGTTCGACTTCGCGTTCGCTCCCGGCGCCATCCTGTGCCTCTTCCATGATGCGGTCATCACCGTGGGGATCTTTGTGATCACCCGCCAGGAATTCGGCCTGTCGATGATCAGCGCGATCCTGACGCTCGTCGGATACTCCATCAACGACACGATCGTCATCTACGACCGAATCCGCGAGAACATGGAGAAGTACCGCAAGGCGGATCTCCACAAGCTCATCAACGACAGCATCAACCAGACGCTCTCGCGAAGCATCATGACCTCGGGCGCCACCGCGCTCGCGCTCATCCCGTTCCTCATCTGGGGCGGGCCGATCCTCCAGCAGTTCGCCTCGGCGATGCTCATCGGCATCGTGATCGGCAGCTACTCCACGATTTACGTGGCGAGCCCGCTGATGATCATCCTGAAGGAGAACCAGGACCGGATTCTGGGCCTGCTCGGGCTCAACCGGAAGCCGCCCGCGGGTGGGACGCCCGGCGGCGCGACCGCGAAGCCTTCCTAAGGCCTCGATTTCACCTTGACCTGCCTGGAACCGGTCGGTAAATGGCAGCGAAACCCTTCGAGCCCTCGATGACGAAGAGCGAGCTGGTCGACGCTGTCGCCCGCCGACAAAACCTCCCCCGACAGACCGCGGAACGGGTCGTGAACGTCCTGTTCGACTCGATCCGGGATGCCCTCCTCCGCGGCGACCGCGTGGAGATTCGCGGTTTCGGCTCCTTCAAGGCGCGGTCCTACGAAGGCTACACCGGGCGGAACCCCCGCACCGGCGTGCCCATCGTGGTCGATCCGAAGGTGCTGCCGGTCTTCAAGGTCGGCAAAGAGCTGCGCGTACGTGTGAACGGGGGTATGGACCCCGAGGAATGATCGCCCTCGCGCTCCTCTTCCCCGCCCTCGCAGGGAACGTCTACCTCAACGGCGTCCGTGCGGACGTGCTTCCCGAAGTCACCCTCACGAACACCACGGTGCGCATCGACGCCGAGGGGAACGTCTGGATCGACGCGCCCGGCTACCGGGTGCAGGTGGTCTCGCCGACTGAGTACGCCCGGCCCGCCGCGGTCCCCACGCCTCCGCCGGAGGCCTCCGGGGCCTCCCGGGTTGCCCAGGGCACATGGTGGCTCGTCACGGAAGACAACGGGTCGACCGGGCAGGCCCTCGATCTGCTCGTGAACGGCGCGCTCGTGCGGCGGATAAACTCGGGCGACCCCCAGATGATCCTCGACGTCGGCCCCTGGCTCCAGCCCGGCGCGAATACCATTCTGGTGAACCCCGCTCCGGGCGCGCAGCCGGGCGGCGGCGCGCTCAACGTCTACATCGGCCGGGGGTCCAACCTCTCCGGCACGATCCGCCTCGACAACCCGGACGTGGTGTACACCCGGCGCGCATCCGACAGCGGAGGCGCCCGTCAGTTCACGCTGACCGTCCCCTGAACCCCCGCTCGGAGGACTGGTGGCCGCAGCTCTACATCACCGTGGCACGGGAAAACGAACGTACCTCCTCGATACGAACGTGCTCCTCCACGACCCGAACGCGCTCATGGTGTTTCACGAGCACGATCTCGTCCTGCCGATCACCGTCATCGAGGAGATCGACAAGTTCAAGCGGGAGCTCACGGAGCTCGGCCGCAACGCCCGGATGATCTCCCGTCAGCTCGACGCGATGCGCGAGGCGGGCAGCATCGCGACGGGTGTTCCGCTCCCCGGAGGCGGAAGCTTGCGCGTGGAGCTGG
>CAXNIN010000199.1:0-8361 GCA_964202365.1 Myxococcota bacterium | reverse complement strand
ACAACCGCATCCCGGTGCTCGACACGCTCCTCGACAAGTTCAAGTACTCCTTGAGCCTCTCGCTCACGTCGGTGGTGCTCGCCTACCTCATCGCGGTGCCGCTCGGCGTGTTCTCCGCGGTGAAAGCTGGTTCTCGGGCTGACAACGTGATGACCGTCGGGCTCTTTGTGCTCTACAGCCTGCCGACGTTCTTCACGGGCACGGTGCTGCTGAAGGTGTTCGCCGACGGCGACCCCTTCGCATGGTTCCCGGTCGGCGGATTCCAGAGCCCCGACAAGCACTTGCCGGTGACGACCCTCGGTATGTTCGGCGACGTTGTGTGGCACATCGCCCTGCCCATCGCCACCAGCACGTCCGTCGCGCTCGCGGCGTTGTCCCGCTACGCCCGCACCGGCGTCATCGACGTGATTCGCGCCGACTACATCCGCACCGCGCGCGCGAAGGGCCTCGAGGAGGCCGTCGTCATCATCAAGCACGCCGTTCGCAACGGCATGATCCCCATCCTCACGCTCCTCGGGGGCATCCTGCCGGTCCTTGTGTCCGGTAGCGTCGTGATCGAAGTAGTGTTCACCATCCCGGGCATGGGGTCGTACCTCGTCGATTCCATCAACGCCCGCGACTACAACGCGGTGATGGCCGTGTTGCTCGCATCCGCGCTGCTCACGCTCGTGGGCATCCTGCTGTCCGACCTCTCCTACGCCCTCGTCGACCCCCGGATCAACCTTGACTGACCCGCTCGTCCAACCCGAGGATCCCACCTGGACCGAGATCGTCTGGGGGCAGTTCCGCAAGCGCACGCTCGCATACGCGTCGATGTGGGGCGTCATCGGGCTGTTCCTCGTCGCCGTGTACGTGCCGGTGGTCATCGCCAACAAGCCGTTCCTGTGGATCGACGGAAACGGCGTGGCGTTCCCGTGGCTGGTCACCCTGTTCGACCGGACGGCCTACCCAAGCGGCATCGACATCTTCTTCAACACGATCCTGCTCTTCTGGACCCTCCTCGCGGTGCCGGTGGTGTGGGTGTGGCGGCGCTCGGCTCCCCTTCCCCGGCGCGCCCGGTCGGCCCGCCGCCGGAACGCGCTGTACGCCGCGCTCGGCGTGTGGCTCGTCGCGACGCTCGGCGTGTACGCGGTCGAGCTGAAGCGGCCGCCGACGTACTACCTCGAGCAGGAAGCCAAGCTCGAGGCCGCGGGTACTCCCGCCACGGCCATCTGGCCGCTCGTCCGCATCGGCCCCGGCGACACCGACGTCGCCCGCACCATGGCGGGCCCCTCGGCGGACCACTGGCTGGGCACCGACTCCGCGGGGAGCGACGTGTTCACTCGGCTCCTCTACGGAACGCGCGTTTCCATCACCGTCGGGCTGTTCGCCGTCGCGTTGTACTGCACGTTCGGCACCGTCGTGGGGGCCGTCGCCGGCTTCTTCGGCGGCCGCGTCGACGCCCTGCTGATGCGCATCGTGGAAGTGGTGATCTGCATCCCTTCGCTCTTCCTGGTGCTCGCGGTCGCGGCGTTCATCCCCGAGCGAAGCATCTTCCACATCATGTTCATCATCGCCGTCGTCGCGTGGACAGGGCCCGCCCGGCTCGTGCGCGCCGAGTTCCTGCGCCTCCGCGAACTCGACTTCGTCGCGTCCGCGCGGGCGGCCGGCTTCTCGAAGGCGCAGATCATCTTCGAGGAGATCCTCCCCAACGCGATCGGTCCGGTGCTCGTCAGCGCGACGTTCGGCGTCGCGTCCGCCATCCTCGTGGAGTCGACGATGAGCTTCCTCGGCCTGGGCGACGCGAGCGTGCCGAGCTGGGGGCAGATCCTCGCCACCGGCCGCGCGAACAGCTCGTGGGTGCTCATCCTCGCGCCGGGCTTCGCGATCTTCCTCACCGTCTCCCTGCTCAATCTCCTCGGTGAGGGCGCCCGCGACGCGCTCGATCCGAAGCTGAGGTCCTGATGGCCGAGGTTCTGCTCGAGGTCAAGGACCTCCGTACGCACTTCTTCACCGACGCCGGCGTGCTCCCCTCCGTCGACGGCATCAGCTTCACCGTGCACCGCGGCGAGGCCGTCGGCATCGTCGGCGAGTCCGGCTGCGGCAAGTCGGTGATGTCGATGAGCATCCTCCGGCTCATCCCCCAGCCGCCGGGCCGAATCGTCGGCGGGGAGATCCGCTTCCATCCGCCCGGCGCGGCCTCGTACGACCTCGTCACGCTCCCGATGTCCGCCCTCCGGAAGGTGCGCGGCGACCGCATCGCGATGATCTTCCAGGAGCCGATGACCTCGCTCAACCCGGTGTACACCGTCGGCGACCAGATCGCCGAGTCGGTGATTCTGCACCAGGGCAAGGAGCCCGAAGAGGCCAGGGAGATCGCGATCAAGATGCTGGAGGAGGTCGGCATCCCCGCCGCCCGCCAGCGCGTCGACGAGTATCCGCACCAGCTCTCCGGCGGGATGAAGCAGCGCGTCATGATCGCGATGGCGCTCGCCTGCAACCCCGACCTGCTGATCGCCGACGAGCCGACCACCGCGTTGGACGTGACGATCCAAGCGCAGATCCTCGCGCTGCTCAACCGCGAGCGCGCCCACCGCCGCATGGCGGTCATCCTCATCACGCACGACCTCGGCGTGGTCGCCGAAACCTGCGACCGCGTGGTGGTGATGTACGCCGGCAAGGTGGTCGAAACGGCGCCCACCGACGCGATCTTCGCGCACCCGGTGCACCCGTACACCCGCGGGCTCATGACCTCGCTCCCCGGCGAGCACGGCGCCCGCACGCGCCTCCCCACCATCGAGGGCATGGTGCCGAGCCCGCTCGACTTCCCGTCGGGCTGTCGGTTCCGAACGCGCTGCCCGTTCGCGACGGACGTGTGCGCCTCCCCGCCGCCGCAGGTGGACATCGGCCCGGGCCACGTCGTGTTCTGCCACCATCCCCAGCACGGGAGCCTCCATGGCTGAAGCCACCGAGCCCCTCCTCCGCGTCGAGGGGCTCACGAAGCACTTCCCTGTCCTGCGCGGGTTTTTCCGTCGGCAGGTGGGAACCGTACGCGCCGTCGATAACGTCACGTTCAACCTCGGGCACAAGGCTACGCTCGCGGTGGTCGGCGAGTCCGGGTGCGGGAAGACCACCGCCGGCCGGGCCGTGCTCCGCCTGATCGAGCCGAACGCCGGACACGTGTGGTTCCGCGGGAAGGATCTGCCCACGCTCGGCCCCGACGAGCTCCGCGAGATGCGGCGGCACATGCAGATCATCTTCCAGGACCCCTACTCGTCGCTCAACCCCCGGCACACCATCGGGCAGATCATCGGGCGGCCGCTGCTGCTGCACAAGGTGGTCGCGACGCCGGCCGAGGCCGAAGACCGCGTGCGGCAGCTCCTCGCCCGCGTCGGCCTCCAGCCCAAGTACATCTCGCGCTACCCGCACGAGTTCTCGGGCGGCCAGCGGCAGCGCATCGGCATCGCGCGCTCCATCGCGCTCCAGCCCGACTTTGTCGTGTGCGACGAAGCCGTGAGCGCGCTCGACGTGTCGGTGCGCGCGCAGGTGCTGAACCTCCTGATGGACCTGCAGGACGAGTACGGCCTCTCCTACATCTTCGTCACCCACGACCTCTCCGTGGTGCGCCACATCGCCAACGACGTGGTCGTGATGTACCTCGGCCAGATCGTCGAGCGCGCGCCGCGCGACTCCCTGTTCCAGCGGCCGTCGCACCCGTACACCCAGGCGCTTCTCTCCGCGGCCCCCGAGCCCGACCCGAAGCGCCGTCGCAAGCGCATCATCCTCTCCGGCGACGTGCCGAGCCCGATGAACCCTCCTTCCGGGTGCCGGTTCCACACGCGGTGCCCGCTCGCGTTCGACCGCTGCCGCGCGGAGACGCCGGTGTCCCACACGGTCAGCCCGGACCACGTGGTGGCCTGCCACCTCTACGAAGGGCGCACCGAGCCGATCGACATCACGGCCTGAGCGGGGCGGGCGTCCGCGAGGATGCCGCGCCGCACGGCCAAAAAAGCGAAAGCCCGACTGATTTGTTCAACCAGTCGGGCTCTGCTTACCTAAGTGGTGGAGCGGAGGGGAGTTGAACCCCTGACCCCCAGAATGCCATTCTGATGCTCTCCCAACTGAGCTACCGCCCCGAAGGTGGCTGCCTTGTATCGTGCCGGCGCCGACGCGCAAGGCCCACCGCGCATCTTTCCGACGGCGACGAGCCCGCTGCGGTCAGGACTCCCCGGCTTCCGTGCCTTCGCTGCCGGGATCAGGTGCCTCGGGGTCCCCGCCGACCGCGCGCACGGCGTCCTCCGCTTCGAGGAGCTTCGCTTCGAGCTCGCGCACCCGCTCGACGCCGCGCCGAAGCCCCGGATGTTCGATCTCGCCCGCCTCGAGCAGCGCGCGCGCTTCCTTCCCGAGCTTCTGGTACATCCGGTCCCGGTCTCCGCGGAGCTGGCGGAGCGTGATGCGCTCGCGGCCGCGTCGCGCCGCGCGCTCCATCTCCACCCGTCCGCGACGCCACAACTTCCCGAGGAGCTCGGCGAACATGTCGCCGAGCGGCTCGTCGCCCGCGATGCGTCGGTCGGAGGCGCCGCCTCCGCCTCCGCGTCCCGCCGGCGTCGGTTCGCCCGCCCCGGCGTCGTCCCCCGCCCGCTCCGTTCCTTCCTCCCGCTCCTCGGCCACGAACCCTCCTCCAAGCACCTCCCCGTAACCGGCTGCGGCCGTGCTCCTGCCCGGTCGCCGCACCTACCTGCGTCCCGTCGGCGGCGGGGAGGCGCGACGGATGGCCGCCGAGGCGAGGGTGGGGATAGGGTTGAGGCGAATTCGAGAAGGTCCATGATCCTCGTCACCGGCGGCACCGGCCGCCTGGGCAACCACATCGTCCGCGTGCTCCGCTCCGTGGGGCTCGACGTCCGCTGCCTCGTTCGGAAGGGCAGCGAGTATTTCTGGCTCAACGACACCGGCGCCAGCTACTTCTTCGGCGATCTGCGCGACCCGGAGAGCCTCTCCCGCGCGCTTCGCGACACGAAGTACCTGATCGCCGCCGCGGGCGTTCGGGTGGAGCGCACCGACAATCACCACAAGAACGTCACCGCCGACGGGAACATCGCCCTGTTCGAGGCGGCCAAGGCGAGGAAGGTGGAGCACGTCGTGTTCGTGAGCTGCGCCGGCGCACAGGAGCCCCAGGGCGTACCCGCGCTCACGGCGAAGAAGGCCGCGGAGGACCACCTCATCGCCTCCGGCCTCTCCCACACCATCCTCCGCCCGGGCCTCTTCGCCGCCAACTTCGCCGATCTCGCGCGGCGCGCCGAGGTCAACGGCTCGATCTTCCTGCCCGGCCGAAAGGACGCCCGCGTGAGCCCGCTCCACGCGCGCGACCTCGCGCTGATGTGCATGGCGGCCCTCGACCTCCCCGCCGTGAAGAACCAGGTGGTCGACGTCGGCGGCCCCGACACGCTGACCGTGGAAGAAGCGTGGAAGGTGATGGCCGAGGTCGCGCGCGTCCCGGCCGAGAGCTGGTCGGTGCCGCCGACCGCGCTCCGCGCCCTCGCGCCGCTCGCGCGCCCCTTGGGCCGCCGCTGGCAGAACCACCTCCGGAAGCTGGACGCCTGGTTCGCGCGCGACAGCGCGGTCGACGGCGCCGCGGTCGCCGCGCGTTTCGGCATTCCCCTCACCTCCTACCGGGACGCCTGCGTCGCCGCGTGGGCCGAGCGCCACCCCGGCGAAGATCCGCTCGCGCGCGAAGAGAAGGTGGTTCACAGGCAGTTCGTGGCCACGGTGTACGAGCCCGGCTCCGTGCCGTTCGAGACGCTGCCCGAGGGCCCGCCGCCGCGTCGCGATTGACCGCGCGCGTTCCGGCCGGGCTCCCGCGGGGGCCCGCTCGCGCGCCGCGGAGGCGGGCGGCTCGCCGATTGTGACGATTCCGTAGCGGGTGGGCTGCTCGCGGGCACGGGCGCCCTCGTTGAGGTAGTGTGCCGACGCCCGGAGTCGCCATGCCCCTGTGGTTCGAGAAGGTCCTCCCCATCCTCGTGCTCCTCGCGGTGGTGGGCATCGTCGTCGCGCGCCTCCCCAAGGTGGAGCTCGGCCACTCCGCCGCCTTCAAGCAGCGCCGCGTGTTGAACTGGCTGCCCGTGGGCCTCGCCTACGCGTTCCTCTACATGGCCAGGTACAACCTCACGGCCTACAAGAACGCCGTCGGGATGAGCAACGCGGACTACGGCACGATTGACGAGTGGGGATCGATCACCTACGGCGTCGCCTTCCTGCTCAACGGCCCGCTCGCCGACCGCTTCGGCGGCCGCGCGACGATGATTGTGGCGATGGTCGGTTCGGCCGCGATGAACCTCACGATGGGGTACCTCGCCCTCGACGGCTGGCAGGACGGCGAAGGACGCACCTTCGGCCTCGCCTACGCCGCCAACATGTACTTCCAGAGCTTCGGCGCCGTCTCGATCGTCAAGGTGAACGCTTCGTGGTTCCACCTCCGCGAACGCGGCACCTTCGGCGGCATCTTCGGCATCCTCATCAGCCTCGGGCTCTACTTCGCCTACGACTGGACCCGGATGATCGCCGAGTGGTCCGGCGTGGAAGCGCCCAAGGGCGCCGCCCGAATCGACCCCGCCATCGCCGCCGACCACTGGGTCTTCTGGATTCCCGCCGCGATCCTCGGCGTGTTCGTCCTCGGCGTGATCGCGCTCGTCCGCGACACGCCCGGGCAGGCCGGCCACGCCGACTTCGACACGGGCGACGCCGGCAGCGGCGACGGAGGCCAGCGGATCGGCGCGTTCGTGATCGCGAAGCGCATGCTCACGAACCCCGCCATCCTCACGATTACGGCCATCGAGTTCTGCAGCGGCTTCCTCCGCAATGCGGTCATGAAGTGGCACCCCATCTACGCCAAGGCGCTCGACATGGGCGATGCCTTCGTCGCGTCGAACTGGGGCATGCTCCTCTGCTGCGCGGGCATCATGGGCGGCGTCTTCGCCGGCACCATCAGCGACAACCTGTTCCAGTCGCGTCGCGGCCCGGTCTCCGCCATCCTCTACAGCGGCATGGTGCTCGGCTCCGGCGGGCTCTTCTTCCTGCTCGGCACCCCGGCGCTCGGGTGGCTCGTGATCTTCATGTCGCTCTGCATCATCGGCGTACACGGCATGCTCTCGGGCACCGCGTCGATGGACTTCGGCGGCAAGAAGAACGTGGGCGTGGTGGTCGGAATCATCGACGGCTTCGTGTACCTGGGCACGGCCGCCCAGGCCGCTGTGCTCAAGCGCGTCCTCCCGGACGGCGACGCCGCCGCCATCGCCGAGAACTGGTGGACCTGGCCGGCGGCTATGCTCCCGGTCGCCATTGTCGGCCTGCTGCTCTCGATGCGGGTGTGGAACGCCACGGCGCAGAAACAGCAGCCGAAGGTGATCGCGAAGGCGGGGTAGTCGCTACACCGGCTCGGGCACGCTCGCGAGGTGCCGCCCGAGCCAGTCCACGGCAAGACGCCACACCTCTTCGAGCGCGCCCGGCTCCTCGAAGAGGTGCGTGGCGCCCGGCACGACGACGAGCGCCGACGGCGACGTGATCGCGCGGAGCGCCGTGCGGTTCAAGCCGAGGACCACCGCGTCGCGGCCGCCCACGACGAGCAGGACCGCGGCCCGAACGTTCGGCAGCGCGGCGCCCGCGAGGTCCGGGCGGCCTCCGCGCGCGACCACCGCCCGCACCGCGGGCCGCTCGGCCGCGGCCACCAGGGCGGCCGCCGCGCCGGTGCTCGCGCCGAACAGCGCCAACGGCAGCACCCCGAGCTCCGGGTTCCGGCCCACCGCGTCGATCACCCCCACGAGCCGCCGCGACAAGAGCTGAACGTCGAACCGGAGGCGCCCGGTGACCGCGTCCGCGGCTTCCTCGCCGGGGGTGAGCAGGTCGAACAACACGGTCGCGAAGCCAGCCGCCGCCAGCGCGTTCGCGACCGAGCGGTTTCGCGGGCTACGACGGCTTGACCCGCTCCCGTGGGCGAAGATGACCACGCCGCGGGCGTCCGCGGGGAGCAGGACGTCGGCCTCCAGCACCACCTTCCCTACCCGGAAGGTCATCGGCACCGGCCCGTCCGGGGCCCTCGCCGACGGCCCGCCGTGCGCCGCCGTCCGCTCGCGGCGCGCGCGCTCCAGCCAAAGGAGCACCTCGGCGTCGGTGAGCTGCCGGAAGTCCACGTACCACTCGCCGATGGCGTGGAACCAGGTGGGCGTCTCGAGGCACACCAGCTCGTCACAGGCGGAGGAGAGCGCGATGCGGGCATCCCGCGCGCTCACCGGGGTCGCGAGCACGAGCCGCGCCGCGCCGCGCTGACGCAGGTCTTCCAGCGCCGCGCGGGCGGTGCCGCCCGTGGCAACCCCGTCGTCCACGAGCACC
>CAXNIN010000198.1:0-8386 GCA_964202365.1 Myxococcota bacterium | reverse complement strand
AGCACACCGAGGCCCGAGCGCGGATAGTCCAGGTTACCCTGTCTGTAGGCGGAGAAGTTCGGGATGAGGATGAAGCCCGAGGTCATCAGGCAGGCCGTGAGCAGGTAGGACCAGCGCACGGCCGGGCGCGCGAAGAGGTCGGAGAGCGGCGGGTGGGCCATCGTGCGGGTGATATGGCCGCGCATCGGCGGGAGGAGCCAGACCGCGCCTACGCCGATGACGAGGCCGAGCGCCGCCACCGCGAAGAACGGGGCCCGCCAGCCGCCGAGGCGCGCCAGCTCGAGCCCCGCGGGCACGCCGAGCACCGACGCCACCGAGAAGGCGCCCATCACCTTGCCGAGCGCCTGCCCGCGCCGCTCGGCGGGCACGACGTCGCTCACGATGGCGAGCGCGAGCGAGGTCGACGGGCCGCCGAAGAAGCCGGCCACGACGCGGGCCGTGAGGAGGCTGCCGAGCCCGGTCGCGAAGCCGCCCGCCGCGGTGCCGATGACCAGCCCGAGCACCGCCACCGCGAGCGCGGTCCGCCGGTCGAAGCGGTCGAGGACGAACGCGCCGATCAGGCCGGAGACGGCGGCCGACGCCGTGTAGGCCCCGCCCACCTGGCCGATCGCGGAGACGGGGATGCCGAGGGACGCCGAGAAGTCGGGTCCGAGCGGCATCACCATCATGAAGTCCAGGATGTTGACGAACTGGATGGCGCCGACCAGGAACAGGATGGCGCGCTCGGATGCCACGTCGACTCCGGACGAGGCGCGCATGTAGCCCGACGGCCCCCCGCGGCCCACGGCGGGATGCGGGATGCAGCCGCCCAATCGCGGAACGCCGCCGTCGCCGCCGACCGCGGCGGTCAGGCGCGGACGAGCACCGCGAGCGTCTCGACGTGGTCGGACCCGGGGAACATGTCGTAGGGCTGCACGTAGTCGACGCGGTAGCCGCCCTTCGGCACGATGCTCCGGAGGTCGCGCGCGAGGGTGACGGGGTCGCACGAGAGGTAGAGGATGGCGCGCGGCCGCGTCAGGGCGAGCTTCTGGAGCAGGCCGAGGGCGCCAGCGCGCGGAGGGTCGAGGAGCGCCACGTCGAAGAAGCGGTGCCCCGCCACCCAGTTGCCCGCGTCCGATGTGAGCACCTCGGCGGCGGGGAGGTTGAACGAGGCGTCGCCGGCGCCCGAACGATCCTGCTCGACGAGCGTGGCCGGCACGCCGCGGCGCACGGCGCGCGCCGAGAGGTTGCCGATGCCGGCGTAGAGGTCGAGGAGCCGCGCGGGCGCGAGCTCCTGGAGGAGCGCGTCGACGTCGGCGACGATGCGCGCGTTGACCTCGAGGTTCACCTGGTAGAAAGAGCGCGGCGAGACGCGGAGGTCGAGCACGCGGAGCGCGGTGTTGCCGGAGAGCGTGCGGCCCTTCGCCCAGACGTTGCCCGTCACGGACGCGGGCGTGTCCAGCACGGTCACGACGGACTGACCGTCGCTCCGGATCTCCACCTCGGACCCCGGGCGGAGCGCGCCTTCCAACGCGGCTGCCGTCGCGACGACTTCCGGGCGCGCGAGAGGCTCGAGCGGCACCTGCACGAAGGTGTGGCTCCCCGGGAGGTTGAACCCGAGCGCGCCCCCCGGGCCAACCCGGAGCTTCACCCGTGCGCGGGCGCCCTCCGTGAGGGGCGAGGGCACGATCGGACGCACGGGGGCATCGATGCGGCCCCGGCGGAGGGTGTCTTCCACGATCGCCCCGCGCCGGGCGAGCTGTACGTCGTACGGGAGATCCGCGAGGGGCAGGATTCCGGCTTCGGCGAGGGGGTTCGGCATCCGGCCGGATAACCGGTGCGCGCGGCGTTCTGGCGACGGGTCGCGATACAGTAGTCCCGTGCGTGAACGCCTCGCCTCGCTTCGCCTGCTCCTCCTCGACCCCGCCGGGTGGTCGGCGCGCCATTATGCGCTGAAGAACCGGATGGACATGGTGGCGCTGCGACCTGCGGAATGGCGCGGCCCACCCTCGGAGGAGCGTGATGAAGGCTTTCAAGAAGACCCAGGCGTTGACCGTGGCCACCCGCGCGGAGGGCGCGATCATCGGCAAGCTCGATGACTTCCAGTTCGATCTGGAGACCGGCCGCATCTTCGGCTTCCGGCTGACGAAGGGCGTGTTCTCGAAGAGCGGTGGGGTCGCCGCCGACGCGGTGGAGCTCCTCGGGCGGGACCTCGTGTTCGTCCGCGAAGAGGCCGCCGTCGAGTGGACCGGCGCGGCGCGGGCGGCGGTCGAGGGGCGCGCCTGGGCGTCGGACTACAAGGGCACGAAGGTGATGTCCCGGCGCGGTGAGGGGCTCGGCGCGGTCGAGGACTTCGTCATCGACGCCCAGCCCGCCCGAGTGACCGCGCTGCTCCTCGACGGGAACCGCGCCGTCGTCTACGGCGAGCACGTCGCGGCGGGCCGCGACGCCGTCATCCTGTCCGACCCGGCCCTCGCCGTCCCGCGGCCCGAGGGGGACGAGGGGAGCGGGGATTGGTGGAAGCGGATGCGGGGGCTGTTCGACTCCGACAAATAGCGCTCGCCGGGCCCGCGGTGCCGCCGAGCTCGGCGAGCGCCACGCCCTGGGAGAGCCGGTCGGCGGCCCAGCCGCGGGCGTCGCCGAGGGTGGGCAGGTGCCCGCCCACCCACAACGCCGCGCCGGCGGTGAACGCGATGGCGTCCGCGAGCGGCTCCGCGAGGCCGCCGAGCGTCGCCACGACGCGCGCGGCGTCGTGGGTGGGCCCCGCGGACGTGAGCGCGGCGCGGGAGGCGTCGCCGCAGAGGTTGCCGAAGGTGCGCCGCTGGCCCTCGATCCAGAGGTGGCCCACGGCGTCGGCGTCGGGGGAGAGGAACGGCGCGCCACCGCACGTGACCACCAGCGCGGCCTCGGCGCCGAGGTCCACCAGCGCGTCCAGGAGCGGGCCGGTCGCCGTCGGGTCGTCCACGCCGACGAGCTGGCGCTTCGGGAGCGCCGGGTTCAAGAGCGGCGCCAGGAGCGCGAAGAACTGGGGGGCGGCGGCGATCACGTGGGCGATGCGCCCCATTGTCGGGTGAAAGCGATGCCGGGACAGGTGCGCGAAGCCGCACCACTCCAGGGCGTCCCGCGCGCCGGCGGCGTCGAGGTCCGTGGGGATGCCGAGCGCCGCGAACAGGGCCTCGCCGCCGTCGCGCGGGGCCCCCGCGCCGTGGTGCGCCACGGTGCCGTCGCACGCCGCCACGAGCAGCGCGGCGGCCGCGGACACGTCCACCAGGGTGTGCGCGTGCGCGGAGGCGTCCACGACATCGAGCACGACCCGGTTCGGCGGCACGACGAGCGGCGCGGCCCGCGCGCGGAGCACGCCCGCGACGGCGAGCAGGCGATCCGCGGTCACGGGCCCCCGCGCCAGCTCCGCGCCGAGGCGCTCGGCTTCGGCGATGTCGGGCCGAACGAGCAGGAGCGCGAGGCGCTCGGCGACCTCGTGTGCGGCGGGCGCGCCGATGGCAGACCGATGGCGGAGGGTCAAATGTGACTCCAGTGCACAGTCCGCGCGGCGCGGTGGCGATTGTGCAAGGAAGATGTATCACATCTGAAACCGCAAAGGGATTGCCGTCAGAACCAGCGACGCGCGCGAAATACGGCGAGCAGGAAAGCCGCGCTCCCGACCATCATGCCCACGGCGATCCAAAAGCCGTACACCTGGTGCGAAATCGGGATGACGTCGAAGTTCATTCCGAACGTGCCCGAGATCACGGTCATCGGGAGCAGCAGCGTGCTCACGATGGCCATGTACTTCATCACCTGGTTGAGGCGCTCGTTCACCGCGTTGGTGTGCACCTGGAGCGCGCCGTTGCACACCTCGAGCAAGAGCCCAGTGTGTTCCTGGATGATCGTGAGGTGGTCGAGCACGTCGCGGAAGTAGATCGGGGCGCCGCCGCCGAGGTCGGTCGCGTCGGCATCCACGAACCGGCGCACGAGCTCGATCTGCGGCAGGCTCAAGCGCCGAAGCGTCAGGATGTCGCGGCGCACCCACACGAGATCCTCCACGAGGCCCACCTGGTCGTGCGCGGTGGCCTTGTCTTCCAGGGCGTCCACCCGCGCTTCCAGCGTGTAGAGCGCATGGGTGTACTCGTCCGCCACGGCGTCGATGATGGCGTGGAGGATACGGTCCGCGTGGGTGCCGACGCGCTCGGGAAAGTGCGCGAGAACGTCGAACACGGCTTCGACAGCCGCGATCTCCCTGGGGCGCACGCTCACGACGAGGCCGGGGCGCAGGAAGACCGAGACCGGGACGGTGTCGAGCAGGTCGTCGGTTACGCCGTCGAGCGCCTGGGTGACTACGAACGCGTGGTCCGGATAACGCTCGTACTTCGATCGCTTTTGCGCGTGCGTGACGTCTTCCACGGCCAGCGGGTGGAAGCGCCATCGCTCCGAGAGCAGCGCGAGCTCCTCGGGGGTGGGCGCGAGCATGTCCACCCACACGGTGGCGCGCACGGGTGGGTCACAGGCCGTGTCGATGGAGGCGTTGCCCTCGACACGGCCGTCGTCGTGAAGGATGTGTGTACGGATCACACCGCGTTCTAACCCGAATCTCCTAGTAGACCGGCATGCTCGGGTCGATCGTGCGCGCCCACGCGACGATCCCGCCCTCCAGGTTCGTCACGGTGTACCCGTTGGCCGCGAGCACGGCCGCCGCCTGGGACGAGCGCCCGCCGAGCTTGCAGTGCACCAGGATTTCCCTGTCCTTCGGGATCTCCGCGAGTCGTGCCGCCACCTCCGTGTGCGGCACCAGGGCGTCCGCAAAGGGAAAGCGGACGATTGCGGCTTCGGCGTCATTTCGCACGTCGAGGACGAAGGGCTTCCACCCGCCGTCGAGGCGACGGTGGGCTTCCTCGACGGAGATGCGGCCGAAGGTTTCGGACTGGATCACGGGGGCCTCCTCGCGCGGCGTAGCGGCCTTCGGCACTCCGCAGAACTGGTCGTAGTCGATGAGCGCCTCGATCTTCGGGGCGTCGGGGTCTTTCCGGAGGCGGAGCTCGCGGAACTTCATGGTGAGCGCGTCGAACAGGAGCAGCCGGCCTGAGAGCGTGGTGCCCACGCCGAGCAGGATCTTGATGGTCTCGTTCGCCTGGATCGCGCCGACGATTCCCGGGAGCACGCCGAGCACACCCCCCTCCGCGCAGGAGGGCACGAGGCCGGGGGGAGGGGGTTCCGGGTAGAGATCCCGGTAGTTCGGGCCGCCCTGGTAGTTGAACACGGACGCCTGTCCCTCGAAGCGGAAGATCGACCCGTACACGTTCGGTTTGCCGAGCAGCACGCAGGCGTCGTTCACGAGGTAGCGCGTGGGGAAATTGTCGGTTCCGTCCACGATAACGTCGTAGTTGGCGCCGATGCGGAGCGCGTTTTCGCTGGTGAGCGGCTCCTCGTAGACGTCCACCTGCACGAACGGGTTCACGTCGGCGATGCGCGCCTTCGCGCTCTGCACCTTCGGCTGCCCGATGGTGGAGGTGCCGTGGATGATCTGGCGCTGGAGGTTCGAGGCGTCCACCACGTCGAAGTCGACGATGCCGATGCGGCCCACGCCGGCGGCCGCGAGGTAGAGCAACAGCGGGGAGCCGAGGCCGCCGGTCCCCACGCAGAGCACGCTCGATGCCTTGAGCTTCTGCTGGCCTTCCATGCCGACTTCCGGCAGGATCAGGTGCCGCGAGTACCGCGCGATCTCGTCGTTGGACAGGGTGCTCATCGGCCGCCCGCGATCGAGGGCACGATGATGAGCGTGTCGCCTTCCTTCAACGGCGTGGCGTCCTTCTGGAGAAAGCGGATGTCGTCTTCGTTGAGGTACACGTTCACGAAGCTCCGCAGCTTGCCGTCGGCGTCGCGCAGGTGCTTCGCGAGGCCGGGGTAGCCGGTGGTCAGGGCGTCGAGGGCCTGACCGGCGGTCTCGCCGTGCACGGTGACGGACGCCTTGCCGTCGGTGTAGGCGCGGAGCGCGGCGGGGATGGCGATGGAGATGGCCATGGTCAACTTTCCTCGTGGATAGGCTCTTCGTCCATCGCCGCGCGATCGTCGCGGAGGCGCCAGGAGCGCGTGTCCGCGATGGAACCTCCGACGACGGAGGTGATGACGTAGCTCATGTTCGGGAGCGCGTGGTCGCGGTCGAAATCGGAGTAACGAGCCGGGTGATCGGGGTGGCTGTGGTAGTAGCCCACCACCTCGAGGCCCTCGGCGTCGAGCTTCTGCTCGGCCTTCCAGAGCACCATCGCCCCCACGGCGTACCGGTTTTGCGGGCTGTCCGCGCGCTCGTTGACGAGCGAAACCACGTGGGTGACGGTGTTCGTGGCGCGGTCGCCGGCTAGGATGCCCACCACTTCGTGGGGATAGCCTTCGACGGCGTGGGCGTGCACGCGCCCGAGCTCGGCGGGGTGGATATTCAGGCCCAAAGGTGGTTCTCCGACAGGTAGCGCTCGCCCGAGTCGGGGAAGAGCGTGACGACAACGCCCGATCCGCCGTCTTCCGCGATCTGGCGCGCCACGGTGATGGCGGCCCACGCCGCCGCGGCGGCCGACGGGCCGACGAGCAGCCCTTCTTCCCGCGCGAGGCGCCGCATCAAGGCGTGGGATTCCTCGGTGGGGGCGCCGAGATCGGCGTCGGCGAGGGTGCCGTCGTAGATGCGGGGGACGATCGCCGTCTCCATGTGTTTGAGGCCTTCGAGGCCGTGAAACGGGGCGTCGGGCTGCACGGAGACGCACTGGATGCGCGGGTTGTATTCCTTGAGGCGGCGGCTCGTTCCCATGAACGTGCCGCTCGTGCCGAGCCCGGCCACCCAGTGGGTGACGCGCCCGCCGGTGTCCCGCCAGATCTCCGGCGCGGTGGTGCGCCAGTGCGCGCGCCAGTTGGCGTCGTTGCTGTACTGGTCGAGGTAGAGGTAGCGGCCGGGGTGCTCCGCCACGAGGGCGTGCGCCTTTCGGATGGCGCCGTCGCTGCCCTCCAGCGGGTCTGTCTCGATGACCTCGACCCCGTACGCGCGCAGGATTTTCTTGCGTTCCCGGTTCGCGTTCGCCGGGAGGCACAAGGTGAGCGCGTGCCCGCGCGACGCCGCGATCATGCCGTAGGCGATGCCCGTGTTGCCCGACGACGAGTCGAGCAGGCGCACGCCGGGCTTGACGCGGCCATGTTCTTCGGCGTCGCGGATGATCGACCACGCGGCGCGATCCTTCACGGACCCGCCCGGATTGAACCACTCGAGCTTCGCCCACACCTCAACGTGTGCCGGCACGTCTTCGACGACGTGACAGAGGCGTACGAGCGGCGTATTTCCGATGCGGTCGACGAGCATGGACGAGTCCGGTCGAAGTTAGGATCGGGACTCGGCTGCGGCAACGGGAGCCGTCGCGTGTGTAGCCGCCATGACGAGCGCGAGCAGATCCGCCGGTTCCGGCAAGCCCCCGGGGCCCACGTCGCCACACGCGAGCCGCTTGGACACGGGGTCGACCATGCGGTACCGATCGAGGTCCGCGAGCCACCGCAGATTCCGGCGTACAACGGGGTGTTCCCACATTGCGGTGTTCATGGCGGGGGCCAGCACCACGGGGGTGCGCGCCGGCACGGCCATGAGCACGGTGGTGAGCGCGTCGTCCGCGAGGCCGCACGCGAGCTTCCCGAGGGTGTTCGCGGACAGCGGCGCGACGAGCACGACGTCCGGCCACTTCGCCCACGAGATGTGGTCCACGGCGCTCGTCGAGCCGGGGAGCGGCGCCCCGGCGTAGGTGTCGAGCATCACGGGGTTTCCAGAGAGCGCCTCGAAGGTGACGGGGCCGACGAACCGGGTTGCGTTCGCGGTCATCAGCACGCGCACGGCGTGCCCGGCCTTCACGGCGAGGCTCGTGAATTCGCACGCCTTGTACGCCGCGATGCCGCCGGTGACGCCGAGGAGGATGTTCATCGCGAGAGCCTAACCGGATGCGGGCGCCGGCCTCTCGGCGGCGGGTGGGGCGTCGAAAGCCAGGACGAGGCGGGGGGCGTTGCGGGGGGCGCGCCCCCCGCCCCAAGCGCCAGAAGACCCGCCTCCAACCCAGTCAGTCGTCGAGGCGCGGCTCACCCTGGAGCGCGGTGACGAGGAGCTCGCGGTAGAGTTGGAGCGCGTCGCGGTTGTCGTAGATGGCGAAGTGGCCGTCGTTCGCGAATTGTCCGAGGCCGGCGGTGATGGGATCGCCGTTCCAGTCCCTCGCGTTGCCCTCGGTGGGGAGCCCGACCGGGGTGAGGCCGCGAAGCGCGAGACCGTCGGGATCGGTTGCTGGTTCGCCGACAATCGGCACGCGCGCGGCGGTGGCGAGCGCCTCGGTGGTGACGGACGGGGTGGCGATGTCGTTGAGGCCCTCGGTGAGCACGACGGGGAGCGGGGCGGCGTCCC
>CAXNIN010000197.1:0-8399 GCA_964202365.1 Myxococcota bacterium | reverse complement strand
TGCACCTCGTGGATGCCGACGGGAACGTGATCGGCGGGGCGAGCGGCGCCGAGGTGGCGCGGGGCGCGGCCGTGTGGCTGCGGTGCGGCGGGTCCATCGAGGCCGGCACCGACACCCGGCCTGGGGACAGGGCGCCGGTGGCCAAGAGGGGCGCATGCGGCGCGCCGCTCTCCGCGTGGGTTCGTGCGTTGAGCCCCACGGACGTGCGCGCGGTCGACGTCGACGGGACCGCGGTGCCGATCGGGC
Source organism: Myxococcota bacterium (assembly GCA_964202365.1). Lineage (GTDB taxonomy): Bacteria > Myxococcota_A > UBA796 > UBA796 > SXON01 > CAJBVW01. The sequence continues at coordinate 8,153 of CAXNIN010000197.1, read as the reverse complement.
CACGTGCCTATGCCGCGAACGCCGGGGCCGTGGCGCTCGTCCTGGGGTTGGTCGGGGCGCTGGTGCTCGGGCCCGCGGCGTTGTGGCCGCTCGCCGCCGCGCCGCTTGCGTTCGTGGCGCCGCTGCCGGCACCCGCGTTCCTTGCGCTGCTCCTCGGCGGCGCGGGTGCCGCTCGCGGAGGGCCGCGCGGCTGGGCGGCGGCGGCCGCGGGGCTCGGATTCGCCGCCTTCGCCGTGGTTGGCGCGGCCGAGCGGACGGACGAGGGAGACGCCGCCGTGGCGCGCGCGCTCGCGCCCACCGTGACGACCGCCCTGTTCGAGCGAAAGGTGGACGAGGCGGTGGCGGCGAACGCCGGCGCGGTGCGCGCGGCGGGACGGCCGTTGATTGTGGTCCTCGGGGGCTCGTCGTCCGGCGGCGGAACCCCGGGGCGCTTCTGGCCGCAGATTCTGCAGGATCTCCTCGGCACGCGCGCTACCGTCGTGTCGCTGGCGTGGGGCGGCGCCACGACGTGGCACCTCCGCCGCATCCTCGATCGGCTGGACGTGCGGGCGGACGTGTGCGTGCTCTACGTTGGGCACAACGACACGACGGCGTCGGTTCCGGGGCGTTCCATCGCGGACGTGGAAGCGGGCGCCGCGACGCACGCCCCCGGGCTCATGCCGCCGGTGAGCCTCGCCGAGGCCCGTGCGAACGTCACCGCGATCGGCTCCCGCTGCGCGCGCGTGCTTGCGTTACAAGAGCGCGTTCGGGGGCGCGACACGGTCATGAACGCTTACGCCGCGATGCTCCGGGACACCCCCGGCGTGACCTGGGTCGACGGCGCCGCGATCGTGCGGCCGGAGCACCTTCTGGACGACGTGCACCTTCACCCCGCGGGGCACGCCGCGTTCGCGCGCGCGATCCACACCACCGTCTCGGAGTGGCTCCCATGACCCTCTCGCAGCGCCTTCGCGGCCTCTTCGCCCCGGTGTGGCGCGCCGTGTTTTTCCGCAACGCCGACCAGCGGTTTCGCGAGTTCGCGGACACTGAGGCGTACGGCGCGCGGGACCTCGCACACGCCGCCAGCCTCATGCGCGACCCGTGGCTGCGCCGGCAGCTCCTGCGCCACGCCCAGGACGAGGTGCGGCACGCGCGCATCCTCGACGAAGGCGCCGCGCGGCCGGCCGTGCGCGGCGTCGGCGCTTCCGTGCTCGGCGGCGACCCCGCCGAGGCCGGCCTCGATCTCGAACAGCTCGGCGAGGTGCGGTTCCTCGCGTTCGTACACCTCGCGGAGAAGCGCGCCGTCGAGGAGTTCACGATGCACCGCGCCGCGCTCGGCGCCGAGGGCGCGCACTTCGACGGCATCCTCGACGACGAGAAGCGCCACGTCGCGTGGACGGGCCACGCGCTCGAGCGGTTCCGTAAGGAGGGGCGCGGCGCCGAGGTCGACGAGGCGCTTCGGGCCCTCGCCCGCGAGCGTTGGCGCAACGCCCTGTTGTCCGTGACGCGGCGTGCGTCCGAGTACATGAGCGTCGTCGTGCTCCTCGTGCTGTACGGGGTGCTGCTCGGCCCGTTCCGGCTTCTCGCCGGCGCGTGGCGCACCGGGTGGGCCCCCGCGACGCGCGGGCGTCTCGAGCGAGCGTTCTGATGCGGGTCCTCGGGCTTTCGGGCACCTTTCACGACTCCGCGGCGGCGCTCCTGGTAGACGGCGAGCTGGTTGCGTTCGCGCAGGAGGAGCGGTTCTCTCGGCGAAAGAACGACGCCAGCCTCCCGATGCGCTCGGCGGCGTTCTGTCTGCGGCAGGCCGGCTTGACCGCCGCCGACCTCGATCTGGTGGCCTGGCACGAAAAGCCGCTGCTGAAGCTCGAGCGCGTCCTGCTGACCTCGCTGCGCACCTGGCCGTTCGCGCCCACGGCGTTCCGCCGCGCGATGGTGTCGATGTTCGGCGACAAGATGTGGATTCGGCACCACCTGGTGCGCGACCTCGGCGTGGACGCCAGCCGGGTGGTGTTCGCGGAGCACCACGCGTCTCATGCGTCGGCAGCGCTCGGATGTTCGCCCTTCGACGACGCGGCCGTTCTGTGCGTGGACGGCGTCGGCGAGTGGGCCACCACCAGCACGTGGAACGGCACAACTCCGCTGAACGAGCTGCACTTTCCGCACTCGCTCGGGCTGCTCTACTCGGTGTTCACCGCCTTCCTCGGGTTCGAGGTGAACGAGGGGGAGTACAAGGTGATGGGGCTCGCGGGCCTCGGGGCGCCCCGCTACCGCGACGCGCTCGCCAAGGTGATGGACCGCCACGCGGACGGCTCCTTCACGCTCCGCATGGAGCACTTCCGCTTTCACCGGGACCCCGACCGAAGCTGGGAACCCTCGTTCGAGGCGCTCTTTGGCGCGCCGCGGGCCCCTGGCGCGCCGCTGGAGGAGCGCCACAAGGACATTGCGGCCTCCATTCAGCAGCTCACCGAGGAGATCCTGCTCGATCTCGCGCGGCGGGTGCACGCCGAGACCGGCAAGAAGAACCTCTGTCTCGGCGGGGGCGTGGCCCTGAACTGCGTTGCGGTTGGGCGCATCCTCGCCGAAGGGCCGTTCGACGACGTCTTCGTGATGCCCGCCGCGGGCGACGCGGGCAGCGCGCTCGGGGCGGCGCTCCTCGCCGCGGGGGGCCTGCGTGCGCCGCTCCGGCACGCCGCGTGGGGCGCGGACATCGACCCCGACGCGACCCGCCGGTTTCTCGTGGACGGCGGCGTGCCCCACCGCGAAGTGGACGACCCCGCCGCGGAGGCCGCCGAGCGGATCGCGCGCGGCGAGGTGATCGGCTGGATGCAGGGGCGCTTCGAGCTTGGCCCGCGCGCGCTGGGACAGCGCTCCATCCTCGCGAACGCGCGCGACCCCGCCACCAAGGACCGCCTCAACCCCACGGTGAAGCACCGCGAGGGGTTTCGCCCCTTTGCGCCGAGCGTGCTCGCGGAGGCGTCGGCGAGCCTGTTCGACCTGCCGCGCGGCGGCGCCTGGACGCGCCGCTTCATGACCTCCACCGTGCGCGCGCGCGATCCCGACGCGCTCCCGGGGGCGGTCCACCTCGACGGCACGGCGCGGGTGCAGGAGGTTCACGCAGATGCGCAGCCCCTGTACGCGCGGCTCCTGTCGGAAGTGGGGCGGCGCACGGGACTCCCTGCTGTGGTGAACACCAGCTTCAACCTTGCGGGCGAGCCGATGGTGGCCTCGGTGGCCGACGGTTGGTCGACCTTCCTGCGCACCGACATCGACGCCCTGATGGTGGGGCCCTTCCTCGTGGAGCGCCCCGCATGAGACGCCTCGCCGCCCTCTGGATGTCGCTCGGCGAGGTGGTCGGGTGGTTGCGCGAGCGTCGCTTGGCCTGGCTCGCGCCGCTCGTGTTCGTGTTGCTCGGCTTCGGCGGCCTCCTCGCGCTCGCCGCGGCCGCGCCCGCGATCAGCCCCTTCGTCTACCTGCTGTTCTGATGCTCGCGTGCCCGGTGTGTGGGGGGGAGGTCCCCGGGTGCGCGCACCCCTGGCCGACCGCGGAGGACGGCATCCCGGACCTCTTCGTGGAAGCGGGCGACGCCGCTACGACCACGACGGTGCGGGCCTTCTACGAGGAGCGGCCGTTTCCCGACTGGCGAGACGAGGACGACCGGGGCGAGCTCCTTCGGCGAGGGCGCGCCAACGGCTTCACGCGGTGGCTCGACGAGGCCATCCCCCCGCGCGCCTCGGTGCTCGAGCTCGGGTGCGGCACCGGCCAGATGTCGCTGTTTCTCGGGGTCGCGGGGCGCCCCGTGCTCGGGGTGGACCTCTCGCTCGCGTCGCTTCGTGTGGCCGAGCGCTTTCGCGCGCGGATCGGCCTCCGCAACGTGCGACTCGCGCGTGGAAACCTGTTTCGTCCTCCGGTTCGCCCCGAGTCGGTGGATGTGGGGATCTCGAGCGGGGTGCTGCACCACACCGCCGACCCCGAGGGCGGCTTCCGCGCCCTCGTGAACGCCGTGAAGCCCGGCGGGCTCGTGGTTGTCGGCCTCTACAGCGTGACCGGGCGGCTCCTCCTGCCTTTCCTCCGCCGGCGGCACGCGCAGGACACCTCGCGCCGGGGCCTCGCCTGGTTTCATGACCAGCACCTGCACCCGCACGAGTCCCGACACTGGGTGGGCGAGACCCTCGGGTGGATGGACGCCGCCGGCGTCTCGTTCGTGCGCGCCATCCCCGACATCTCGTTCGGCGGGCCCGGCGTGCGCGGCGTCTCCTGGGAGCACTGGGCGCGCCAGCTCGGGTGGGTCGGGCGCGCGGAGGACGGCGGGCTCTACGTGCTCGTGGGGCGGAAGGCCGGGTGAGGGGAGCGGGCCGTGGCGAGAGGAGCCAGGGCGTGCTTCAGCCGGGAGGGGCGCAGGTGGCCGCGCGGAGCGTGGCGAGCGACTGTTCGAGCGCGGGGTGGCCGTTGGAGCGGAGCCGCGCGCCGGTGCTGCCGCCGCCGTCGCACAAGGCGGCGCGGGCCTCGTCGTTTCGCTCGAGCGCGCGTTTCCAGCGCTCCTCGAACACCTTCTTCGCGGCCGCGACGCACGTGGCGTCGCCGGCGCAGGTGGTGAGGTCGAGCGCGTCGGCGTCGCGGAAGCGGCGCTCCCAGTCGGCCGCGGCCCCGGTGGGCGCGGTGGAGGGCGACCCCGGGGGGGTCCACCCGGGGCGCTCCATCTCGGCGAGCAGCGCGCGATAGTCCTGCTCGGCGCGCTCGATCTGGGCGGCGTGCGCCGGGAAGGCTTCGAGGAGGCGCGCGCGGACGCCCGCTTCCGACGTGCCGGCCTGGAGCGAGGTCCACCAGAGGTGGCGGGCGCAGTCGGCCTCGTAGGAGTCCGCCGAGCGGCACGCGGAGATCGCTTCCTCCCAGCGCTTCAGCTCGGCGAGGTCCTCGGCGAACTCGAACCAGCACTCGTTGCGCCAGTGGTCACGCCCGATCGATTCGCAGGCCGCGGCGCGGTCCGGCAGCAGGCGCGAAGCGTCCACCTGGCACATGCCGCGCCCCTCGCCGCTCTCGAGCTGGAGGCAGAGCTCCCACGCGGCGGGGTCGCCGGCCTCGGCGAGGGCGAGCGCGCGCACCAGGATCTGCGGCATCGTCTCTACGGAGTCGGCCGGGTTTCCGCAGCCCGACGGCACGGCGAGCAGCGCGCCGGCGAGCATCCCGACGGCGAGGGCAGAGGGCGCGTGGGTCAGGGAGGGAAACACGTGTTGAGCGTACCTCAAAGCTCCGCGGCGTGGCGTTTTGCCCCGCCGGAGGGGCGCGCCCCCGCCCGCCCCTCACCGCCGGTCGCGCATGAGCCCTTCCTGCGCAACCGACGCCACGAGCGTGCCGTTCCGCGTGTAGAAGCGCCCGGTGACGAGCCCACGCGCCCCCCCTGCCGACGGCGACTCGACGTCGTAGAGGAGCCAATCGTCCACGCGGAACGGACGGTGGAACCACATGGCGTGGTCGAGGCTCGCGACCTGCATCCCCGGCGTCAGCCAGCTCACCCCGTGCGGGAGCATCGCCGTGACCAGGAAGTTGAAGTCGGAGGCGTAGGCGAGCAGGTAGCGGTGGACCGCCGGGTCATCGGGCAACGCACCGGTGGCGCGGAACCAGAGCTGGCGGCGGGGCGGCGCCGGCCTGGGCGCCAGGATGTTGAACGGCTGCACCGGGCGAATTTCGATCGGGCGCTCGGCGAGCGCCAGGGCGCGGAGCGGCTCTGGGATGCGCGCCTCGTGTTTCCGGGCCATGTCGAGCTCGGAGAGGAGCCCATCGGGCCCTGGGACATCGGGCATTCCGCCGGCGTGCTCAAGACCCGGCTCCTCCACCTGGAAGCTCGCCGAGAGGCTGAAGATGGCGTGCCCGCCCTGGATCGCCACCACGCGACGGGTGGTGAAGCTCGCGCCGTCGCGGATCGGGTCGACCTCGTAGACGATGGGGCGCCGGGCGTCCCCCGTGCGCAGGAAGTAGGCGTGGAGCGAGTGGACCGGCCTGTCGACCGGCACCGTGCGCGCTGCGGCGGAGAGCGCCTGGCCGAGCACCTGACCGCCGAACACGTTCCCCCAGCCGAGGTCCTGGCTCTGGCCGCGGAAGAGGCGCTCCTCGATGGGCTCGAGGCGCAAGAGGGTGAGGAGCTCGTCGAGGACGTCGCGCATGCGCGCACGTAGCGCAGCCGCCGGGCCGGCGGGAGGCTACTCCTCGGGCGTGCTGGCGACGTCGCCGAGGTCGGGTTCGGCGGCGGTTTCGTCGGGCTCGGCCGCGTGATCGGCGTCGGGGAGGTCGGCTTCCGCGGCCTCGAACACGGGGATCGCGGTGCGAGGCGCCCGGTACGGCGCCGCGTTGGGCGCGGTCGGGCGGCGGTAGCGCATCGGCAGCGGCGGGAGCGTTAGCGCCGGGAGCGCCGCGCAGGCGTCGTCCCACCAGGGGAGGGTGGACCAGAGCCGCGCGTGATCGGCAAACAGGGGGCAGGTGACGTCGAGGAGCGTGCCGTCCGGCATCGGCATCCGGAGGGCCACGGCGTGGAGGCCGAGGCGCATGTTGCCGTGCTCTTCGCGCCAGTAGCGGTTGATCTTGCTGTCGCCGTGGTCGGTGTCGCCGATGACGGGGTGCATCAGATCCCGCACGTGGCGCCGCACCTGGTGGTAGCGGCCCGTGCGCGGCTCCACGCGGAGGAGCGAGCACCGCGGATCATGGCTGCGACCGAGGCCCGCCACGGTGGACGACGCTTCCTTGAGGATGCCGTTGTCGTCCTTCATCGGGCGGTCCACCACCACCGGCTCGTCGAACTTGAAGTAGCCGCGCACGAACGCGAGGTACGTCTTTTGCGCCTCGGGCGCGGACATCGCCGCCGACAGCGGGCCGGCGAGCTCCTTGTCCGTGGCGAAGAGCAGGCAGCCCGAGGCCTGCCGGTCGAGCCGATGGATGGGGTAGACGTGCCGGCCCACCTGGTCGCGGACCACTTGGAGCGCGGCCTCCGCGAACGGGAGCTGCTCGGCGCGGTGCACGAGGAGGCCCGGGGGCTTGGCGACAACGAGCCAGCCTTCGCCTTCGGCGAGGACGTGGAGCGGCGGTGCGGGGCGGCGTCTTGGCATGCGGCGGGCACCCTAAGTCATCCCGACGCCCCGTGTCGACGCCCATTGACCAGCTCGCGGCGTGTCCCTACACGAGGTGTGCCGGGGCAAGTCCGGCGTTCTTCCAACGGAGTCCGCATATGAATTGGGATCGTATCCAGACTAACTGGAGCCAGTACAAGGCCAACGTCCGCGAGTCGTTCACCAAGCTCACCGACGCCGATCTCGACGCCGCCGCGGGGCGCCGCGACCAGGTGCTCGGGAAGCTCCAGGAGCGCTATGGCTACAGCCGCGACATCGCGGAGCAGAAGCTGACCGAGTTCACCACCAAGGTGAGCGCGATGGGCGCCAAGGCCGGCGGCGCGCAGGCCGCCAAGACGGGTGGCGCGCAGCCCGCCACCGCCGCCACCACCCGCGACCGCCCCGCCGGCGGCCGGAAGCCCGAAAAGGTCTAGGGCCCGCGCGCGCGGACCAACGGGCCGGCTTCGCCTCGACGGCGGAGCCGGCCTTCGGCGTCGGCCATCCGCCTGGCGCGAGGTGTGTACATCCACGAGAGGGGCACGGCGGGTAGCCCGACGCGCGACGTGGAGGTGGGGTTTGGCCGACATCGACATCGAACGGCGCCCGCGCGGGAGCATCCTCCCGTGGCTCGTGGGGCTCGCGATCCTGATCGTTCTCGTGGGGTGGCTGTTGTGGCGCAACAACCGGCTCCCGGAGATCCAGGGCGCGCTCGACCTGCCCGACACCGCCTGGACCGCGGCCCCCGCTCGTTTCGGGAGGGCATGAGATGAAGCAAGACACGAAGATCGGGCGACTCGCGACGCTCGGAGGCCTCCGCGACTACCGCGTGGCCGACGGGAGCCCGGACATCCGGCGCTGGGAGGTGTTCGCGGCGGACAGCCGGCGCATCGGTGTCGTGCGCGAGCTGATCGTCGACACCGACGCCATGAAGGCCCGCTACATGGTGGTGTCCCTCGACGAGGGGCTGCCGGGGGACGCGCACGCCCGCGACGCGCTCGTCCCGCTCGGCCGCGCGCGTCTCGACGACGCGCTCGACCGCGTCTACGTCGACGACGTCGTCGCGGCCACCGCGCACACGTT
>CAXNIN010000196.1:0-8431 GCA_964202365.1 Myxococcota bacterium | reverse complement strand
CGGCATCGGGCTCCTCATCTGGCTCGTCTTCGAGCACCCGGTGATCGGCATCCCGGTGCTGATCGTCGTGATTGGCGTGGTGCTCTGGTCGAAGGCCCAGGGTGCCAGCGACCGCCGCCAGGTGCACCGCACCCACGCGCGGCCCGCGGCGGCGCCCCGTGCGGACGGTCGCGCTCTCCGCGCGCGGGACCCCAACTTCTCAGAGCCGCTCTTCCTGGATCTCGCCCGCCTCGTGTACACCCGCTCGCACGAGGAGCGCGGCCGCGGAAACTGGGCGGCGCTCGCCCCGTTCGTGAGCGCGTCCACCATCGACGCGCTCAAGCGGCGAGCCCCCGGCGAGCCCGTTCGGCACGTCATCCTCGGAACGTCGCGCATCGAAGGCGTCACGGTCGCCGGGGACATCGCCCGCGTGACCGTCCTGTTCGAGGGCAACCTCACCGAGGGCGCCACCAAACGCTTCGTGCAGGAACGCTGGATCTTCGCCCGCGCCGCGGACACCCCTTCCCCCGGCCCCGAGCGCATGCGCGTGCTCGCGTGCCCGAGCTGCGGGAGCCCCATCGAGACGCGCCCCGACGGGAGCTGCCGCAACTGCGACATCGTCATCACCGACGGGCGGCTCCAGTGGCAGGTGGTCGACGCGAGCCTCCTGGCCGCCCAGCCCGCGCCCGCGATCCGGCTTCAGCGCGGCGCGGGTATCGAGGCCGGCACAGAGCTCCCCCTCGTGCTCGCGCCGGACCTGCCCGCGCAGCTCCGCGCGTTCCAGGCCCGCCACCCCGAAGTGCGCTGGGAGGAGCTCCGCGCGCGGTTCGTCGAGGTGTTCCTGCGCATCCAGGAATCGTGGAGCAGCGGCTCCTGGGAGCGCGCCCGCCCGTTCGAGACGGACTTCCTGTTTCAGCAGCACCGGTACTGGATTGACCGGTACGCGGCGGACGGCCTGCGCAATCGGATGGACCGCATCGAGGTCACCGACGTCGCCATCGCCAAGGTGTCCGTAGACGCCTACCTCGAGTCCGTTACGGTGCGCATCTTCGCGCGGATGCGTGACTGGACAGAGAACGCGAGCGGGAGCGTGGTGGGCGGCAGCCGCACGCACGATCGCATCTTCTCCGAGTACTGGACCTTCCTACGGAGCGCGGGAAAGTCCGCGAAGCCGAGGGATCACGTAGACAACTGCCCGAGCTGCGGCGCGCCGCTCGACAACGTGTCCGAGAGCGGCGTCTGCGGCTATTGCGACGCCCGCATCACCGGCGGGGAGTACGACTGGGTGCTCTCCGCGATCGACCAGGACGAGGCATACCGTGGCTGAGCGTAGGGGAAAGCGTAAACAACGCCTGGCGGAGGAGGAGGCGGGCCTCCTCGCGGATCTCACCGGAGGGGAGCACGGAAAGCGCGAGCGGAGCAGCCAGAGGGCCGGCGACGCCGTGCGCTCCGGCGACCCGACGATCGCGAAGGTGCTCGAAGGTGCTCTCCGCCACCGCGGCCGCGTCGAGCGCGCCACGCACGGCTTCCACACCTACCCCGCGGGCCTCCACCCGGACGCCGCCCGCGACCTCGTCACCCTCGGCTCCGGCGCCCTGCTCGACCCGTTCTGCGGCGGCGGCACCGTGCTCATCGAGGCGATGCTCGCCGGGCGCAACGCGCTCGGGCTCGACATCTCCCCCGTGGCCGGCGTCGTCGCGCGCGCCCGCACCACGCGCACCACCGAAGCCGAGCGTACGGCCATGCGCTCCACGGCGCGCGCCCTCACCGAGAAGGCCACGCGCGCCACCGTGCCGCCCCCCGAGATCCCCGAGGATCTCGCCCGGTGGTACGAACCCCACGTGCTCGCCGAGCTGGCCGTCCTGCACGAGGGCATCGGCAAGGACGCCCTCCTGCGCGCCGTGTTCTCCGCCATCGTCGTCAAGTCGAGCTTGCGGGAGAGCGACACGTCGAGCGCCCGCACCGAGGTCAAGCGGCCGTCGGGCACCACGGCGGTGTTGTTTCACAAGAAGGCGCGCGAATACGGCCGCATGCTCGAGGAGCTCGCCACCGCCGCACCCGAAGGCGCGCGCGCCCGCGTTCACCGCGAAGACGCCCGCGACTTCCGCGATCGCGGCGGCTTCGGCCTCGTCGCCACCTCGCCTCCCTACCCCGGCGTGTACGACTACGTCGCGATGCAGCAGCTCCGCCACATGTGGCTCGGGCTCGACCCTGCCTCACCCCGCCAGGAGATCGGCTCCCGTCGCCAGTTTCGCGTGGACCGCCAGGCGGCCACCGCCGCATGGCAGGTCGACAACGTGAAGTGGATGCGCGCCGCCGCCCGCGCGCTCGACCCGAGCGGCCGCGTGATCGTCGTCATCGGCGACGGCCAGGTGTCCGGCCGCCGAATCGATACCTTCCAGGCCATGAACGAAGCCGCCGCCGCCGCCGGGCTCGTGCGTGTCGCCCGCGCCACGGTCGAGCGGTGGGACGAAGGCGTGAGCGCCATGCGCCCTGAGCACGCGATGGTGTGGGAGAAGCCTTCCACGGTCGAGCCCACCGCCCCCAGCTCCACGCCCGAGACGCCGTAGGTTCAGATTTTGGGGCGGGGGGCGAGCCCCCCGCAACGCCCCCCTGCGTAGCGTCGGAGGTGTTGCTGCGGCGGGCCGCGACGCGGCGCGCGGCTACGCGCGAGCTACCTGCGGCCGCGCGGGCTTCGCGCGCCGCTACGCGCGCCTGCGGCGCGCCAGCGCGCGACCGGCGAGGGCCAACGCGAGCGTTCCCGCGCCGCCGGGCTGGCCGGGGGCCGCGCAGCCGCCTCCGCAGCCTTCCTCATCGGGCTTGGGGGCGTCGTCGCCGGTGTCGGTGTCGACGACCGGCCCGGTGTCATCCGGCGCGTCGGTGTCTTCCTCGGTATCGCCGCCCGTATCGGTATCGGTGTCCGTGTCCGTGTCACCACCCGTGTCGCCGCCGGTGTCGACAACCTCGTCGGCGAGGACGCGCTCCACCCAGCCGAGCGTGTCGGCCTCGATGTACCGGGCGCCCACGGCCGCCATCCAGCGGTTCTCAAGCGGGTCGGCCTCGGCCTCCGCGATGAGGAGGCTGCCGGTGATCGGGCTCGCGTACAGGAGGTCGAGGTGCGAGAGATTGGCCACGTAGGTCTCGACGACCTCGGCGCCGCGCGCGGTGAGGCGGTCGCCCGCCGTGGCGCTCGTGACGAACACGAGGCCGTCGCTCGGCCCGCTGATCTCGCCGAGGATGAGGTCGCCCGAGGAGAGGCCGTGCACTTCGTCGTCGGTGATGCCAGCGGAAATGAGGCCGTCTCCCGTGGCGTCCGCGACGAGCGAGGACCACACGTCCACACCGGCGGTCGCGATGTCCACCCACTCTGCTCCGAAGAAGGAGACGAGGAGATCCTCCGTACCGTTGGGCATGAGCGGGTTCTGCCCGGCGAGCACGTAGAGGTCCACCGAGGGGTCTACCCCCGTGGCCGTGACGCGGTCGATCACGTTGCCGCCGGCTTCGATCGCGGCGTCGATGCCGTCCGAGTAGGAGTAGTAGCCGTAGCCGCCTTCGTACGTGGTGTACCAGTCGGGCTGGAGCGCGTAGGCGCCGAGCCACGGGAGGCTTCCAGGCACCGCGTAGTCCTGGCGGAGCAGGAGCTGGCGCTGCCCGGGGAAGAGGTCGCCGCTGGACGGCAGGAAGTCCTGCTCGCGCAGATCCGTCGCGATGCCAGGAACGCTCGTGGTGTACGGGTAGTACGTGCGCCAAGAAGAGGGCGCGTAGGCGGTGTCGGCGGAGGTGCCGATGAGGTTGGCCAAGGGCCACCGGTAGCCTGTGTCGATGCCGCCGAGCGGCGTCGCGATGAAGACGGCGCGGCGCACGTCGCCGCGGTAGTGCGTGCCCACGGCTTCGTACCGGGTGTCTCCCCAATCCGCCGCGGCGTGGTGGGAGAGGTAGATCGCGACGGAGATCCCGCCCTTGGAGTGCGACACGACGTCGACTTCGGGGGCGCCGGTGCGCTCCCGGATGCGCGCGATGGCGTCGGCGATGATCTCGGCTTGCTCGAAGACGTCCCCGTGGGGGTGCGAGAACGTGAGCGCGTAGACGGGCCGCCCGGAGAGGTCCATCCGGGTGGCCATGGTGACGAACCCGCGGCTCGCGTTGTCGCCGGCCCCTGGCACGAAGAGGATGGGCGTGCCCGACGCGGTGGCCGCGCGGACGCCCTCGTGCAGGAGGAACGCCGAGCCGTCGGGCGTGCCGCTGCCGAAGCACGTGCCGATCCACGGAGCGAACGCCGTGTTGTCGGCCCAGGCGGTGACGGTGTTGAACTCGCCGGCGGCGAACAGCGCGGGGTCGGAGTCGACGTGGCGCTCGATGCGGCTCCAGAGCTGGATGGAGCCGGTGGCGTCGTACACCTCGGCGCCGGCGAAGACGGCGTCGGTGGTGGTGGGGTCGAACGAAGGCGTGGCGAGCGCCGCAGCGGCGAGGAGCACGATCACTTGAGAAACTCCTGGAGCGCGGCGTTGAACTGTTCGGGTGCGTCGTGGTGGACGGTGTGACCGGCCCCGGGGATCATCACCACCTTGGCGCCCGCAACGCGCTCTTCGGCGATGCGAGCCACCGAGCGGGTTGCCCCGCCGGTGAAGATCGGGTTCGGGATCATGCGGTCGGCCGTGCCGTACACCACGAGCGTGGGCGCGGTGATCTTGCTCAGCCTGTCGCGCACCGGGTAATCCAACATCCCCGCAACCGACCGCGCGACGGCGACGCTCGTCCCGCCGAACGACGCGGAGAGGCCAAGCCGAACACGCTCCTCGATGAGCCGTTCAACGCCCGCATCCCGACGATTGAACACCTGCGTCACGAAGTTCGCGCGCACCTGCTCCTCCGTGGTCTGCATCGCGCGCCGCTCGGTCCAGAAGTCCTTCATGAACTTCGCGGCTCCGGCGTTGAAGCCCTCGAAGCCCGCGGGCGCGGAGAGCACGAGACGCTCCACCTTCTCGGGGTGATCGAGCGCGAGCGTGAGGGCGATCTGCCCGCCCATCGAGTGCCCGACGATTGTGGCCTTCTCGACACCCACCTTGTCGAGCCACGCGCTCACGACGTCCGCGTACCAGGGCGGCGTGTAGGGGGCGTCCGGCCGCGCCGAAGCACCGTACCCCGGGAGGTCCAGCGCGAGCACGCGGTACGGCCCGGCGAAGGCGGGCAGTTGGTACTCCCAGAAGGATGTCCACGACGAGAGGCCGTGGATGAAGACGAGGGGCTGCCCGGCTCCGCCGCTGTCGACATAGGCGATGTCCACGCCGTCGACCGTGACGTGTTGACGCGGGAGCGGCGACCAGATGTCGGCGGGCTCGATCGGCCCCTTGAGGGCGTACCGAGGAGCGCCGGCCGCGGCGAGCGAGAAGAGCAGCGCGCTGAGCATCAGATCACCAGCCATTCGAAGGAGAGGAGGCCGATCACGGGATCTTCCGGGAGGGTCGTGCCGAGGAGCACGGCGCCGCGAAGCGAGACATCCGTGAGAACCCACGGCTTGCCCGAGATGCGGGCGTTGAGCTCGGTGCCGAGCGGGTTGAACGCGGCGTCGCGCGCGTGCCCGGCGCCCACGCCCACGGTGAGCTTGTTCGGGATCGCATCGTACGCGACCCCGCCGGTGAGGGCGGCGACGCCCGCGCCCGCCCCGGATGCGTCGTACACGAGCGCGACCTGACGGTTGATCGCGGTGATGTCCGGGAACAGGAGGAGGCACCCGTGGGTGCCGTGCAACGCGCCTACGGTGCCGTACGCGTTCCCGGTCACGATGCCTTCGTAGTCGGCGGTGCCGGGGTCATCCGCGGTGGAGTACAGGGCCTCGAGGCGGGCGACGCTGCCCTCCCCCTCGCCGATGCGCGCGCGGAGCTCGACGTCGCCCAGGAAGCCCAGGACGTCGCGGTCCGCCAGGTCCTCGATGTAGAGCCGCCCGACGTTCGCCACCGCGAGCGCGCTCAGGCCCACGCGGCCGCGGTCGAGCCCGGCGTTCACGCCGTAGTCCAGCGCGGCCCAGTAGAGGTCAGCGTCGATCGGGGGCGCGAGGGCGGCGCCTTCCGGCCGGAGGTCGAGGCTCGGCCCGCCCTGGATCTCCGAGAGCACGCTCGTCGGCCCCGTTCCGAACGTGCCGCCCGACCCCGCCGCGCGGTCGCGCACCATCCACACGTGGCCGCCGATTCGGTGCGCGTAGGCGGGCGACCAGGCGGCGTCCGCCATGTAGAGCGTGATGTCGTCGGGTGTCGAGAGCCCGAGCTCGGAGAGCGTGTACGCGCCCGCCTTGTAGCGAACGTGTTCGCCGACCTTCCCGTACGCCGAGAGACCGGCGGCCTCCGACCCGAAGAAGATCAGCCGCCCTCCAGACCGGAAGAGGTCGTCGGGGCGGCCCTGCGTGGGGTCGACGGAGCCGTCGGCGACGAACTGGAGCCCGGCGACGAGCCAGGTGTCCTTCGCGACGCGCGCCCGCGCGCCGAGGCGCCGCGTTTGGAGGTTCACCTGGTCGGCGCCGAAGCCGCCGCCGGTGTTCCCGCCGATGCCGTACGCGGCGTCGCCGAAGGCGAAGTCGACCTCGAACGCGGCGTCGAGCGAGAGGCGCCCGTCCCACAAGGTGGGCGTGTACGTGAAGAAGGCGCCGACGCGCTGCTCGGACGCGTGCCCCACCTCTTCCTGGGTGGTGGTGGTGTTGATGCCCCCCAGGGTGCCCACCAACTGCCCGTTGAGGAGCGGGTTGGTGGTGGTGATGTTCGAGCCTGACGTGCGAAGGCTGACGATCCCGAGGAACTTCAGCCCGGGCGCCGGAGCGTCCGGCGCGGGAATCACGTCTTCCCGGCGCGCCTCGGGAGGCCCCCCGGCGTCCTGCGCGAGCGCTGCGGCGACCCAGAACACTACGGCCGCCGGTAGATCTGGACGTTGACGCCCGCGGTGATGTTCGGCCCGCTCGTGGTGCCGAAGCCGCTCTCGGGGGTGGGCGGCACGTAGCCGAAGTCCGGGGTGGTCTGCACGACCTCGTAGGTGAGCACGTCGTCGACCACCTGCCAGATGCCCTGGGACTCGGCCGCGGAGGGCGCGGTTTGGGCGAGCACGATCGTGCCGGGGTTCGTGGTGGCGTCCACCGTGAACGCGCCGGTGAAGTCCGTGGTGGCGCCGGCGCCGTTGAGCGCCGTCACGACGTAGGTGCCGTCGGTGTTGAAGGTGGCGTCGATGCGGGTGTAGTCGAAGAACGAGGTCTGGAAGAGGGCGCTGATGTCGTCGCCCTCGGACACCCAGGCGCCGCTGAGGTCACCAGGGCCTTCCTGCTCTTCCGAGGTGTCGCCCGCGGTGTCCGTGGAGGTGTCCTTGGTTTCGTCGGTGACGTCGTCTGGGGCGCAGGCGATGAGCGTGAGGGCGAAGATCATGGGAGCTCCTTGGAGAGAGTGACGCGGTCGATTTTACCGGAAGCGGTGCGGGGGAGCGTCGCGAGGACGCGCACGTGCCGAGGCTGCTTGAAGCGGGCGAGGCGAGGCGCGACCCAGGCGCGCACGTCGTCTTCGGAGACGGTGTGGCCCGGCTGGGGTTCCACCCAGGCCATGCCCACTTCGCCCCACTTGGGGTCGGGCACGCCGATGACGGCCGCGGCAGCGACGCCCGGGAGCGCGTGAATCACGGCTTCCACCTCGGGCGGGTACACGTTCTCGCCGCCGGAGATGAACATTTCCTTGATGCGCCCGCGCACGCGGAAGTAGCCTTCGGCGTCGCGCGAGAGCATGTCGCCGGTGCGGAACCAGCCGTCCACCATGGACTTCTCCGTGGCGGCCGGATCTTCCCAGTACCCGCCGAACACGGCGGGCCCGTGAAGGAGCAGCTCTCCCGGCTCGTCGACGACGCACTCGGCGCCGTCCGGCCGGACGAGCTTCGCCGCGACGTGGTGGATGGGAAGGCCCACGGTGCCCGCCTTGCGGTCGATGTCTCCGGGCGGGAGCGAGAAGCAGTTGGGGCCCACTTCGGTGAGGCCGAACCCCTGACGAAGCGGGATGTTGCGCTCGCGGTAGCGCTCCAGCAGCGGCATCGGCAGCGCCGCGCCGCCCACCAGGGCGTCCCGCACGCAGGAGAGATCCGTTTCGGCGAAGGCGGCGTGGTCCGCCATCATCTGGAAGATGGTCGGCACACCCATGAGCACCGTGCAGCGCTCCGCGGCGATGAGCGCGAGCGCTTCGGCGGGCTCAAAACCCGTGGTGAGCACGACGCGCCCGCCGCGGTGCAGCAGGGGCGTCGTGAGGCAGTTCAGTCCGCCCGTGTGAAAGAGGGGTGTGAAGGTCAACGTGGCGTCGTCCGCGCGGAGATCACACGCGAACCACGTGTTGAGGGAGTTCCAATGGAGCTGCCCGTGCGTGAGCAACGCGCCCTTCGGCCGCCCAGTGGAGCCGGACGTGTACATGATCACCCACGGCGCCGTGAGCGGCGCGCCGGG
>CAXNIN010000195.1:0-8462 GCA_964202365.1 Myxococcota bacterium | reverse complement strand
GCGTTGCGGGGGGGCACCCCCCGCCCCAAACCGATCGGCGAGAACCCCGCGCTCCGGCCGCGTTCGGGTTAGATCGGCCCCCCTCTCGGAGTCCTGATGGAGACCACGAAGTACACGGCGATCGTCCTCGGCGCCGGCCCCGGCGGCTACCCCTGCGCGATCCGCCTCGGTCAGCTCGGCGTCAAGACGCTCGTGATCGAGCGCGAGTATTGGGGCGGCGTCTGCCTCAACGTCGGGTGCATCCCGTCGAAGGCGCTCATCACGGCCGCCAAGCGCCTCGAAGAGGTCCAGCACGCCGACGCGATGGGCATCGAGATCACCGGCTCCTTCGCCATGAACATGGCCAAGCTCCAGGCCTGGAAGCAGTCCGTCGTGAACCGCCTCACCGGCGGCGTGCGCACGTTGCTCAAGGGCAACAAGGTCGACATGGTGCAGGGCGAAGCGCGGTTCGTCGGCCCCCGCACGCTGGAAGTGTTGACTTCCGAGGGCCCCCGCCGCTTCGAGGCCGACCACGTGGTCATCGCCACCGGCTCGCGCCCCATCGAAATCCCGGGCTTCTCCTTCGCGGACACGCGCATCCTCGACTCCACGAAGGGTCTCGCGCTCCCGACGATTCCGACGTCCCTCGCGGTCATCGGCGGCGGGTACATCGGGCTGGAGCTCGGCGGCGTGTACGCGAAGCTCGGCACGAAGGTCACGGTCATCGAGATGGCCGACCAGATCCTCCCCGGCTTCGACACCGACGTCGTCAAGCTCATCGACCGGAAGCTCAAGAAGGCCGGCGTCACCATCCACACGCGCGCGGCCGCGCAGGGGTGGGAAGACACCGGCGCCGGCGCGCTCCTCCGCTACAAGACGGCGGCGGGCGAGCAGACGTTGGAAGCCGAGTACATCCTCGTCACCGTCGGCCGTCGCCCCAACACGGACGCCATTGGCCTCGAGAACGTCGGCGTGGCGATGGAGGGCCGCTTCATCCAAACGGACAAGCAGCTCAAGACGTCCGTGCCCGGCGTGTACGCCATCGGCGACTGCACCACCGGCCTGATGCTCGCTCACAAGGCCACGCACGACGGCGAGGTCGTCGCCGAGGTGATCGCCGGCCACCACGTCTACAACGACGCCAAGACCGTGCCCGCCGTCGTCTTCACCGACCCCGAGATCGCCACCGCCGGGCTCATGGAGCACGAGGCCAAGGCCAAGGGCTACACGATCAAGGTCGGCAAGGTGCCGTTCGCGGCGGTGGGCCGCGCGCTCACCACCAACGAAACCGACGGCTTCGTGAAGGTCATCGCCGACGCCGCCGACAACCGCATCCTCGGCGTCACCATCTGCGGCCCGCACGCGAGCGATCTCATCAGCGAGTGCGTGCTCGCCGTGGAGATGGACTGCGAACTGCTCGATTTGAGCCTCGCGATCCACCCGCACCCCACCCTCGGCGAGGGCATCATGGAAGCCGCCAAGCACGCGCTCGGCGAGGCTGTCCACGTGATGAACGGGTAGGGAGTCTTGGGGCGGGGGGCCCGCCCCCCGCGGCGCCCTTCGAAGAGACTGCGGCGGTCGGACTTCCGGCCGCCGCGGTCCGCTTTACCGACGCCGCCGCGCCACCGCCGCGAGGCCGAGGAGCACGCCCACGCCAACCGCGCCGGTGGTGCCGCCCGTGTCGCACCCGCAGCCGCCGGGGGTCTCGCCGCCGCCGTCCACGTTACCGCCGCCGTCGACGAGCGCGTCGCCGGTGTCGACTTCGGGGGTCTCCACGATCTCCGCCGAGAAGGAGTAGTCGTATTTCGTGTCGTCCGCGGTCAGCGGCGACACCACGAGCATCACGTCCTCCGCGCCGAAGTCGGGGAGCGTGACGGTGCCGGCGCCGTCCACCATGTCGGCGGCCACCACGCGCAGAACGTTGGTGCGGTCGAACTCCACGAGCTGGACGGACCAGTTCACGTTGTCCTCGCCCGCGAACGTCACGAGCAGGTCGCCCTCGCCGGCGCCCGCCTCGATGCGCGTGTAGGTCTGGCCGTAGCCCTGGGGCCGCGTGTTGCCGTCCACCTCTTCGGAGGCCGGGAGCTCGTCGATGCGCGAGCGCTCGTCCACGTTCGGGAGCTTGTTCTGGGCCTCGTAGTCCATCACGACGTTCTTCGCGATGAAGTCGACGTAGGCGGACTCGAAGTCCAGGCCGATCTCCTCGAAGGCTTCCTGCATGCCGAACGTGTAGGTGCCGCGCTCGCTGTCGGCGGCCTCCCACGTGGCGAGAATGGTGTCGTGCCCGCCGAGGTACTCGTGCACGTAGGTGGCCCAGATGGCCATGCCGTACATGTGCCAGAAGATGTCGTCGTCGTCTTGATCCGAGGCGTTGAACGCCAGGTACGGATTGTCGGTGTAGCCCGCCACATAGTAGGCCCACCAGTCGTTGGTGGGGTACACCTGGCTCTCGATGTAGGTGGCCGTGGCCTCCCACCACCAGAACTCCCACGCGAAGCCGTAGCCGAACTGGATGGCGTGGTTGAACTCGTGCACCGCCATCGTCTCGGCCCAGGAGCGGCTGGAGAACGAGCCGGCGTAGGCGACAACATAGGGAACGTAGCCGCTGCCGCAGTACTCCACGGTGGTGTAGGCGCCCTGGTAGTTGCCGCTCTGGACGTAGGCCAGCATCAGGTAGTCGTCGCCCTGGAGCGGGGCTTTCCAGCCGAGCTCCTGCACTTCCACCCGGTAGCCGTCTTCGAGGGATTCGAGGAAGCTCTCGGCGGTCGCCTCGGAGATGGTGTTGCCGTCCCACTCCACGGCGAAGTGTTCGCTCGTGATGCGGTTCTCGCCGATGGAGAAGCAGGGCTCGGTGGGGGTGCCGGCGGGGGGCGGCGGCGTCTCGCGGAGGGGCTTGACGGGTGCGAGGAGGTCGGCCTTCCAGGGGGTCAGCAGGCGCGCGGCGCGGGCGCGCTCTTCGGGGCTCAGCTCGTCGGCGCGCTCGCGGAGCTCGTTCACGAGCGGCGTGAGACAACCTTCTCCATGTTCGAGGTGGGCTTCCACCGCGGCAAGCAGATCCGTCGGCGGGGTGGCGGCGAGGGCCGCCGAGACGAGAAGGAGCATCTTCGACCTCGAGCGCGAGCAGTGTCGCTCGGCGCGGCGCCGCTCACCGTCAATTCCCTGCAACGAAGGCGCGACGCGGTGGGAGCCCCCACACACGGGCGCTCCGCACGATGCGCGAGAGGCGTCCCGCACCGCCGCGTCGGCCGCGCGCGGGTTAGGTCCGCCGGCGTGTTCCTGACGATTGAGGGGCTCGACGGCTCCGGCGGCACTACCCAGGTCGAGCGGCTTCGCGCCGCGTGGGGCGTTCGTTCGCCCGGGCGCGAGGTCGTGTGCACGCGCGAGCCGTCGCCGGGGCCCGTTGGGCGGCTCCTGCGCCAGGCCCTCGCGGACACCACCATCGGCGAAGGGGTGCTCCCCTACCTGTTCGCGGCCGACCGCCGCGATCACCTCGATCGCGTCGTGCTCCCCGCCCGCGCGCGCGACGCCGTCGTCATCTCCGACCGCTACGCGCTCTCGTCGCTCGCCTACCAGTCCCTCGCGCTCGGCATGGACAAGGTGATGGCGCTCAACGCCGACTTCCCCGCACCCGACCTCACGGTCGTGCTCGATCTCGCCCCGGAAACCTGCCTCGCGCGCATCCTCGCCCGCGGGGGCGAACGCGAGCGCTTCGAGTCGCTCGAGCGCCTGGAAGAGATCGCCGCCGCCTACGACCGCGCGGTGGTCGCCGTCGAGGCCCGCGGCTGGCGGGTCGCCCGCATCGACGCCCGCGGCACGCCGGACGAAGTCGCGGCGCGCGTCGCCGAGGTCGTATGGCCGGGGTGATGGCGCTCGGGCGCATCGCCTACGGCGACGCCTGGGCCCTCCAGAAGGATCTCGTCGAGAGGCGCGCCCGCGGCGACATCTGCGACACCGTGATCGTCTGCGAGCACGACCCCGTCTACACCCTGGGCCGCCGTCGCGACGCCGCGGCGAACGTCCTCGCCCCGGGCGACGTGCCGGTGGTGGAGGTCGAGCGCGGCGGGGACGTCACCTGGCACGGGCCCGGCCAGGTGGTGGCGTACCCGATCCTCCTGCTCGAAGGCGACAAACGCGACCTCCACGCGCACATGCACCGCCTCGAGGATCTGATGATCGCGGTGTGCGCCGAGTTCGGCCTCGCCGCCGGTCGCGACCCGCGCAACACGGGCGTCTGGCACGCCGGCCGCAAGCTCGGCAGCATCGGCATCGCGTGCCGGCGGTGGGTCACCTACCACGGGCTCGCGCTCAACGTGAACCCCGACCTCGGCTACTTCGCGAGGATCAACCCCTGTGGTTTCGACGCCACGGTGATGACGAGCATGGCGCGCGAGCGCGGCGCCGACATCGACCCTCGGGCGGTCGACGCGGCAATCTGCGCGCGCGTCGCGGGCTGGTAGGCCGGCCGCCGCGGCTCACTCCGGCGGCGTCCCCGTGTCCACCACGGGCTCGGAGCTCTGCACGCAGATCGCGAACCCGCGGATCACGCCGCTCTGCGCCACCCGCGTCGTCTCCGTGCCGTCGAGAGGCACCCGCCCCACGAGCGCGCTGCTGCCGCCCGTGAACGGCGTCTCCGCCGTCCACAACGTGCCGTCCGCCGCGCCGATCCCGGTCACCTGGTCGGCTACGGGCCACGTCTGGAGCGGCGTTCCGTCGAGCAGGGCCACCGCCGCCACCTCGGCGGCGCCGCTCGAGTTGGTGCGCCCGAACCACGCGGCGAACTGGAAAGGGTCGAGCGAGGCCGCGGTCTGGCGGTTGGCGGCGGTGGCGTCCTCCACGAAGAGGCCCTCCGACGTGAACCCGGCGGTCTCCACGCGCTCGACGCCGCCGTCGGTCGCGAGCGAGCCGTCGGGGGAAGGGGTCGACCGCAGGTGCACGAAGAGGGCGTCGGCGGAGCCGAGCATCTTGCCGCTCGGGTAGCTCCCCGCGAGGTCGGCCGAGCGCGTCACCGTCTTCGAATCCAGCGCGATCTCCAGCACCTTCGCGCCGTTCCGCGTGCCGTCCGCGCTCTGCCGCGCGAGGGTCACGTAGGCCGTCGGCCCCGACACGAAGATGCCGTTCGCCTCGGGGATGCCGTCGGCGTCGGCGTAGGCGTCGAGCGAGAAGAAGGGCCCGGCCGTCCCGTCGGCGTCGAAGGTCGACAACCGGGATTTGCCCCAGTTCGCCACCCAGTACTCGTCGAGCACGAGCGCCACGTCGCGCGGCTGGAAGTTGCTCCCGAGGTTCCACTCCGCGTAGGTCGCGGCGGTCGGGTCCACGCGCAGGATGCGGTCGGTGAGGCCTTCCGCGCCGCGCGACTCGAGCACGAACACGGCGTCGCCCGCACAGTCGACGATGGCGTCGCCGCGCACGGTCAGGCCGCTCACGGTGCTGCTGGTGCCGGTCGCCGGATCGTACAGAACCACGCTCGACGGGTTGAGCCCGGACCCGGTCGCGCCGTCCACGAGCAGCGCGATGCGCGTGGGGCCGAGGTAGCCGGTGTAGGCGGCCGGGGCGGGCGGGTCGGTGTCCGTGTCCGTGTCGGTATCGGCGTCGGTATCCGAGTCGGTATCGGCGTCCGTGTCCGTGTCGCCTTCCTTGCTCGTATCCTCGCCCTTTCCGGTGTCCGCGTCGGTGTCCGCGTCGGTGTCGGCGCTCGCGGTGTCGTCGCCGGCCTTGGCCGCGCCGTCGTCGGTGCTGGAGCAGGCGGCGAGCAGCAGGAAGAGGGGCAGGGTGCGCATGGGAGCCTCGGTGTGTGGTCTGTAGGCGGATCGGCGCGGGCGCGTCAAGGGTTCGGCCCGGTCTTGGATGGGTGTTCGACGCTCGGGCGCGGGCCTCCCGGCGGCGGCAGGCGGCGTCGCGAGCCGGGGGAGCCGGCGGTGGCGCGTGGTTAAAAACAACGTAATATTATATATTTACGGCCATACTCGCGCGATCGCGCCCCGTGCGCCGCGCGCCGGAGCGTTCCACGTGGAACACCCGCCCGCCGCGCGGCCGAATTCGCGCCGCGTGGCGCCGCGGGGCCCGTTCCAACGCGCATCTACGCGTGACGGACGCGGTTCTGTCTGTTAGGATTGACATGGCAAGGCCTCTTGCCGCCCCTCCGGGCCCCGCGCGCCGTTTCCCCTCGGTGCCGTGTGCCTGACTTCCAGCCTTGGAACAACACAATGCCGCGCATCATCGCCGTCTCCAACCAGAAGGGTGGCGTCGGAAAGACCACCACCGCCGTGAACCTCGCCGCGGCCCTCGCCCTCGCCGGGCGGCCCACCCTCCTGGTGGATCTCGACCCGCAGGGCAACGCGTCGAGCGGCCTCGGCTTCCCGCGCGACTCGGTGGAAAACGGCATCGCCGAGGCGATCCTCGGCTTGAGCCCCACCAGCCACACCATCGTGAAGTCCGCCCAGGAAGGGCTGGATCTCTGCCCGGCCACCCCCGCGCTGGTCGGCGTCGAGGTCGAGCTCGTGAACGTTCCCAACCGTGAACGTCGCCTCGCGATCGCGCTCGCGGATCTCCCCAAGCCCTACGAATACGTCATCGTCGACTGCCCGCCGTCGCTCGGTCTGCTCACGCTCAACGCCCTCGTCGCGGCGGACAGCGTGCTCGTGCCCCTGCAGGCCGAGTACTACGCGATGGAGGGCCTCGGCGAGCTCATCCGCACCGTCTCCGCGGTGCGGCGCGGCCCGAACCCGCGGCTCGTGCGCGAAGGCATCGTGCTCACCATGCACGACGCCCGCACCAACCTCTGCCGTGAAGTCGAGCAGCAGGCGCGCTCCGTGTTCGGGTCCGAGGTGTTCGAAACCGTGATTCCCCGCGCCGTGCGCCTCGCCGAGGCCCCCAGCTTCGGGAAGACCATCTTCGCCTACGAGCCCACGTCCAAGGCCGCGGTCGCCTACACGACACTCGCCGGCGAGCTCGCGCGCCGCGTCGCCTCGGGCCGCGCCGCGGCCGTCGGATGAGCGAGATCAAGGGCCGCGGCGGGCTCGGGCGTGGCCTGGCCGCGCTGCTGTCCACCGACACGCGCGAAGCCGCGCCTGGCGCTCCGCCGGCGGATTCGCTCGTGCACCTCTCGGTCGACGCCCTGCGGCCCAACCCCGAACAGCCGCGCGAAACCTTCGATCCGACCGCGCTCGCCTCGCTCTCCGCGTCCATCCGCGAGCACGGCATCCTCACGCCGCTCGCCGCCCGCCGCGAAGGCGACGGCTACGTGCTCATCGCCGGCGAGCGCCGCTGGCGGGCCGCGCGGATGGCCGGGCTCGAACGCGTGCCGGTGTACGTGCGCGGCGCGCCGCCGAGCCTCGTCGAGCAGCTCGAGCTCGCGCTCATCGAGAACCTTCAGCGGGAAGACCTCGATCCCGTCGAAGCCGCCGTCGGGTACCAGCGCCTCGTGCAGCAGTACGGCCACACGCAGGAACAGGTCGCCCAGCGCGTCGGGAAGGACCGCGCCACGGTCGCGAACGCCCTGCGCCTGCTCAAGCTCCCGCCGGCCGGGCTCGACGCGCTGAAGCAGGGGCGCATCTCCGCCGGGCACGCGCGCGCGCTGCTCGCGGTGGAAGATCCCGAGCAGTTCGCCGTCGCCCTGGCCACCGTCGTCACCCGCGAGCTGTCCGTGCGCGCCACGGAGCAGCTCGTGCGTGGCCTCAAGAAGCCGGTGGCGGCCGCGCGCAAGCCCGACCGCGGGCTCACCCGCCTCGCCGATTCGCTCACCCGCTCGCTCGGGAGCCGCGTGCTCCTGAAGCCCAAGGGCAAGAGCGGCGGGCGCATCGTGATCGACTACGGCGACGCCGAAGAGCTCGAGCGCCTCGTCGGCCGGCTCAAGGGATGACGCGCCCCCCGGCGCGTCCCCTCGCGGCGCTGCTCGGGCGCGGCGCCCAGTTCGGGGGCGACCTCTCCTTCGAGGGGCGCGTCCGGGTGGACGGAACGTTCAAGGGCCGCATCTTCACGGAAGACACGCTGGAGATCGGCGCCCCCGGCGTGGTCGACGGCGAGATCGACGCCGCCGTGCTCATCGTCGCGGGCACCGCCTCGGGCAAGATCCGCGCGCGGGATCGCCTCGTGCTCGAAGCCACCGGCACCCTCAAGGGCCAGGTGGACGCCCCCGCCATCGAAGCCCACCCCGGCGGAAAGATCGACGCCGTCCTGCGCGTGGGACCGACATGAGCGCCCGGCCGTTCGTCGTGGGCATCGCGGGCGGCACGGCGTCCGGCAAGACCACGCTCGCGGAGCGCGCCGCCGCGCGGGTCGGCGCGGCGCTCGTCACGCACGACCGCTACTACTTCGACGCCGACGCCTCCACCAACTTCGACCACCCCGACAGCCTCGACACGGCGGGCCTCGCCGCCCACCTCGACGCGTTGCGGGAAGGCCGCCCGGTCGACCTCCCGGTCTACGACTTCGCGACGCACCGCCGCGCCCCCCGCACCGAGCGCCTCGCGCCGCGGCCGCTCGTC
>CAXNIN010000194.1:0-8546 GCA_964202365.1 Myxococcota bacterium | reverse complement strand
CCGCCGGCGTAGACCGCGGGGAGGGTGAGGGACTCCTCGTCGAGCTCGACGAGGCCATCGAGGGTGACGAAGCCGCGCAGGGTGCCGCGGCGCCACTGCTGGTAGTGCGCCGAGCAGAAGCCCTTGGAGCGGAGGGCCTCGTCGCAGCCGGGCACCTTGCAGCCGCCGCGGGTGTCGGCGGAGAGGGGCGCCGGCACCGCGGCCGCGGGGGCCACGGCCGGCGCGGGCGCGGGGGCCTCGGCGGCGGCGGAGACCGCGGCGGGGCGGGCCTCGAGCTCGGCGATCCGCGCTTCGAGCGCGGCGATGCGCGCATCGGGGGCGTGTTCGTGCGTGGGCACCGCGTGCTCGTGGGCCGGGACGGCGTGCTCGTGGGGCGCGGGGGAAGCCGCGGCGGCGCGGGCGGCCGAGGCTTCGGCGCGGGCGGCGTCCGCGATGCCGGCGAGCTCGGTGACCTTGCGATCGAGGCCGTCGACCCGACCGCGGAGGCCGCGGAGCTCGTCGCGCAGCGCCTGCACCTCGGCGGGGCTCGCGTAGCCGTGCTCGTTGAGGAGCTCGTGGACGATGTCGCGGATGGGGGCGTCGAGCATGCGCCCGGCGGGGCGGGAGAGGCGGGACGCGAAGCTGTCGAAGAGAGCCATGGATGTATCACTCCTGCGTCGCATGTATCAGTCAGCTCTTGCCGGGTCAAGAGTGAGCCGCGGGGTTCACGTGCTCACAAGCCGCACGTTCGGCGTGTGTCGGTGCGGTGATACATCTGTGTCGAGACGCGCCCGTGTATCGGGCGGGGCTCAGCCGCGGCGGGCCCGGGCGAGCACGGCTTCGACCGCGCTCCGGTCGGCGGCGTCCGGGGCGAGCGAGATGTATCGCTCGAGGTCGCGCGCGCCTTCGGCGTTGCGGGCGAGCCGGAGCAGGAGGAGCCCGCGATCGCGGAGCTCGGCGGGCACCTCCCCGCCGAGGAGGAGCAGGCGATCGACCACGGCCAGGCCGGCGCCGTTGTCGCCGCGGTCGATGTGGAGGTGCTTGAGGTTGGTGAGCACCCGCGTGACGATCGCGCGAGTGGGCGAAGGGTCGAGCAGCGCGCGCGGCGCGGAGGGCGGCAGGCGCGCGAGGAGGTCGGACGCTTCGACGGGCGCACCGCCGGAGAAGGGGTCGACGTAGAGCGGCGCGCCCGGGAGCTCGAGCCGGGCGAGGAAGTGGCCGGGGTAGCCGATGCCGGAGATCGGCACGCCGACGCGCGCGCCGATGCGCATCCACACGATCGCGAGGAGGATGGGCAAGCCGGTGCGCCGGGCGATCACGTGGTCGAGGTAGCTCGCCTCGGGCGAGCCGAAGGCCTCGGGATCACCGCGGAAGCCGAGGGTGCCGCCGATCGCCCGGCCGAGGGCGGCGGCGAGGCGGTCGGGCGGGGCGGACGGCGAGACGTCGTCGGCGACGCGGTCCGCGAGGCGGTCGAGATCGCGACGGACCGCTTCGGTGTCGAGGTTCGGGGTGCCGAGACGCGCCACGGAGAGCACGAGCCGCTCGAGATCGAGGGCGTCGTCGGGCAAACGCGCGAGCAGCGCGAACTCGGTGATCGGCGAGTGTCTCACGGCCGGTTCGCGAACACCGCGAAGGAGCCGCGCGCGACGGGCTCGGCCGCGCGCGTGGGATCCGTCACGTCCTTGAGGTAGATGCGGGGCGGGCTCGAGAGGTCGGCCTGCCCGCCGCCGGCGGGGTAGCCCGCGAACACGATGTAGCGCCCGTCCGGCGAGATGAGCGAGTGGCTCTGGGCGTACTGGTCGAAGAAGTGCAGGAAGAACAGGATGTCCCGCGTGGGCCAGAAGCTCCCGAGGGGCAGGGTTTCGCCCGTCGCGACATCCACCTTGTGCCAGAACAGGCAGTTCGCGTCGGAGTCGACCACCGCGTACAGGATGTACTCCGCGGTCGGCGACCAGAAGAACGCGAGGCAGTCCGACGTGGTGAGCGGGCGCGTCTCGCGCGTCTCGACGTTCACGAGGTCGATGCCGCGGTACGGCGTGCTCTCGCCCTTCGGGGCGCACGCGACGGCGAGCCACGGCGAGCCGTCCGGCGCGGGGAGCACGGCGACGAGGCCGCGGCGCTCGAGGAGCGAGACGGGATCGGTGCCGTCGGGCGCGCAGGCCACGACCTCCGAGGAGCCATCGGGCTTGCGGAGGGCCACCACCGCGCGGTCGCCGGGGAACACCGGCGCGCAGAAGCTGCCCGGCGCGCGGTCGTAGAGCACATCCTCGCCGTCGCCCATCGGATCGCGCAACATGAGGCGGCCGTTCGGATCTTCGGTGTGGCCAACGTGGATGAGCACGCGGTCGCCGGAGGGGGTCCAGTTGAAGAACAGAGGGACGCCCTGCTCAATCGGCCGAACCTGCCCGAGGCGCTCCTTCCGGAGCAGCGAGAGCACGAGCTCCGCGCCCTGCTGGAGCAGCACCGACATCGCTTCCCCGCTCGGGTGCCACTGGAGGTAGATCGGCGACATGTTGGGGATGTGCGCCCATTCCACCTGGCGCACGCCGTCGATCGCGAGCGTCACCACACGCACCGGCCCCGACTCCTCGTCGCCCCCCTCGACCGAAAACGCGCCGATCCACTCGCCGTCGGGCGACCACGTGGGCCACGACCACGCTTCCTGCGGGCGCTGCACCATCGCCCAGCCCCCGCCGGTGCGCGGGAGCGGCGCCGTGAGCGACACGGGCTCCGCACCGCTCGTGTCGGTGAGGTAGATCTGGCGATCGAGGCCGACGAAGGCGAGCCTGCTCACGGGAGGAGACTCCAGGCGGTCGCCACGCGGTAGAGCGCGAGCGAGAGGGCGAGGCTCGCCACCGCCGGCACAACAATGGACGCCGTGGGGTGGTCGTGCACGGTGGGGATGCGCGCGGGACGCTTCTTGCGTTCGGCGGCGTACTCCGCGGCGAGGTTGGCCGGAAGGGCGTCGCGGCGGGCGAGGTCGGCCATGGCGTGGAGCGCGGCGTCGTCGTTGGTGCCGAAGCTCCCGAGCGAGAGGCCCGTTGCGAAGAGGCTGATGGCGATGAGCCCGCCCGAGGCGCGGTCCGTCGCGACCGCGGCGATGGCGGCGACGAGGTTCGGCACGGCGAGACAGAAGTACGCGACGCCGATCCAGCGGAGGCGGCTGTAGCGGACGGCCTTGGCTTGCCACAGTTCAACCGGCATGTGCGTGCACCGCGGGCTGCTTCGGCAGCAGCCCCGTCAGGAGGAGACGGACGCCGTCCGTCGTGAGGCGTTCGACATCGGGGCGCACGCCGACCGCGCTCTGACCGGCGAGGCCGTCGATGAGCGCCTTGAGGAAGAGGCCGACCGCGAGCGGATCGTAGGCCTCGAACGTACCTTCGTCCACGCCCTGCTGCACCACCGCCGCGATCTTCTCGACGAAGCGGATGTGAATCGCGTTCACCCGCTTGCGGATGTCTTCGTCGCGAATGGCCATCTCGCTCATGAGCAGGAAGAAGCGCGGGGGCGTCTTGAGCCCCGCGAAGTAGTCGAGGTACTTCCTGCCGAGGTCCACGAGCTTCACGGCGGCGGGGCGGGTGTCGCGGTCCGCCTCTTCGAGGAAGCTGATGGTGACGGCGTGCTCTTCTTCGACGAGGGCGTCGAAGATGGCGCGCTTGCTCTCGAAGTAGAAGTAGACCGCCCCCTTCGAGAGGTTGGCGCGCTTCGCGACGTCCTCGACGCGCGCGGCGAGGTAGCCACGCTCGATGAAGATGGCGCGCGCCGCCCGCAGGATCTGCGCGCGACGCTCGACTTCGGAGAGGTGACGGGTCAATTCGTCTCCGGTGCGGACTTGCCCCCGTAACGCCTCCGGGCCGGCGGCGTACGCCTGCGTGTCCGGGTCTGGGCTACCGGGGTGGGGAGGGGCGGGCGCGGACCTCTCGGAGGCCGGGGAGCGCCGCGAGCCAGCGCGGACCGGGGTGCCGCGCGCTACCGGGCCTCACCGCAGCTCGGCGGAGCCGCCCGCCGCGAACGCGACCGCCGTGGCGGCGCCGAGCTCGATCGGCGCGAAGGTGGTCGGATCGTAGCGGAACCAGCGCGCGGAGACGGCGCCCGCGTCGGTGTGGGAGACGACGCGGAGCGCGGTGACCTGCGTGTGGTCCGCGCCGGGGGGGAGCTCGATACACGTGCGCCCGAGCCCGCCGGAGCGCGCGTCGGTGAGGCCGTCGCGCGTGGAGAGTCCGTTGGTGGACGACCACCACGTTCCGTCGACCTCGGCCTCGAACGTGACGCGGGCGCCGCCCGAAACGTCGTGATCGACGAAGACGTAGTCGTCCGGCGCGCCCAGGAGGTAATCGCCCTGTCCGCCATCCGGGGCCACGCGCCCCTCGCGATCGGCCTCGGCCCAGGACGCCGCGAGCACCCACGGCTCCTCGTCGAGCACCCGCTCGCGCTGCACCGCGCCGCCCTCGGTCGAGAAGGCGAGCGGCATGGGCGAGAGGAGGTACGGCGCGTCGTTCAGCGGCCCGATCATCCCGTTGGCGGTGATCACCTCGAAGAGCGGGTGGGTGCCTTCGTACGGGCCGTCGAAGCCCACCCAGGCGTGGTCGGTGGTCTGGATCGAGGCGCTGTCGGCGTCGTACGTGCCGAGAACAGGGACGCCGGCGGCGGCGGGGTCGATACGGATGGACGCCGCGGCCTCCCACCCGGCGGCGTCGCCGTCGGCCGACCACCGGAGCGGCCCGCCGTCCCACGCCCCGAGCGACACTTCCTGGGTGACGGGCCCGACCCCGCCGGGGAGCACCATGTCGCGGCGGGTGTCGCCGACGGTGACGCGGAGGCGGAGGCCGGGCGCGTCCTCGTCCACCCAGTCGCCCACGGGCTCGAAGCGCGCGACGCGGAGCACGAGCTCGTCGCCGATGACGGCGTCGGCCGGGAGCGCCAGCGCGGCGCCCGGGAGCACGTCGTCGGGGAGCACGGCGCAGTTGCAGCAGCCGATCAGCGCGAGCAGGACGGACCACATGCGGGGGCCGTAGCCTACGCTCCCGGCGGCGTCACCCGAACGTCACCGGGCGTCGGCCCGGCGGCGCTTCTTCTCGAGCTCTTCCTCGATCCGCGTCTGGAACGGCGGCGTGAGCTTCCAGAAGAGCGCGCCGCGCACGGACCACGCGGGCTCCACGGCACCCGACGCCGTGTCGTCGCCGATGTCCACCTGGCCCCGCACCTCGAGGCCCGCGGGCACCCCGACGCGGTCCAAGAACACGCCGGTGACCGCACCGACGCCCACGTTCCACGCGTGCTCGCCGAAGAGGTCGACCCCGGCGACCGCGCGCCCCTGGGCGTACCACGTGTCCCGAAGCGTGACGCCCCCGAGGAGTCCGCCTTCGCCCCTTATTTTTCCGGTCATCACCACGCCGGGCGCGGAGGTGGCGCGCCAGTCTTCCCACCACGTGCCGTTGAGCCCGAGCCCGGCGGACGGGCCGAGGTAGGCGCGGCGCGGGTCTCCGCCCCAGAAGCCGGGGACGTTGAGCAGCGTGTGCGCGCTCACGTCGGCCTCGACGAGCTTGCCCGTGGCGGCGTCGCCCCCGACGTGCGCGTGGAGCCACGGCAGCGCGAAGGGGAGCGCGTGGGGCCGCACGAGCCCGCGGAACAACGGGGGAACGACGCCGATCACCGGCCCGAGATCGCTCGATGACACGCGCCACGCCCGCACGATGTGGCCGTCGGTGGCGGGGCTGCCGAACGTGATCCACCCGGCGAGGGCGTCCGAGATGGCGGACGCGCCCACGCCGCCCTCGGGAACACCGTCGGACGCGCCGGCGATGGCCTCGGCGCGGAGGAAATGGAAGCCGGCGGCTTTCGCGGGGAGGACCAGCGCGAGCAGCGCGGGCAACATCTACTTGATCTGGTTCGCCACGCGCTTGAGCTCGCGGATGCTCTTGATCTCAAAGAGCTTGCCCTTGACCGCGAAGGTCGAGAGCTTCTGCGCCTGGCGCACGTACTCGCCGTACTGGTAGGCGCGACCCCAGAACCAGTCGTACTTGCGCTGGTTGAACACCCGCACGAAGCGGTCGTTCGCCAGGAACTGGACGAACTCCTTCGGGAGGTTGTTGAACAGCGTCATGAAGAACAGGAAGTTCAGGTAGCTGCCGTTGGGGGTGTGGAACCCGCGGCGGTAGATCTGGTTGTACTCGTCGGTGACGAAGCCGTCCTCGATGCTCTTGTGGTAGAACTCGGTGCCCGGGTACGGGATGAGCGAGGAAGGAAGCAGGTTGTAGGGCGGCGGGAGGGTCCAGAGCAGCCGCAGGCCCTTCATCACGTCCTCGGTGGTCTCCCACGGGTTGTCGAGGATCATGTGGTAGTCGGGCACCTGGATTTGATCCCGGTACTTGCTGATGATGTTGACGGCCTTGAGCAGCTGCTCGTTCGTCATGCCGCGCTTGTACATCTTCATGGTCTCGGTGGATCCGGTCTGGATGCCGAGTTCGGTGAAGCAGAGGCCCGCGTCGATCAGCGCCTTGTACTTCTCTTCGTTGATGGTGGTCGGCGAGCACTGGGCGCGGAAGGGGAGGCCGATCTCGCGCTGCCACACGTCCGAGAACTTCTGGATTTCTTCCGTGGACGTCGAGAAGAACACGTCGTCCTGGAAGTGGACGATGCCGATCTCGGGGTGGAGCCGGGTGACCTGCTTGATCTCGCCGATCATGTGCTCGACCGAGCGGCGGCGCAGGTAGCTCTGGCCCTTGTAGAGGTCGTGGTTGAACGCCACGCCGCAGTAGCTGCACTTGTGCGGGCAGCCGCGGGTGATCATCGTCTTGTAGGCGGGCCGGAGCTCCCCGTTGCGGTCGGGGTAGGTCGGCATGATCTGCCGGTAGTAGTTCCAGTCCAGGCGGACGAGGTTCTTGGACTTGGCGTCGTACGTCCAGTCGTCCTCGAAGCCGAAGTCCTGGTAGGGGAGCGAGTCGAGGTCCTGGATGAGGGGGCGGTGCGGGTTGCCGACCACCTTGCCGTTGTGCTTCCGAATCCAGAAGTTGCGGACGTCGCTGGTGTCCTTGCCGTCTTCGAGGCGCTCGACGAGCTCGAGGAAGCTGTGCTCGCCTTCGCCGACGTGGACGTAGTCCACGAACTCGAGGCCCTGCTGCGGCATGGTGGTGGGGTGGAAGCCGCCCCAGAGCATGATCTTCTCGGGGTAGCGGGCCTGGATGGCGCGCGTGGCCTGCACCGCGACGTCGAACATGGCCGTGAGGAAGCTGACCCCGACGAGGTCGGCGTCCTTCACGAGCTCGACGAGGTCTTCCACCATCGGCTGCGGCATCTGCATGATGTGCGACCAGGTGTCGCCGCGCCAGGAGGTCTTGAACCGGTTGCCGTACGTGTCGGCCGGCAAGAAAATCTGCCGGACGCTGTGCCCGTGCATCTTGAGGTAGCCGGTGAGCGTGCGGATGCAGGGGCTGTAGTGGTCCATCGGCGTGGGGCTGATCAGCGCGACCCGCATCTTGCAGAACTCCAGTCGTCCGGCAGAGGGTAGCCAAGGTGAGGCCCGGTCGCTACCGGCGGCGGGTGACGGGGGCTACCGGCGCTCTGTGTGGGGCGCCTCGCCGCCGCGCGGCGGGGGTTTCAGGCGGAACAGGGAGAGCCACTCGCCGCGGACCGTTTCGCGGCGCACGCACGCGCACGGCCCGAGCGCGGCGCGCGCGCCCGCGAAGTCGCCGCCGTACTCGGAGAGCACCACCCACGCCTCGCGGGCATACGGCGGGTACGCGGCGACGAACGCGCGAATCGCGGCGAAGTCGGCGCCGGCGTACATCGCCCGGCCGAAGGGGCGCGGCGCGCCGTCCGGCGCGGTCGGATCGCCCGGCCAGAACGGCACGTTGTAGACGACGCGGTCGAAGCGGGCGTGCGGCGCGGGCACCGGAAGCGCCGCGAAGAGGTCGCTCTCGACGGCGGTGAGCGCCACCTGGCGGAGCGCGGCGTTGGCGCGCGCGTTCCGCACCGCGACGGGGTCGATGTCGACGCAGGTGACGACCGCGCCCCGCGCCGCGAGCGCGAGCCCTACGATTCCGGTGCCGCACCCCATGTCCACCCAGGTCTCCCCGGGGCGCGCGGCTTCGGCCGACACGTCGGCGAGCCACGCGCCCACCTTGGTGGCGACGGGGTCGAGCACGCCGGGGAACACGAGGAGCGGGCCGCCCGGCGTCTGGCGTGTGTAGGCGCGTCGCGACTGGTAAAGCAGCCACCGGCGCCCGAACGGGCGGGGGATGCGGCCGAGGAGCCCCCTCACGGGACACCGTCCGCGGGGCGCCACCCGCGGCGGAACGGCTTGCCGCCCGCCCCCGGCCGCCGGGAGGCCCACGCCCTCTCCCCCCTCATGCGACCGGAATCCGCGGGCCGTCGCACGCGGCTTCGACGATTGTGTCTCCGCGGGCGGCGAAGGTGCGGTCACCTACGGCGAGGCCCTTCATGGACGGCTTCGGGCCCACCCGCACGACGATGGCGAGATCGGCGCGCGCGGAGCGTTCCGCGGGGGTGGCTTCCGCGGGGGCGGCGGGCTCCGGGACGAGCGTGAGCGTGCCGTCGCGCGCCACCAT
>CAXNIN010000193.1:0-8578 GCA_964202365.1 Myxococcota bacterium | reverse complement strand
TGGCGGCGGTGCTCCCAGCGGCGGTGGCGCGGGCGGTGGTTCGGGGGGTGATCGTCCCCCGCGTCCGGCCGGCGGCGGCTACGGCGGTGGTGGCGGCGGCGGCTACGGTGGTGGCGGCGGCGGCTACGGTGGTGGCGGCGGCGGCTACGGTGGTGGCGGCGGCGGTCCCGGCGGCGGCGGTGGTGGCTACGGCGGCGGCGGTGGTGGCTACGGCGGCGGCGGCGGTGGTCGCCCGGCCGGTGGGCGCACCTTCGGCGGCCGGCGTCAGACCGAGTCCGCGATCGACGAAGAGCGCAGCCGCAAGACGGCCGAGTGGGAACGCCGCAAGGGCGTCAAGAAGAAGGGCCGTGACGAAGACGACGGTGGGGATGACGGTGGGAGCACCGACACCGACTGGTAGGACCGCGCGGGTTCCGCCCGCGTGATTCCGATGGAGAGCCGGCCGAAAGGTCGGCTCTCTCTCGTTTTGGCGCCACCCCCCGCCCGCCCTGGCTCGCGCCGCTCCCGGGCCACCGGGAGGTCGGCGCCCGCGGGGCTCGGTTCAGGGGTTGAGCAGCCCGTTGGCGGATTCCTGGCCAGCGGGAGGCAGGCGCCCGCGCCTACTTTGCGGGCGCGGCGATCGTCCCGTCGCGGGCCACCCGCACGGACGTGCCCGGGAAATCCTGCTCGCCGAGCACGCGCACGAGGTCGGCCGCGGCGTTGTCCGGGTCGGGCACCGGCACGCCTTCCCCCGCCTGGCGCGTTCCGAGGACGCGGCCGGCGGTGAACGCGCCGTCCTTCGCGAGCTGCACCTCGAGGATGGCGCCGATGCCCTGGTTGCCGGAGAGGTTGAACCGGCCGTACGTCGCGAAGTTTCCGAGGGAGTACGCGATGAGTCGGCCCTTGTAGACCTCCATCCCGCGGAGCACGTGCGGGCCGTGGCCGAGCACGAGATCGGCGCCGGCGTCGACCGCGGCGTGCGTGAACATCCGCAGATCCCCACGATCTTCGCCGTAGAACTTCTCTGGACCCTCGGGCACCCGCGTGGCCTTGCCGCCCTCCGCGCCGCCGTGGAAGCTCACGATGACCACGTCGCTCTCGGCGGCGAGGCCCTTCACCAGCGCGTCGGCCGTGGGCGTATCGAGGAGCCAGTGGCCGGACGGGTTGGAGTGGAAGCCGATGAGCGCGATCTTCAGGCCGTTCTGCTCCCACCGCGCGATGGTGCCGGGGCGCCCGGAGTACAGGATTCCGTGGGCGTCGAGGGCGGCTTCGGTCTGCGCGCGGCACGGCTCTCCGAAGTCGACCGCGTGGTTGTTCGCGGTGCTCATCACGTCGAAGCCGGCCTCTTTGTACCAGCGCATGTACGAGGTGGGCGTGCGGAAGGCGTAGCAGCTCCCCGGCGCGGCGTCGGGCTTGCACTTCTGCGAGGGGGCGTCGAGGTCGCAGAGGGGGCCCTCGAGGTTGCCGAAGGTGACGTCGGCGTCCTGGAGGAGCGATTTGACCGCGGTGAAGGTGTCGGCGCCGCCGTTCGGGGGCAGGTAGCCCTCGGGGAAGGCGGTGCCGATCATGAGGTCGCCCACGGCGCGGAGCCGGACGGTGGCGCCGGCGGGGGCGGTGGACGTGTAGGTGGCGGGCGCCTTCTGGCGCGCGGCGGCGGCGAGGCGGCGCACCTCCACCTGGCCCCGCGCGGCGGGGAGCTGTGTCGCGACGGACGCGTAGGTGGGGTCGGCCTTGGCGACGGCCTCCCACGCGCGGACGACGGCCTCGAAGTCCCCCTTCACCCAGTACGCCCAGCCGATTTCCCACCGGCACTCGATGTGGGCGGGGTCGGCGGCGAGGCACTGGTCGAACGCGGCGATCGCGTCGTCGGCGCGCTTCTCGCGCAGCGCGGCCAGGCCGGCGGCGAGGTTGGGGTCTTCGAGGGGGACACCCTGGACGGCCGCGCCCGTGGTCGTAGGCGCGGGGACGGCCGCCCCGGCGGGGGTGCCGTGGGTGGGCGAGTCGGGGGCGGCGTACGCGAGGGGCGGCGCGCAGGCGAGGGCGAGGGCGAGGATCATCCGCATGAAGACACCAGGGCGGCGAAGAGCCGTCCGTCGAGGAGCTCAGGGTGCCACTGCACGCCCAGGCAGAAGGGGTGGCCGGGCAGCGCCACGGCCTCGGTGACGCCGTCGGGCGCGCGCCCGACGACGGTGAGGGGGCCCGCGTCGGCGACGGCCTGGTGGTGCGTGGAATTCACTGCGTTTCCGAAGAGCGCGGCCCACTTCGCGTCGGCGAGCAGGGGGTGCCAGGCGGTGGCGGGGTCTGTCGGCTGCTCGTGCTCGAGGGCGCCGGGCACGTCGGTGCCGATGTCCTGGACGAGGGTGCCGCCAAGCGCGACCGCGAGCGCCTGCATGCCGCCGCAGATGCCGAGGAGCGGGACGCCGCGCGCCGCGGCCGCGCGGGCGAGGGTGAGCTCGAGGGCGGTGCGTTCTTCCTCGACGCGGTCGAGGCGGGCGCGCACGGCCTGGCCGTAGTGCGACGGGTGGATGTCGAACGCGCCGCCGGTGACGATGACGGCGTCGACCCGGGCGAGGATCATGTCGACGGCGTCGGGGTCGCCGGGGGGGAGGAGCAGCGCGACCGCGCCCGCATCGCGCACGTGGGCGACGAGCCCCTCGTAGAGCTGCACCTGCGGGCGCGCCGGGCGCACGCGCGGGCCGGCCGGCGAAGAGCCGCCGGCGCGACGGTCACAGGTGATGGCGACGACCGGGCGGGACACGCCGGCCGGAATAACGGACGAACGGGCGGCCGGGTACGGATCTGGCCCCCGCGGAGCCCTCCCTGCCCGGAATCGCCGTCGTCACCAACCCGCGATCGCGCCAGAACCGGCTCTACCCGGCGATCGCGGGGCAGCTCGCGTACCTGCTCGGGGAAGCCGGGCAGCTCGC
Organism: Myxococcota bacterium; assembly: GCA_964202365.1. GTDB lineage: Bacteria > Myxococcota_A > UBA796 > UBA796 > SXON01 > CAJBVW01. The sequence goes on along the minus strand of CAXNIN010000193.1, from coordinate 5,672 downwards.
CCAGCCGAAGGACCTCGACGAGCTCGTGACCGCCGCGAAGCGCTTCCGGGACCGCGGGGTGGACGTGCTCGCCATCAACGGGGGCGACGGCACCGCGCACGTCGTGCTCACCGCGTTGATGCGCGCCTACGGCGCCGACCCCCTGCCCCGCATCGCGCTCCTGCGCGGCGGCACGATGAACACCGTCGCGAGCGGCATCGGCGTTCGTGGCTCTCCGGCGTCGCTCCTCGGGGCGCTGGTGGCGCGGTACCACGCGGGGGCGCCCATCCCCGAAGTGGAGCGGAACCTCCTCTGCGTGCCCGGCGAGACCCCCCAGTACGGCTTCCTCTTCGGGAACGGGCTCATCTCCAACTTCCTGGAGGTGTACTACGAAGGCGCGGAGCCCTCGCCGGTGAAGGCGGCGTGGATTCTCGCGCGGGCGGCGTGGTCCGCGCTCACCGGCGGCCCGCTGCTCGCCCGGCTGATGCGCCCGATCGACATCGAGGTGGAGGTGGACGGCGTCACCTGGCCGCGCGCGGCGTACCTCTCCATCGGCGCCGGGACGGTCGACGACATCGGCCTCCGCTTCCGCCCCTTCGCGCTCGCGCCCATCCACCCCGGCCACGTGCACGCCGTGGCGTTCGGGTGCACCCCGGCGGCGCTCGTCGGGGAGCTCGGCCGCATCTGGCTCGCGCGGCCCATGAAGGCGGCGGGGATTCGGAGCGTGGTGACGCCGCGCATCGTGATGCGCGCCGAAACGCCGATCGCCTACATGGTGGATGGCGACTTCCATACCGGCGCCTCGACGCTCACCGTCGAGGCCGGACCACGCGTGCGGCTGTTGCTCCCCGCACCCGCAGGCGTCGGGTAGGGCTTGACGCTCCGTCGGCGGTGATTCTCTCTTTGGCGTCCGGGTTGGGCTGGCACGAACAACGCTGCCGGCCCGCCCCGCCACCCAACACACGGAGTCTGCCCATGTCCCCCATCATGGAGCTGGAGCGCCAGCTCTTCGGCCTTGGCTCCTTCTCGCGCCGCATGGCCCACTTCTTCCCCGAAATCATGGAGCACCCCGGCGTGCTCGACGCCCCCGCCGCCCCGGGTTGGGTGCGTGTCAACGTGCGGGACGCCGGCGCGAACGTCGTCGTCGTCGCCGAAGTGCCCGGTCTCACCGAGAAAGACGTGACGATCTCCTTCGATAAGAACGTGTTGACGCTCTCCGGCGAGCGCGCGTCGACCGTGCCCGAAGGGTACACCGCGGTGCGCCGGGAGCGCCCGGCCCGCACGTTCCGTCGCGCGGTGCGCTTCGGGGTGCCCATCAACGTGGACGCCATCACCGCGGTCGTGAAGAACGGTCTTCTCACGGTCACCTTGCCGAAGGCCGCCCGCGCGGTGCCGCGCTCCATCCCCGTCCAGACCGTCTCCAACTGACACCCGGAGGAACCGCCATGAACACCGCTCCCTCCACGCGGCCCGAGCGCGCCGTGCTCGCTCCGCGGGTGGACATCTACGAGTCCGAAACCGACGTTCTCGTCACCGCCGACCTCCCCGGCGTCCCGGAAGACGGCGTGCGTCTCCACGTCGAGCGCGACGAGCTCCTCCTCGAAGCCACGACTCACTTGGGTGACAGCCCGAGTGACACCGTGGCGCAGGAGTTCGCCAACGTCGACTACCGACGGGTGTTCCTGCTCCCGAAGGGCATCGACGCCGACGGCATCACCGCCCGCCTCGAGCACGGCGTGCTGCGCCTGCGCCTGCCCAAGGCCGCGAGCGCGGTCCCCCGCCGCATCGAGGTTCGCGGGGCCTGACGCCCGTGGGCGCCGGCCCTGCGTCGGCGCCGGTCGGGCGGCCCTCTTTCGGCCGGCACCCCGGCACACGTCGGGGTCCGGCCTTCGTTCTACGTCCCTCACCGCGGCGGCTCACCGCGGGGGCTCATTGCGCGCCGTCGCGGTGGGGGACGCACTCTACCGGCGCTTCGCCGTGTACCCGGTGGCCTTCTTGGAGTCGGGGTGGCGGATGGCGCCCGTGAGGGCCTCGCCGGCGAGCTCGCCCTCGATCCACCAGCCCGGCGTGGTGGCCTCGCTGATGACGAAGTGCCCGCGCGTATCGACCGTGCCCGCGAGGCGGAACGTGCGGTAGGCGCTCCCGACGAGCACGTCGAGGCGGCCGCCGAGGCGATTGCCGCCCTCGGGAGCGAGCGTGAGCGTGAACGGGCGGCCGGTCCACGTGCCCTCCCACTTCCCGTTGAAGCGCGCCGGCGTGGCGGCGGCTACGGCGCTCGCCGCGGCGGCCACGGTCTTCTCGGCGACGGGCGCGGCGTCCGCGACCACGGTCGGCTCGACCGGATCGACGGGTTCGCTCGCGGGGGTCGTGGCGGGCGCGGTGCCGTCCGCGGAGGCGTCGGCGGGCGCCGCGGCGCCGAGGTCGGCGGGGGCCGACACCGGTGCGGTCGCCGCCGCGCCGGTGCTCGCAGCGGGTGCGCCGCCTGCGCCGATCGCGGGCGGGCGCGTCGCGGCCGGCGTGGCGACGCCCACCGGGGCGTCCACGGCGGCGGGGGCGGGCTCCGGCGGTGCGCCGCCGATCGGGGCCGAACCCGGCGAGGGGGGAGCGTTCTCGGGCGCGGCGGCGTCGGCGGCTGGGAGCCCGGCCTCCTCGGGCGCGGGCGGCGGTCCGCTCATCGGGCGCACCAGCACGAAGATCACGGCCGCGGCGGCGAAGAGCCCGAAGCCCGAGAGGAGCCACCGGCGCGAAGGCGCCGCGCGAACCGGGGCCTCCGACGCGTCGGCCGGCCCACCCAGGTCGAGCGCGGGCACGCCGAGGGTGTCCGCGGAGGAAGGGCCGGTCGGCGGCGGCGCCGCCATCCCTTCGCCGGAGCCGAAGCTCGGTGAAAGCGGCTCGGCCTCGATGGAGCGGAGCGTGTCGTCCGCGCCGAGCGCCGGCGCGCCGCTCTCGGCGGTGCCGCTCGGGCCCGCGGCGAGCGCGGCGAGGTTCGGGGCGGCGCGGGGCGGGCCGATTCGGGCCGGCGTCCCGCTCCACGCGGCCGCATCGTCGCCGAGGCCGGCGTCGGAGGCGAGCATCGCGCCGGTGAGCCCCGCCGGGCCGAGCGTGGGGTTCGCCGGCTGCTGCGCCGCGGAGCCCATGCCCGCCGGCGAGAGCGGCACGATCGACGGAAGCGAGATGGCCAGCGGCGTGGCGGGGCGGCTCCCGTCTACGACCTCGGCCAGATCGGGCCGATCGCCGTAGATGGCGCGCGCGAGGGCGCGGGCGTCGGTGAAGCGGTCCTGCCGCTCCACCGCGAGGCACCGATCCACGGCGTCGAGGATGCTCTCGGGGAGCGTGGGCATCACCTCGCGGAGCGGCCGGTGCTTCCCGTGGAGCGTGTTCCGCAGCGTGCGCGTGACGTCCGTCCCCGTGAAGGGCTGGATTCCCGCCAGGATCTCGTAGAGGATGACCCCGAGCGCGAACACGTCCGCGCGGGCGTCGGCGGTGGCGGCGTCGCCCACCTGTTCGGGCGCCATGTACCCCGGGGTGCCCATCACGAGGCCCTGCATCGTGTCGCCGGTGCCCGGGGCGTCTTCCACCACCACCTTCGCGAGGCCGAAGTCGGCCACCTTCGCGAGCACGCCCGTGGGGCCCGGCGTGAGAAGCACGTTCGCCGGCTTCAAGTCGCGGTGGAGCACGCCCGCCGTGTGGGCCGCGGCGACGGCCGCGAGCACCTGCGCGTAGAGCGCGAGCGCCTCGTCAAGCGCGAGCACGCCGCGCTGGATGAGGTACCCCTGGAGCGTCACGCCCTCGACGTACTCGAGCACGAGCGCGGTGTGGCCGTGCACCTCGATGACGTCGGTTACGGCGACAACGTTCGGGTGGCGAAGCTGTGCTTGGATGATCCCTTCTCGCAAAAGGCGACGCGCCACGGCGGGCCCGCCCGCCGTGACCACCTTGAGGGCATGGAGCGACCCGAGCACGCGGTGCCGGGCCTTGTACACCTCGGCGATGCCGCCCGCGCCGAGCAGCTCCACGATCTGGAAGCGATCGACGATTTCACCGGGTTCGAGCACGCTTACTCCGCCTGTGCCCGCGTGGCGATCTGCCCCGACAGGCCCACGGTGACGATGACCTGATTGGCCGGGTTGTTCTCCGCGTAGGGCGTACCGAACGCGGCGAGCGCGAGCGACGTGCGCTGCGACGACCGGACGATGAGCTTGCCGCCTGCGCGGAGGTTGAGCACCCGGAGCGCGCCGAAGCGGTCGGGGTCCGTGGCGTTCAGCGTCTCGATGTCGTCACCGGTGGGGCGCCAGAGCAGGTTCACGGCGGGGCCGACCGCCCAGGCCGGCGAGAGCCCGCCCAGCCACTCGATGTCCGCCGAGAGCTCCGGTCCGGGCACGGGGGTGCCGCCAACGTCGGTGTTTGGAAAGCGGTAGCGCCCGGCGACCTCGAGGTAGCCGCTCCAGTAGCCGTTCCCGAGCCCGCCGCTGCGCCCGGCGCTCACGAAGCCGCCCACGTCGGTGGTGCCCTCGCCGAGGTTGGTGACGCGCATGCGGGTGGCGTCGGTGGCCTGGCCGAGGCGGAGCTCACCGCCGACGGCGACCGAGAGCGGCGCGCCGAGCAGCTCGTCCACCGCGAGGGCCTTCACCTTGGCGGTGACGATGCCGAGGCCCGCGGTGGGCTTGCACGCGCCGAGGCCGAGGGCGCCGCACAACGGGCCGTCCACGCGGTTCGCCGTGACGGTGTAGTAGGGGATCGCCAGCTCGATGTCGACGCGGTCACGCACGCCGTACCCGAGGATGAGCTGCCCGCCCATCTTCTCGAGGCCCTCGTCGACGTCGAGCACGTCGTCTGAGTACGAGCCGGTGCCGGTCGCGAGGCGGCTGATGCGTTGGTACTCCGCGCCGGCGTACACGGAGACGTCGGCCTCCGGGAGGGTCCATGGACCCGTGCCTGCGAAGGTGGTTGCGATGAGAGCGAGCAGCATGCGGTTCCCGGAACTCGCAGTGTACGCCGACATCGGGCCGATGGATCAGCCGGCGGGACCGTTTTGGTGGGAGGGGGCACGCGGGGCGGCCGGCGTGGCCGCCGCGGAAGCGGGGGTGCGCGGGGCGGAGGCGTCGGCGGTTCCGTGCGGCGTGGCGCGCGTTGGCGCGCCGACCGGGCGCGGCGCCTTTCCAAGGCGCGTCAGAACGCCTCGCCCCAGGCGGCCACCACCCCCCACCCTTCGGGGCCCACGCCGATGTCGATGCGGGTGACGTTCTCGCGGTCCGGCGGGAGCACGATGCGGAGCCCGGTGCCCGCGGTGACGTGCCCGCCGTCCACCCACGCGGTGTCGACGAAGAGCGCGCCGTGGAGCGGCCCGTAGAGCGCATGGCGGTACTCGACCTGCCCGGCGAGGATCGTCGCGTCGCGGAAGCGGCCCGCGGGGAGCCCGCGCAGCAGGTCGGCGCCGCCCGCGGTCGGGAGCCGGTAGAACGGCGCGTCGGTGACGATGTGCGTGGCGCCGGCGCGGAGCGCGAGCGTCCCGCCCAGCAGCGGCGGGTGCGCCCGCCAGTCGGCGGCGAGTCCGACGTGGGGGTAGGCCCCGAAGCCGGTGTCGAGCGCGAGCCGGAGGCCGTCGGTGGTGAGGTCGCCGAGCGTCACCGCGAGCTGCGGACCGGCGACCACCGCGGCGCGCGGCGGGAGCGCCGCGACGGAGACCGGCGCGG
>CAXNIN010000192.1:0-8595 GCA_964202365.1 Myxococcota bacterium | reverse complement strand
CGGGCGCCGTGCGGCGCGGCGACGTCGAGCCACGTGTCGGCCGTACACCCGTCCGACCAGAGCACCCACGGCGAGCGCAGCGCGTCGCCCATCACGAGCTCCGGGACGCCGTCTCCATCGAGGTCGCGCACCACGAGGCCCCGGCCGTGCGTGTCGCCGGGCAGCGCGTGCGCGGCGGCGTCCTCCACGAAGGCGCCAGCCGCGTTCGCGTACACCAACAGCGGCGCCGGCGTCATCTCCGAGCCGGCAAACTCGGACTGTGTCACGACGATTTCGGTGGCACCGTCGTTGTCGAGGTCGTCGAACGCCACGCCCCACGGCATGAGCCCGTCGCCGAAGGGGTCGCTCAGGCCGAGGGCGGCGCCGCCGTCGTACCAGCCGCCGGCGTCGCCCAGGAGCAGGATGTGGCGCGCGGAGTCGGCGATGTGCACGTCGAAGCGCCCGTCGCCGTCGGCGTCGCCCCAGCTCGCGCCCATGCAGCTCACCACCACGTCGAGCCCCGGGCCCGTGGGCGCGACGACGAAGGCGTCGCCGTCGTCGCGGAGCAGGTAGTTGCCGGCGACCGTGGCCCCCATGTCGTTGCACACGTACACGTCGAGGTCGCCGTCGTCGTCGGCGTCGATGATCGACGTGTCGAACGCCGTGCCCCACGTCGCGGCGTTGCCCGGCACGTCGGTCACGGCGAAGGCGCGGTCGCCGAGGTTGCGGAGCGCGCGGGGCCGGAAGATCTCGCGGTCGGTGTGGTCCGCGAAGCTGTAGGTGACGAGCAGGTCGAGGAGACCGTCGCCGTCGAGGTCGGTGATCGAGGCGTCGCGCGTCATCCCGGCGGTGTGCTGGACATCGAGCTCTTCGCGCACCTCGTCCGCCGTGCCGAACGCCCAGAGCACCTCGAAGCGCGGACCCGACGCCACGAGGTCGACCGCGCCGTCGTTGTCGAGGTCGCCGAGCGCGAACCCGTTCGTCAGGCCGGGCGTGACGTCGGCGCGGAGCGCGCCCGTGCCCAGGGAGAGCGCCCGCACCTCGGTGTTGGGGGGGGGTCCACGAGCGCGCCGCCGGGGGCGTCTCCCGGCGGCGCGCCGCACGCGGACAGCGCCGCGGCCGCAACGAGCGCGCGACGCGCCACGGCGGCGAGCGGCCGCCGAGCGAGGGGCGTGCCCGCGCGGCGCAAGGTGGGCCCGCCCCGCGCCTAGCGGTTCCTCGGAAACCCGAGGTCGATCTTGGACGTAGCGGGATCGGGCCAGCGGCTCGTCACGACCTTGGTGCGCGTGAAGAACCGGATGCCGTCGGGGCCGTACATGTGGGTGTCGCCGAAGAGCGACGCGCGCCAGCCGCCGAAGGAGTAGTAGCTCACGGGGACCGGGATCGGGACGTTGATCCCCACCATACCGACATCCACCTCGCGCTGGAACCGGCGGGCCGCGCCGCCGTCGCGGGTGAAGATGGCGGTGCCGTTGCCGTACTCGTGCGTGTTGACGAGCGCGAGCCCCTCTTCGTACGTGGCGACGCGCACCACCGACAGCACCGGGCCGAAGATCTCCTCGCGGTAGACGCGCATTTCCTTCGTGACGTGGTCGATGAGCGACACGCCGAGGAAGAAGCCGTCGCCCTCGAAGCGCTGCGCGCGCCCGTCACGCAGGACAGAGGCGCCCTCTTCCACCGCGATGTCGAGGTAGGAAGCCACCTTGTCGCGGTGCTCGCGGGTGATGAGCGGGCCCATCTCGTTCTCCGGCTGGTCGCCGGGGCCCACCTTCACACGGTCGAGCCGCGCGGCGATGGCCTCCACGAGGGGCTCCGCGACGCTGCCGACGGCCACCACCACCGAGATCGCCATGCAGCGCTCGCCGGCCGAGCCGTACGCGGCGGAGATCGCGGCGTCGGCCGCCATGGACACGTCGGCGTCGGGCAGGACGAGCATGTGGTTCTTCGCGCCGCCGAGGGCCTGGACGCGCTTCCCGAAGTGCGTGCCGCGCTCGTAGATGTACTTCGCGATCGGGGTGGACCCGACGAACGAGAGCGCGGAGATGTCCGGGTGCTCGATGAGGCGGTCCACCACCAGCTTGTCGCCGTGCACGACGTTGAGGACGCCGTCGGGCAGGCCCGCTTCCTTCAACAGGCCGGCGATGTAGTTCGACGAGGAGGGGTCCTTCTCGCTCGGCTTGAGCACGACCGCGTTGCCGGTCGCGATCGCGTTCGCGAGCATCCAGATGGGCACCATCGCCGGGAAGTTGAACGGGGTGATCGCCGCCACCACGCCGAGCGGCTGGCGCACCGAGTACACGTCCACGCCGGTGGCGGCCTGCTCGGAGTGCTCGCCCTTGAGGAGATGCGGCACCCCGCACGCGAACTCGACGTTCTCGATGCCGCGCGAGATCTCGCCCATCGCGTCGGAGAAGACCTTGCCGTGCTCGCTCGTCAGGATGCGCGCGAGCTCGCCCTTGCGGGCGTCGAGGAGCTCGCGGAACTTGAAGAGGATCTCGGCGCGACGCGACAGGGACGACTCCCGCCACGCGAGCCCGGCGCGTTTGCACGAGGCGACCACCGCGTCGACCTCGGCGAGGTCCGCGAAGTCGACGTGGGCCTGCACGTGTCCGCGGGCGGGGTCGAACACGGGGCCGGAGCGGCCGGAGGTGCCGTAGACGGTGGCGCCGTCGATCCAGTGACCGATACGTTGGGTCTCCATCTAGGGGAGATCCTTGACCATGTCGCCGTAGGTGTCGGGGCGACGGTCGCGGTAGAACTGCCACGTCTGGCGCACCTGCTCGATCTGGTCGAGGTCGCAGGTGGCGATGACGAGCTCGTCTTCGGTCTCGCTGGCGGTGGCGAGGAACTCGCCGCGGGGGTTGCAGATGTAGCTGGTGCCGTAGAACCGGCCGATGCCCCACGGGGCCTCGGTGCCGACGCGGTTGGAGGCGGCCATGAAGTAGCCGTTCGCGACGGCGTGCGCGGGCTGCTCGAGCTTCCAGAGGTACTGGGAGAGGCCGGCCACCGTGGCGCTCGGATTGAACACGATCTCGGCGCCGTGCAGGCCGAGGAGGCGGGCGCCTTCGGGGAAGTGGCGGTCGTAGCAGATGTACACGCCGACGCGGCCGTAGCGGGTCTGGAACGTGGGGTACCCGAGGTTGCCCGGCTTGAAGTAGAACTTCTCCCAGAAGCCCGAGGTCTGCGGGATGTGGTTCTTGCGGTAGATGCCGAGCGTGGTGCCGTCGGCGTCGAGCACCACGGCGGTGTTGTAGTACACGCCGGGCATGGCCGCTTCGTAGATTGGCACCACCATCGCCATCTGGTACTTCGCGGCGATCGGGCGCATACGTTGCACGGTGGGGCCGTCGATGGCCTCCGCGGCGCCGTACCACCGCTTGTCCTGCCCGGGGCAGAAGTACGGGCCGTTGAAGATCTCCTGGAGGCCGAGGATCTGCACGCCGCGTTCACCCGCCTGGTGGATGAACGGCAGGTGCTTCTCGAACATCGCCTCCTGGATGTCGCGGACGGGGACGGTCTCGTCGTTGATGGGGTTCGACGCCTGGATAAGCCCGACGGTGACGTTGCGCGGCATGGTGGCCTCTGCTGAACGGCGCGCGAGGCGCCGGGGTTGGACGGGGCGCAGAGTCTACCACGCCCCGAAACCAACCCGGCACGGTTCCGCTACTCGGCGGCGCCCGCGTACATCGACTCGATCTCCGCGGCGAAGTTCTCGTACACCTTCTTCCGCTTGATCTTGAGCGTGGGGGTGAGCTCGCCGGTGTCGATGCCGAGCGGGCGGGGCAGCACCTTCCACTTGCGCACGTGCTCGACGCGCGCGAACAGCTCGTTGCAGGCGTCGACCGCCTTCTGGAGCTCTTCCTTCACCTTTGCGTGATCGGACGTCGCGTCCGCGATTCCGTTCGCATCGGCGAAACGCTTGAGCGCGTCGGGGTCGATCTGGATGAGCGCGGTGAGGTAGGCGCGGCGATCGCCGATGACGACGGCCTCGTTGACGAGCGGGTGGTTCTTGAGCGCGGCCTCGATGTTCTTCGGCGCGATGTTCTTGCCGCCGGCCGTGATGAGGATCTCCTTCTTGCGCCCGACGATCGAGAGGTAGCCGTCGCTGTCCCACGCGCCGAGGTCGCCGGAGAGCAGCCAACCGTCGTGGAGCGTTTCCGCGGTCGCGATGGGGTCCTTGTAGTAGCCGAGGAAGATGTTGCGGCCGCGCGCGCGAATCTCGCCGTCTTCCGCGAGGGTCACCTCGCAGCCGGGAATCGGCTTGCCCACCGACCCGAGCCGCGTGCCGGTCTCCGGGAGGTTGAACGTGGTGGGGCCGCTGCCCTCGGACTGGCCGTACACCTCGTGCACCACCACGTCGAGCCCGGAGAGAAAACCGATCACTTCCTTCGCCACGGGCGCGGCGCCGCTGATGCAGATGCGCGCGCGGGAGAGGCCGAGCGCCGGCTTCACCTTCGAGTAGATGAGCTTGTTGGCCACCTGGTGCTGGAAGCCGAGCCACCCGCCGGGGTCCTGGCCGCCGTGCTTCGCCGCGTTGTACGCCTTGCCGACACCCATGGCCCAGGCCACGAGCTTCGCCTTGACGCCGGTGGCTTCGCCGAGCTTCACCGACACGCCCGCGTGGAACTTCTCCCAGATGCGCGGCACCGCGAAGAGCACGGTGGGCTGGACCTCCTTGAGGTTGTCCGGCACCTTCTCCATGCTCTCGGCGAAGTAGATCGCGCTGCCGGCGGTGACCGGCGCGTGGATCGAGAACATCTGCTCGGCGATGTGCGAGAGCGGCAGGTACGAGAGGCTGCAGTCCGCCGCGGTGAACTTCGCGAAGCCGACGGCGGTGCCGGCGGTCCACGCGAGGTTGTCGTGGGAGAGCATCACCGCCTTGGGGGGGCCGGTGGTGCCGGACGTGTAGATGAGCGTCGCCATCTCGTCGAGCTTCAACGCGTTGATTCGACGGTCGATCTCCGTGCCGGGGGTGTCGTCCGCCTTCGCGAGGAACTGCTCCCAGGAGAGCACCATCGGGTCGTCGATGGAGGCGCCCTTCATCATCACCACGTGGCGGAGGCTCGGGAGCTGGTCCCGCACCTTCTTCACCTTCTCCCACTGGGCGGCGTTCTCGAGGAGGATCACCGGGGAGCCCGCGTGGTCGACGATGTACTGCACCTCGGAGGGGGAGCTCGTCGTGTAGATGCCGGCCGGCGCGCCGCCGGCGACCATACACGCGACGTCCATCACCACCCACTCGGGGCGGTTGAAGCCGAGGATGCACACGGTGCCGCCGGGCTCGAGCCCGAGCGTGACGAGCGCGCGGGCGGCCGTGCGAATCTCGGCCGCGTAGGCGGAATACGGCGTGGGCTTCCACTCCGCGCCCACCTTCACGAAGTAGGCGGGGGCGTCGGGGGTGCGCTTGGCGGTCTCGAAGAGACGGGCGGGGATGGTATCGGCGGGCACGGTTCCTCCTTGGAACCGGCACCGTACGGTAACGGCGGAGGGCGCGTCAAGGCGCCGCGGCCCGGCCCGTCGCGTGTTCCGTCCGATTGGTCGGAATGGTCACGGAACGACGGGCTCCGGGGGCGTTGCGGGGGGCGGGCCCCCCGCCCTCAACCCTACTCGACCGTGACCTCGTAGACCCCGCCGGCAACGAGCTGGTGGTGCTGGAACGTGGGGCCAGCGACCGGCACGCCGTTGAGCGTCGTGGCGACGACGTGATCGCCTTCCCCGACCCGCCGACTCGTGAACGTCCCGCCTTCCACCGGGATGCGCACCTCTTCGAACAGCGGCACGCCGACGACGTAGGAGGTGGTGCCCGCGATGGGGTAGAAGCCGAGCGCGGCGAACACGTACCAGGCGGAGAGCGTGCCGGCGTCGTCGTTGCCGGCGAGCCCCACGGGGTCCGCGGCGTAGTGCGTTTCCGCGATCCACTGCACCCAACGCCAGTTCTTGTCGCGGTCGCCCCAGAGCGAGTAGAGCCACGCGGCGTGGATGTCCGGCTCGTTGCCGTGCCAATAGTAGGTTTGCGGGACGTTGAGGATGCCTTCCTTGCGCGCCTCGTCGAAGAAGAAGTCGAGCTTCGTGAGGGCTTGTTCGCGCCCACCCAGCGTCTCGGCGAGCTGGTCCGGGTGGAACCACGGCATCCACAGGTATTGCCAGGCGTTGCCCTCGGTGTAGTCGTCCGACCAGCCGAGCTCGTCGAACTCGGCGGGGAAGCTGCCGTCCGAGAGGCGCCCGCGGAAGAAGCCGACCGCGGGATCGTACACGTTGCGCCACGTGTAGGCGCGGTAGGCGAAGTGCGCGGCGTCGGCTTCGTGTCCGAGCGCGTTGCCGAGCTGGGCGAGCGCGTGGTCGGCCCAGGCGTTCTCCTGGAGCCACGCAACGGAGGAGCCCACCTGGTCGGACGGGTAGTAGCCCAAGCGGTCGAGCGTCACGATGTCGGGGCGCGCGTTGTACGGGATCTCGCCCACGCCGAGCGCCTGATCACGCAGCTTCGGCCACGCCTCTTCCTCCCCCCAGCCCGTGACGCCCTTGATGTACGTGTCGGCGAGCACGATGTCGGCGGGCGCCCCGAGCATCACTTCGCTGTCCCCGGCGGCGGCCGGCCACGCGGGGAAAGCGCCGCCCTCGTCGGCCATTGCCACGAGGGACCGGGCGAAGTCGCGCGCCTTGTCGGGGTAGAGCAGGGTGAAGAGCGGGTGTGCTGTCCGGTAGGTGTCCCACAGGGAAAAGTCGTTGTGGTACGTCCACCCGTCGGCCACGTGGAGCGCGCCGTCGAAGCCGCGGTAGGTGCCGTCGACGTCGCCGTGCTCCTGGGGCATCTGGAGGAGGTGGTAGAGCGCGGTCCAGAAGATGACGCGCTCGGTTTCCGTGGCGCCCTCGATGCCGACGCCCGCGAGGGCTTCACGCCAGGTCTCCGCGGCGTCGTTCTGGGTGCCGCGGATGTCGCGCGTGGGGAGCTCCGCGGCGAGGTTGGCGCGGGCGCCCGCGAGGCTCGTGAGCGAGATGCCGACGCGGATGTTCGGCGTCCGCGAGGCGGAGACCACCCACACGCCGAGGTCGATGCCCTCGGCCTCGGAGCGGCCCTCGACGCCGTCGTCGTCGGCCCAGGTGCCGAAGGTCTGGAACCCGTCGTCGAACACGGCGTGGAACCAGATGGGGAAGCCCGCGCCCGTGAACCCGCCGACGCTCGTCATGTGGCCTTCGACGAGGCCGCGCGCGGCGTCGACCGTGACCTCGCCGCCGGCGTTGGACCCGAAGAGGTTGTGCTCGAGATCGATGAGCACCACGGGATCCCCCGCGCCGTCGGCGGGGAATTCGTAGCGGTGGTGCGCGGCGTGGCGCGTGGCGGAGAGCGCGACGGTGATGCCGCCGTCGAGCGTGACGCCGTACCCGCCGGGTTCGGCCCATTCGGTGCTCTTGTCGAACGGGGTGCGGTAGCCGTCCTCGTCGCGCTTGGTGGGGTCCCAGCCCAACGTCGGGAGGAACAGGATGTTGCCGTAGTCGGGGATGCCGACGCCGTGCATCCGGAAGTGGGAGAACCCCTCGACGTGGGTGTCCTCCCAATAGTAGCCGGAGCAGTGGTAGGCGAGGAAAGCGCCCCAATCGAGGGACGTGTCCGGCCCCACCTTGACCATCCCGTACGGCACGTTGGCGCCGGGGTGGGCCGAGCCGACCCGGAAGCCGGGCCCGCCGGTGGCGATGAACGGATCGATCGCGGCGATCGGATCCTCCGCTTCGACGGGCGCCTCCTCGGGCGCGGTGCACGCGCCGAGGAGGAGGGTCAGGAGCGCGAGCTCACGGCGTGAGCCACTCGAGTTCGATGGTGTACGGCTGTTCATCGGTTCCAGAATACCCGAGTGGGACAACGTAGTACGTCACCTCGGGCTCGAGCGTCACCACCGACTCGCACACCTCGGGGTTCTCCCCGGTCATGCAGTACGAGTCACCGAAGCTCCCGAAGAGATCGATGACGCCGTAGTCGGGGTCGGCGTAGAAGATGCCGATGTCGATGTCGGCGGTCTTGTCGGGCCAGGCCACGGACATGCGCACCCGCATCGACTCGGGCACCGTGAACGCGAAGGCGTCGGAGTCGTTCCCGCCGCCCCAGCCGACGCGCGCGGGGTCGAGGACGCTCGAACCCGTGAAGATGTCGACGTAGCCGAGCCCCGTGAGCATGCCGGCGTCCTGCGCGACGAGCGTCGCCGAGTCGAGCACGGTGGTGGCCTCGTCGACGTTGGCCACGGTGGTGTCGGGGAGCACCTCGGCGATCTGGACGCCGATGACCTTGGGCGCGACGCCGTCGAGCACAAGGGCGTCCGACACCGCCTTCTCGGTGTTGTCGATCGCGACCTCGACGCTCGCGCTCGTGTAGAGCGCGCCCGCGGCGAGCCCGGCGTTGAGCGACGAGAGCGTGCCGGCGCGCACGAACACGGAAGCCGGCCCCTCCTTCACGATCGGCGAGGGCTCGAAGAGATCGCCCGTGTCCTCGTCGGCGACGGCCTCCACCGAGCGGAACCACATCATCCGGAACGTGCCGGTCCAGGTGTAGGAGGCGGGGTCGTATGCCCAGTCCACGGCGTTGGTGCCGCCGAGCGGGTTCTCGACGACCGCGGGGTCGGCGCTGGG
>CAXNIN010000191.1:0-8632 GCA_964202365.1 Myxococcota bacterium | reverse complement strand
GCGACCGGGGCCGCGGGCGCCTTGCCAGCGACCGGGGCCGCGGGCGCGGCTTCCTTCGCGCTCCGCGACGCGGCGATGCCGTTGCGGTGGCGGTACTGGGTGACCGCGCTCGTCGTCACGCCGGCGCGCGCGGCGACCGCCGAGTCCGGCACGGTGCCGATGAGGCCGCGGAAACGATCGAGCGCGGAGCGCCGCGCCCGGCGCGCGGGCGGCGCCGACCCGGCGGCCCCGGCGACGGTGCGCGCGGCGGCGGGGGCCTTCGTGGTCGTCCCGGTGCTCATTGGCGCGGCGGACCCCGCTGCGGGGGAGGTTTCGACCGGGGCGGGGGAGCTCGCGGCCTTGGCCGCGGGGGCCTTTACGGCCTTCGCCGACGCCTTCTCGGCCTCCGCCTCCGCCTCCGCGGCGGCCTTCGAGACCTTGGCCGGCTTCGCGGCGGCGTTCGCCGGCACCTTCGCGGCCGTCGTCGCCGCCTTCGCGGGCTTCACGGAGAGCGCGTCGACCGGGGCTACCGTGCCCGACACGACGCCCGATTCGGCGGCGGCCAACGGCGCACGTTCGGGCTCGCGCAGCTCGCGCCGCACCTCGTCGGTGTCGCGGCGGCGCACCACCACGGCGTCGGGCCGCGTGGCTTCCTTGCGGGCCGCCGCGACGGCGACGGCGGCGGCGGCGGCGGCGGCCGGAGAGCCGGGGGGGAGGCGACGGAACGGCGGAACGCCGAGCGTGCGGCGGTACGCCTTCACGGCGTCCGGCGACACGCCCGCGAGCACCGCCACCTCGGAGTCCGGGCGTTTGCCCAGCTCGTTGCGGAAACGGGCGAGCGCGGGCGACGCGGCGGGGGCGGGGGCCGGGGCCGGGGGTGACGTGGGGGACGCGGGCGCCGCGGGCGCCGCGGCCTTTCCGGGCTTGCGGCCCGCGGGCTGAGGCGCCTTGGTTTGCCCCGCCGCCGCGAGGGCGCTCCGCAGCGTGTTCACGGGCACGCCGAAACGTGCCACGAGCGCCCCCCAGCTCGAGGAGTCCTTCACGCTGAGCAATTCAGGCCACCATGCGGCCGCGAGCACGTCGGAGACGGACAACGAGTTCATGCCCGACTGCTATTTCGATTCCGTGCGCGCCGCCCGTGCCACGTTTGGCGAATGTGCGAATGCCGCGGGGCGGCGGCGCGAGGCGACCGGAGGGCGGCGGGGGCGGCGTGATCGTCGTCGCCGGAGGCGCGTTGGCACGCGCTCGCCCACGCCGGTCGGCCCGCGCGCGGCGGGCCGACATCGGGCGAAGCCCAGCCCCGCAGGGCGCCGACCCCGGCTCCCGCCGGGGGCGCGCTCAAACGAACGTATCAGGTTTGACCTACTCTTCGAGGTAGGTGTAGCCTTCGAGGCCGGTCTGGTAGGCGTTGATCATCTTCGCCGCTTCTTCCATCGTCATGCGGCCTTCCTTGAGCGCGTGCTCCGTGGCGCGGCGCACGAGCCGAACGAGGTCCCCCTTGGCGAACTGCACGTACTTGAGCACGTCGGTGACGGTGTCGCCTTCGATGACGTGGTCGATGCTGTAGTTTCCGTCCTCGTCGAGGGAGACGTGCACCGCGTTGGTGTCGCCGAAGAGGTTGTGGAGATCGCCGAGGATCTCCTGGTAGGCGCCCACAAGGAAGATCCCGAGGTAGTACGGGTTCTTCCCTTCGAGCGGGTGAAGCTCGAGGACGTCCTTCACGTCGCGAAGGTCGATGAAGCGGTCGATCTTGCCGTCGGAATCGCACGTGATGTCGGCGATGATGGCCTTGCGCGTGGGCTCTTCCGCGAGGCGGTGAATCGGCATCACGGGGAAGAGCTGGTCGACCGCCCAGGAGTCCGGCGCCGACTGGAACACGGAGAAGTTTCCGAAATACGTGTCCGCAAGCAGCTTCTCGAGGCCTTCGAGCTCATCGGGAACGTAGGATTGGGACCGAACCACGTGCAGGATGCGCTGGCAGGTCTGCCAGAAGAGGCGCTCGCCGTGCGCGCGCTGGGAGAGGTCCAACAAGCCCAGGTTGAACCGGGAGAGGATCTCCTCTTTGGCGGTGATCGCGTCGTGATACGCTTCCTGGTAGTTCTTGCGGGTGACCCCGTCGTGAATCTCCTTGAGCTCCTGGAGGATGTCCGGGTCGCTCTCGGTGATCGCCACGTTCTGCGCCACCGGCATCTCGGACACGCCCAGCACGTTGAACACGAGCACGGCGTGGTGCGCCGCCATCGCGCGGCCGGACTCCGTGACGATGTCCGGCTGCGGAACGCCGGCCTTGTCGCACGCTTCGGCGATCGCGCTCACCACGTCGGCGGCGTACTCGTCCACCGTGTAGTTGACCGAGCTCTCGAAGTTGGTGCGGCTGCCGTCGTAGTCGACGCCGAGCCCGCCGCCGACGTCGAAGTACTTCATCGGCGCGCCCATCTTGTAGAGCTCCGTGAAGATGCGGCTCGCTTCCTTCAGCGCGTTCTTGAACGAGCGGATGGCGCTCACCTGCGACCCGATGTGGAAGTGCAGGAGCTGCAGGCAGTCGAGCATCCCGCGCTCGCGGAGGTAGGCGATGCCTTCCACCATCTCGCCGACCGTGAGGCCGAACTTGGCGCGATCGCCGGCGCTTCCTTCCCACTTGCCCGAGCCGCGGGTGGCGAGCTTGGCGCGCATGCCGATGACGGGGCGCACGCCGACGCGCTGGGAGATCTCGACGATGAGCGGGAACTCGGAGAACTTCTCGACCACGATGATGGGGTTTCGCCCCAGCTTCTTGGCCATGAGCGCCGTCTCGATGAACTCGGCGTCCTTGTAGCCGTTGCAGACGATGAGGGCCTGGGGATCGTCCATGAGGGCGAGCACGATGAGCAGCTCGGGCTTGGAGCCGGCTTCGAGGCCCATGTGGAAGGGCTCGGAGAACCGGACGAGGTCCTCGACGAGGTGGCGCTGCTGGTTCACCTTGATGGGAAACACGCCGCGGTAGCGGCCGGTGTACTCGTAGTACTTGATGGCGTTGTGGAACGCCGTCGCGAGCGTGCGGATGCGCGACTTGAGGATGTCGGTGAACCGCACGAGGATGGGGAGGTAGATCCCACGCTTCTCGAGGTCGTCGATCAGGAGCTTGAGATCGATCGCGTCGGACCGCGGGCCCGCGGGCGTCACCTCGAGGTTGCCCTTGTCGTTGATGCGGAAGTAATCACGTCCCCAGTTGCGAACGTTGTACAGCTCCGTGCTGTCCTGGATCGACCATCCGCGCATGCTGACTCCGCGAGAGCGGCCCCATCTAACGACCTCGGCAGGGGGCGTCGCGCCCCCCCTCGCGGATCGTGGCGATCAGGGTGCTTTGGCCGGCGTGGCCCGCGCTCCCTTGCTTTTCTTCGGGGCTTTCGGGGCGTCTTTCGGGCCGGGAATCCAGAAGAGCACCGACGGCGGCCGCGGGGCCTGGAGCGAGAGCGTCGGCCCGCCGTAGCGCAGCCCCGACGGCCACGCGAAGGGCGGGATCTCGACGGTGGACGTTCCCTTCCAGGCGGTGGCGTCCCACGCCTTGATGCGCTCGCCGGTGGCGATCGGCGGCCCGAAGAGCGCGGTGAACAGCGCGTCGTAGGACTTCACGAGGTCCTTCGCGAGGAGCGGGAAGTACTCCTGGTTCACGACGTACGTGCGGGCGCCGCTGTCGATGAGCGCGCGGAGGTGGGCGGGCTCGAATGTGAACGTGGCGCCGAGCTCGCCGCGATCGAGGCGCTGCATCGCGACGAGGAATGTGTTCGCGGCGACGTACGCGTCCCACGCTTCCGGGCGCACGCGATCCACCCAGAGCGCGTGCCCGGCGAGCAGGGCTTTGTCGTGGAAGATCTGGTAGATGAGCGGCGTCTGGGCGCTCGCCACGGATGGCGCGAGCGGCGGCTCGACGAGCACGGTGCCCGGGGCGTCCCGGAGGTTGGCGTAGAAGGCCTTCCCGAGGTCGATGCGGCTGAACTGGGCTTGCCACGGGGCGCGCTGAACGGTGAGCTGGGCGGGAACGGAGAGCGCGAGCGCCACGAGGAGGGCCGGCCCGAAGCGCGCGAGCCGGGGGGCGCGGGCTGTCAACGCGGCGAGCGCGGCGTCGGCCCCGAGGGCGGCGAGCGCGCCGAGCGCGAGGTTGAGCACCACCACGTGGCGGTAGGGCCACCAGAAGCGCCGCAGCGGGCCGCCGATTCCGTAGATGAGCGTGTACGGCCCGTTGGGGAGGAGCGAGCCGGCCATCAGCCCCACGAACAGGAGCGCGACGGCGGCGAGCGCGAGGGTGACACGGCGTCGCTCGGAGGCGCGGGCGTCGCGCGCGCCCGGGCGAAGCGCGCCGATAATCGCGATGATCGCCAGGACGCACGTGGCGAACGGCAGGGCGCGGCCCGCGTGGCGGCCGCCGGCGACGAGGAACGGGATGCCGGGCCACGTGGAGTCGCCGACCGACTCGGGGTGGGGGAAGACGTCCTCGGCGGTGCCGGGGATGGATGACCAATAGTGAAGGTACACCCAGAGAAGAGGGGCGATGAGCGCGAGGTAGGTGACGGCGAAGGCGGCGAGCCCGGCGAGCGGGGGGCGCGTGTCGCGCGCGGCGAAGGCGACGAGGAGCACCGCCCCGGCGAGCACGCCGAAGAAGCCGTAGTACCAGTAGAAGAGCGAGGCGACGGCGAGGAGCGCGGCGGCGGCGAGCGCCCACAGCAGCGTCGGCTTGCGCAAAAAACGAAGCCAGGCGGCCAGGAAGAAGCCAAGCCAGCAGAAGCTCACCTGGGAGAACCGGCCCGCGCCGAGCTCGTGCACGGCGTAGAGCATCGTGCCCGCGGTGGTCGCGGCGGCGAGGGACGCGGGGCGGGAGGCGCCCGCGGCGCGCGCGAGGGCGTACCCGGCGAGCCCGTTGAGGAACAGCACGCCGACGAGGTAGAGCGTGGAGCCCACGGGCCAGCCGAACGCGAGGTGGAAAGGGAGATACGCGAAGCCCTCGGACCCGTTTCCGGCGAGCCACGGCGCATCCCCGACCGGCCAGTAGTAGCGGTCGTTGTGGAGGATCGACCCGCCCTCGGCCATGCGGTCGGCCACCCACACCAGCAGCCAGTGGTTGGAGAGGCAGTCCGGATGCACGTAGTTGCAGAGGATGGCCTCGGACGGCGCGGAGGCGGCGGGCCACGTCACCGCGAGCGCGCAGGCGAGCGCGAGTACGACGGCGAGCGCGGTCCAGGCCCGTTTCATCGCCTCTGGGTATCGCGCGCGACTCGTCGGCGCGCCTCGTGCTACCTGCGGGTCAGGAGACGCCGTGCCTCGCCTCGTACACGGAGCGGACGCCCTCGTCGGGCTCGTGCTCGCCGCGCTGATCGTCGGGCCGGCGGTCGTCGGGGGCGGCCTCGCGGGGTCGCCGGGCGCGGAGGTGTACGGGCACGCGTGGGTGCAGGCGTGGGCCGCGTCGTCGTGGCCCGCGTGGCCGACCGGGACGAACCTCGCGGACGGCGCGGGCGCGTGGGCGGTCATCGACCCTCTCCCCACCTGGATCGTAGGGGGGCTCGCGCGGGTGGTGGGCGCGACGGCGGCGTGGAACGTGTGGGTGGCGCTGGGGGTGGTGCTCGCGGCGGTGGGCGGCGGCGCCTTCGCGCGGGCGATGGGCGGGAGCGGGCCGGTGGGCGCCGCGGGGGTGGCGACCATGCCCATCTTCCTCGGGTCGCTCACGAGCGGGCTGACGGAGGACTACGCGCTGGGCATCGTGGCGCTCGCGCTCGCGGCGCTCCTCGACGGGCGGCGGCTCCTCGGGGCGTTGCTCCTCGGCCTCTCCGCGTGGTGCGGGTTGTACCTCGCGTGGCTGGGCGGGCTCGCCGCGGCCGCGATCGGCCTGTGGCGCATCCGCGATCGTCCGCTGCGGTGGGTGTTGGCAGGGGCGCTCGCGCTCGCCGTCGCCGCGCCGGCGACGCTCCCTTTCCGCGACCGCCTCGCCGGGGTCGGCCACCGCGCGGGCACGTTCACGCCGCGGCCGGAGCCGCTCTGGCGGGTGAACCCGTGGCGCGGCGCGGACCTCGCATCGTTTGGGGCGCCCGGCGAACAGAACGTAGAGACCGCCTTCGTACGCGAGCATCCCGTGTATGTTGGTTACACGACGGTGGGGCTCGCCGCGTTGGGCGGATGGCACCCGGCCTGGTTGGGCGTGTTGGCGTGCGCGGCGGTGGCGCCGGGGGACAACCTCGCGTGGGCCGGCGCGCCGACCGGCGCGACGAACCCCGCGATGTCGGCGTTTCGACGCCTACCGTTCGCGGAGCGCTTCAACCACCACGCGCGCGTGATGTTGCTCGGGCAGCTCGTGCTCGTGGGGCTGGCGGCGCGGGGCGGGCGGCGGAGCGGTTGTTGGGTCCTCGGGTTCTTGGGGCGGGGGTCCCCCCCGCAACGCCCCGCCGGGGGCGAGGCCCCCGGACCCCCTGCCCCCGCCGATCCCGGCGCCGCCTGGGTGTTCGCGGCCGCGCTCGTCGTGGAGACCGCGGTCGTCTCCCCGGCCCGCCTGCCGCTCCCGGTCGCGCCCGACGACTCCCCGGCGATCTACGGGGCGCTAAGCGCGCTTCCGCCCGACCTTCCCGTGGCGGTCGTGGGCGCGGCCGGCCCCGGCATTCACCCGCAGCGCGTGTTCTTCGACCAACGTGCGCACGGCCGCGTGCTCCTCCACAACCCCAACCGCCCGGTGGACGGCCGGCCGCGCGCCGGGTCGATCGTCGTGGCGCTCGGCGACGCGGTGGTGCGTGTCACCAACGAACGAGGAGCCCCCACGGTGATCGCGCAAGACGGCGCCGCCTGGGTGGTGCCGACGCAGACGGACACGCCGCGCTGACCCGTGTGCGCGGCGCCTCTCCGCGGGGCGGTCTCTGACGCGCGCGGCCTCCACCACCGACGCAACGCGCGCCACGCGGTGCGCATCCGGTCGTAGGCCCGGCGCGCCCTGGATTCCGGGGGCGTTGCGGGGGTGCCCCCCGCCCCAAGATCCACCCTCCCGGCCCCCAGCCGCGGGCACGCGGGCTACGATCGGTCCATGCCCCTCGCTCCCGATCTCCCGCGCATCCTCGACATGCTGGTCGACGCCGGGATGCTTCACGCCGGCCAGAAGCAGGACGTGCTCAACCGCGGCAAGGAACAGGCGCGGCACCTGTTGCTCGACCGCCGCGCCGAGCTGCGTCGCCTCCTCGGAAAGCAGCGTGTGAGCTACGCCATCTCCGAGATGGAGCTCATCGCGTCGTTCCGGTTCAAGCGCGCCGACGCCGACGCGCCGCTCGACGAGGAGACCATCACCGAGGTGGTGGCGCGCACGCTCGGCTACCCGTTCGTGCGCATCGACCCGCTCAAGCTCGACTTCCGCCTCGTGGTGGACGCCTTCGGCGGGCCGTTCGCCGAGAAACACCTCGTGATCGCGATGGCCGACGCGCCAGACGCGCTCACCGTGGCCGTGACCGACCCGTGGAACACCGACCTGCTCGGGAGCCTCGCCCAGTACAAGCAGAAGCCGATTCGCCCGGTGATGGCGCCGAAGTCGGAGATTCTCCGGGTGATCGCGGAATTCCACGGGTTCCGGCGGTCGATGCGCGCGGCCGAGGTGGAGCTCGGGGTGGACCTCCCCGACATCTCCAACCTCGAAGCGCTCTACAAGGTGCACGGCACCAACGAGCTCGAGGCCACCGACCAGCCGGTGGTGCAGGCGGTGTGGTTCCTCCTGAACTACGCCCACGATCAGCGCGCCAGCGACATCCACATCGAGCCCAAGCGCGAAGACGCCCTCGTGCGCATGCGCATCGACGGCGTGCTGCACGCGGTGCACCGCATGCCGAAGGGCGTGCACCCAGCGGTGATCTCGCGGGTGAAGCTCCTCGCGCGCCTCGACATCGCGGAGAAGCGCCGCCCGCAGGACGGCCGCTTCAAAACGCAGTTCGGAAAGGAGGAGATCGAGCTTCGCGTGAGCACGGTGCCCACCGCGTTCGGCGAGAAGGCCGTGGTCCGCATCTTCGACCCGGGCGTGCTCAAACAACCGTTGAACGACCTCGGGTTCTTCCCGCGCGAGCTCTCGGCGTACGAGAGCTTCATCCGCGCGAGCAACGGCATGGTGCTCATCACCGGGCCCACCGGCAGCGGGAAGACGACCACGCTCTACAGCACGCTCCACCACATCGCGAGCCCGCGGGTGAACATCTGCACGTTGGAAGACCCGATTGAGATGGTGCACGAGGCCTTCAACCAGATGGCCATGCAGCCGAAGATCGGTTTTACGTTCGGCAACGCGCTCCGAAACGTGCTCCGGCAGGACCCCGACGTGATCATGGTCGGCGAGATTCGCGATCCGGAGACCGCCGAGGGCGCGGTGCAGGCCGCGCTCACCGGCCACCTCGTGCTCTCCACGCTCCATACCAACGACGCCGCGAGCGCGGTGTCCCGCATGCTCGACCTCGGCGTGTACCCGTTCCTCATCTCCGGCGTGCTGCTCGGCGTGGTGGCGCAGCGGCTCGTGCGTCGCGTGTGCCAGCACTGCTCGGTGGAGGAGCTGCTCACCGCCGAACAGGTGGACCACCTGCGCATCCGCGGCGCGGAAGGACGGCAGTTGAAGGTTCGGCGCGGCCGCGGCTGCGTGCGGTGCCGCGGCACGGGCTACCGCGGGCGCACC
>CAXNIN010000190.1:0-8679 GCA_964202365.1 Myxococcota bacterium | reverse complement strand
CGGCCCGCGAGCACACCCAGCGCTCGCCCTGCGGCCGGCGCTCTTCCCACGTGGTGCCGCCCCGCGCCTGCGGGAGCACGCTCACGAGGGGCTGCCCGCGCACCTCGCCGAGCAGCGCGCGGCCGAAGGGGTTGAGCGAGACGATCATGCCGTCGCGATCGGAGGTGAGCACGCCCGCGCGCACGCGCTCGAGGACGGTGTCGCGCTCGCTCGTGAGCAACAGCGAGCTCTCGCGTTCCTCGTCGAGCGCGGCGCCGGTGCGCGCCAGCAGCTCGGCGAGCTGCCCGGTGAGGAGCGCCATCAGGTAGAACGCGAAGATCCGGAACATCACCTCGGACCACACGATCAGGGCGGCGTCGCCGTCGGGCGCGCGCAGCTCGTCGTGCACCAGCAGCATCAGCAGGAAGCCCGCGGTGGCGAAGGTGGCTGTCCAGAGCGCGCCTTCGCGGCGCAGGAGGTAGGCGCCGGCCCCAATCGTGGGGAAGTAGAGCAGCGTGAAGAGGGAGTGCAGGCCCCCTGTCATCTCGGAGAGCACCGAGACGAGCAGCACGTCGAGGCTCAACTGGACGAGCTGGAAGGGGCGCGAGACGGCGCGCCCGCGCACGATGAACACGACGATGAGCAGCACCGCGAGCGCGATTCCGACCACGCGGAAAACCGGCGCGAGGGCGTTCCCCTGGGCCAACGCCGACCACACCGCCCACGCCAGCGCGGCGCACGCGACCCCGAGGCGGTAGGCGTTGTACCGGAGGAAGGCCCCGGAGACGCCCGGCTCGCGGCTAACCGACGTTGCCGGCCATCTCGAAGATGGGCAGGTACATGGCGATGACCAGGCCGCCGATGACCACGCCGAGGAACGCCATGATGATGGGCTCGAGCATGGCCGTGAGGCCTTCGACCGCCTGATCCACCTCTTCGTCGTAGAAGTCGGCGATCTTGGTGAGCATGGTGTCGAGCGCGCCGGTGGCCTCGCCGACGCTGATCATCTGGCACACCATCTGGGGGAACACCTTCGCTTCCGCGAGGGGCTCGGAGATGGTGCGGCCTTCGCTGATGCTGGTGGCGACGCGGTTGATGGCGTTCTCGATGATCTTGTTGCCGGCGGTGCGCCCGCAGATGCCGAGCGCCTCGAGGATGGGCACGCCGGAGGAGATCATGGTGCCGAGGGTTCGCGTGAAGCGCGCCACGGCCACCTTCGTGAGCAGATCGCCGAAGATGGGCAGCTTGAGCAAGAGCCCGTCGATGAGAACCTTGCCGCGCGCGGTGCGGTAGAAGCGGGCCAGGGCGATGTTCGCCACGAAGATGGCGATGGCGCAGTAGATGAAGTTGGCCTGGAGCCACTTGGACATGTTCACGACGAACATCGTGGGCGCGGGGAGCGCGGCGCCGAAGTCGGCGAACATGTCCTCGAACTGGGGCACGACCTTCAGCAGGAGGATGGAGACGACGACCGCGGCGACGACGATGACGATGACCGGGTAGGTCATCGCGCCCTTCACCTGCCGGATCAACTTCTGGTTCTTTTCCAGGTAGGCGGCGAGCCGGTTCATGATCGTGTCGAGCATGCCGCCCACCTCGCCGGCGGCGATGAGGTTGACGTAGAGGTCGTCGAAGCTGTTCGGGTAGGTCTTGAGCGCGTCGGCGAAGGTGCTGCCGGACTCGACTTTTTCCTTGACCACCTTGAGTTGTTCCCGCATCGTCGGGTTTTCCGCCTGCGTGGACTGGATCTCGAGGCACTGCACGAGCGGGAGGCCCGAGTCGATCATCGTCGCGAACTGGCGGCTGAAGATGACGAGGTCGCGCAGGCCGACCTTCGGCTTGAGGAACTGCGGCTGCGGGATGTTGAACTGGATGGCCGACAGGCCGGTTTGTGGGGCCAGCGTGGTGGCCTGGATGCGCATCTCGCGGAGGCGCTGGCGGGCGGCGTTTTGATCCGCGGCCTCGACCGTGCCCTTCTTGGCCTCGCCAGCGGACGTTCGCCCTTCGTACTTGAAGACAGCCATCCCGGGGTTCCTCCTGCGACCTGACCCGCGAGGTGCCTGCCCCGCTTCCGCCGGAGTCTACACGCCGTGGCGAAGGGCCTACAAGCCCGATAGACCGCACGGCCCGGGGGATCCTTGTCGCTGGCGGACAAGCTGCGTGCGGCGCTGCCGCCCGCTTTGTGGCAACGCGCCGAGGTGTACGTGCGCGACGGCGGCGTGGCCCGCGCGCGCCGCGGCGCCGCCGAAGAGGCGTGGCTCGTGCGCGTGCCCGGCCGATCCGACCCGATCGAGGTGCTGATTTGGCCTGCCGACGGCGATTGGAGCTGCGGGTGCGGGCTCGACGCGTGCGCCCACGCGGCGGCGGTGGCGGTTGCCCGGGGGAGCGGGGAGGTGCGCGAGGCGAAGGTGGCCTCGATCATCTACCGCCTCGACCGAAAGAAAAGCGGAATCGCGATCGCGCGGGAGCTCCCGCCCGACGCCGTGCGGCGCGAGGCCGACCAGGAGCTCAACCGGCTGCTCGCGGGCTGG
Organism: Myxococcota bacterium; assembly: GCA_964202365.1. Classification (GTDB taxonomy): domain Bacteria; phylum Myxococcota_A; class UBA796; order UBA796; family SXON01; genus CAJBVW01. The sequence continues at coordinate 6,169 of CAXNIN010000190.1, read as the reverse complement.
TGGGGGAGGGAGAACCTGCCGAAGGGGCTCCTCGCCACCGCGCTCGGCCTCCTCGACGGCGCCACGTGTACGCTCGACGGCCAGCCGATTCGCACCGCCGGCGCGCCGGTGCTCCCGCGCGGGCTCGTGCAGGACAAGGGCACGGGCTTCGTGGTGCGCCTCGTGCGCGCGCCCGGCATCGACGAGGCCTTCCCCAACGGCGCGGTGCGCCTCGGCGACGTGCTGCGCCCCTACGCCGAACCCGACCTCGCGCCCGAGCTGCGCCAGCGCCTTGTCGTCGGCATCGACTTCCCGTTTGCAGAGGCCCGGAAGCTCGTCACCAGCTTTCTCCCCCAGCTCGAGAAGGTGCTCACGGTGGACGTGCGCACCGCCCGCCTGCCGGCGCTCCGCACGGTGCCGCCGCGCATCGTGTGGGAGACCCGGCAGGACGGCCCCCGCGTGCGCATCGTCCCGCGCATCGTGTACGGGAAGCCGGCGATTGCCCGGCTCGAACGCGGCGAGCTCCAGGTGCTCGGCGGCGAGGTGCCGGTGCGCGACGAGCCCGCCGAGCGGCGGCTCATCGCGGAGCTCGCGGAGGGCGGCATGGCGCCGGGCGTGCCGATCGAGCGCGACGGGCCAGGCGCGGCGGTGTGGGCCAACGGCCTGCGCGGAACCGTGCGCGAGAAGGTGCTGGAAGCCCTGCCGAACCTGCGCATCTTCGACGCCGGCGGGCCGCCGCGCGTGAGCATCGCCGAGGTCGGGAGCGGCTTTCGTGTGGACATCGACGCGAGCGGGATGGACCCCCGCGCGCTCGCGGACGCCTGGGCCCGCGGCGAGTCGCTCGTCCCGTTGATGGAAGGCGGCTACCGGCCGATCCCGCGCGCGTGGATGGAGCAGCACGCCGCGCTCCTCGCGGAGCTGCTCTCCGCGCGCGACGCGAGCGGGGTTGTGCCCCGGCACGCCGCGCCGGTGCTGCTGGACGCCGCGGAGGAGCTCGATCTGCCCGCCCCCGCCGGCCTCCGCGCGCTGCGTGCGCTGGCGGGCGACTTCGACGCCATCCCCACCGTGGCGCTCCCCGCCGACGTGACCGCCACGCTCCGACCCTACCAGCAGGGCGGCGTGAACTGGATCGTGTGGCTCCGCAGCATCGGCATGGGCGGGGTGCTCGCCGACGACATGGGGTTGGGCAAGACCGTGCAGACGCTCGTGGCGCTCCGGCTCGTGGGGGGCAAATCACTGGTGGTGGCGCCCACGAGCGTGCTGCGGAACTGGGCGAACGAAGCGCGGAAGTTCGTGCCGACGCTGTCGGTGTGCGTGTACCACGGCCCCAAACGCGTGTTCGACGCCGACGCCGACATCGTCGTGACCACATACGCGCTCCTCCGGCTCGACCTCGAGAGGTTGAAGGCGGTGGAGTGGTCTGTCGTGGTGCTCGACGAGGCCCAGGCGATCAAGAACCCCGACTCCCAGGTTGCCCAGGCCGCGCGGGCGCTCTCGGCCACGCAGCGGCTCGCGCTCACCGGGACGCCCGTCGAGAACCGGCTCGAAGAGCTGTGGAGCGCCTTCCACTTCGTCTCGCCGGGGCTCCTGGGCGGGCGCCGCGAGTTCCGCGACCGCTTCTCGGCACCCATCGAGGCCGGCGACCGCCGCGCCCAGCAGGCCCTTCGCCGTCGCATCCGCCCGTTCGTGATGCGCCGGCTCAAGCGGGACGTCGCGAAGGACCTCCCGCCCCGCACGGATGTGGTGCTCCGCTGCACGCTCTCCGAGGAAGAACGCTCCATCTACGAGTCCGTGCGCGCGCTCGCCCGGGCGGATGTCGCGAAGCTCCTGGCGCAGAACGGCATGATCCAGGTGCTCGAGGTGCTGCTGCGCATGCGGCAGGCCGCCTGCCACACGGGGCTACTGCCGGGGAAGACCGCCCTCAGTTCCGCGAAGCTCGACCTCCTCCTCGAAACGCTCGACGAGGTGCTCGCGGAGGGCCACAAGGCGCTCGTCTTTTCCCAGTGGACCTCGATGCTCGACCTCGTGGAGCCCGCCCTGCGCGCCCGCGGAATGGGGTTCGCGCGGCTCGACGGCTCCACCGTGGACCGCGCCGGCGTCGTCGCGAAATTCTCGGCCGCCGACGGGCCGCCCGTCTTCCTCCTCTCGCTCAAGGCGGGCGGCACCGGGCTCAACCTCACGGCCGCCGACTACGTGTTCCACCTGGACCCCTGGTGGAACCCCGCCGTCGAGGATCAAGCGACCGATCGCGCCCACCGCATCGGCCAGGATCGGCCGGTGGTGTCGTGCCGGCTGATCGCCGAGGACACCGTGGAGGAGCGCATCCTGGCCCTGCAGGAACAGAAGCGCGGCCTCGCGCGGGCCGCGCTCGACGAAGAGGCGCTCGCCCGGGGCATCGGCCGCGACGAACTACTGGCGTTGTTCGACTGAAGATGGCGGTCAGCGCGCGAGCGCGTAGTGGTCGGGGTAGAACCGGCGCGTCCGCAGCCAGAACCCGAAGGTGAACCCCGGCCAGAGCGCCGTGATCTTGCCGGAGCGGTGCTGGTACCAGCTCTTGCAGCCGGTGGCCCACACCGAGCCCGCGAGCCGCGCCTGCAGCGCGCGGTTGTAGGCGTCGTGCGCCTCGGGGGTCACCTCGATGGCCGCGGCGTTCTCCGCGCGCGTGTGGGCGAGCAGCCGGAGCACGTACTCCACCTGCGCCTCGATCATGAACACCATCGAGGTGTGCCCGAGCCCGGTGTTCGGGCCCACGAGCAGGAAGAGGTTCGGAAAACCCTTCACCAACGTGCCGACGTACGCCTCTTCGCCGTTCGCCCACGCCTCGGCGAGCGTGATTCCGCCTCGCCCGCGGATGCGCTGGGCCACCGGGCTCTCGGTGGCGTAGAAGCCGGTGGCGAAGATCAGGCAGTCGACCGGGCGAACCGTGCCGTCGGTCGCGACCACGGCTTCAGGGCGGATCTCCCGGATGCCGTTGGTGACGAGCGCCACGTTCGGCCGCTGGATCGCCGGATACCAGTCGTTCGAGAGCAGCACGCGCTTGCATCCGAGCGTGTAGTTCGGGGTGACGGCCGCGCGGAGGGCCGGGCTCGGCACCTGCCGCGCGATGTGTGCCGTCGCGACGCGTTGATACTGGCGGAGGAGCGCCGGCTGGGCCACGAACGCGAAGACGCGCAGCTCGTGGAGCCAGTAGATGCCCGCGCGGAGCGCCGCGCGCGTGCCCGGGACCGTTCGGAAAGCCCACCGTTCGGTGGCGGAGTACGGGCGGTCGGGCCGGGGCACAATCCAGCTCGGGGTGCGCTGGTACACGTCGAGCCGCGCGGGCTTCGGGGCGATCTCCGGCACGAACTGGATGGCCGACGCGCCTGTGCCGATGACCGCCACGCGCTTGCCCGTGAGGTCGTAGCCGTGGTCCCACCGCGCGGAGTGGAAGGTCTTCCCCGCGAAACGCTCCACGCCGGGAATGTCCGGCAGCTTGGGCTCCGAGAGGCCGCCGGTGCCCGAGATGAGGGCGCGGGCGGTGAGCGGGCCCTGGTTCGTCGTGATGCGCCAGCGCTTCGCATCGTCGTCCCAGGCGGCGTCGAGCAGCTCGGTGTCGAAACGAACGTAGGGGAGGAGCCCGTACCGCGCGGCGATGTCCTCGAGGTACGCGCGGAGCTCGGGCTGGGTGGGGTAGGTGCGTGTCCAATCGGGGTTCGAGGCGAAGGACAACGAGTAGAGGTGCGACGGCACGTCGCAGGCCGCCCCCGGGTAGGTGTTGTCGCGCCACGTGCCGCCCACGGTGGCGGCGCGCTCCAGGAGCACGAAGTCGGTCTCCCCGCGTTGCAAGAGCCGAATCGCGGCGCACAACCCCGCGAAGCCGGTCCCTACGATGACGATGGCGGGGTGGGCGGAGGCGGGCATCGCGCGGGCTTAACGGGCGGCGGCCTCTCGGCGGTGCAGGCGCGTCGCGAGCCCGAGGGGCGTCAGCGCCCTTCGTCGAGGACCACGCGCCCGTCTTCGAGGCGAACCCGGCGGCTCGCGGCCGCGGCGATGTTCGGGTCGTGCGTGACCATCACCACGGTGCGGCCGCGCGCGTGGAGCTCGTGGAAGATCGCGAGGACCTCGGCCCCGGAGCGGGAGTCGAGGTTGCCCGTGGGCTCGTCGGCGCAGAGCAGGTCGGGGTCGGTGGCGAGGGCGCGCGCGACCGCCACGCGCTGGCATTGGCCGCCGGAGAGCTCGGTGGGGCGGTGGTGCGCGCGGTCGCCGAGGCCCACCTGAGCGAGCAGGTCGCGGGCGCGGGCGAGGCGCTTGTCCGCGGGCCAGCCGGCGTACCGGAGCGGGAGGGCCACGTTCTCGTCGGCGCGCAGCAGCGGGAGGAGGTGGAACGACTGAAAGACGAAGCCGATTTTTCGGTTGCGGAGCGCGGCGAGCGCGGCGTCGTCCAGGCCCTGGACGGGGGTGCCGTCGATGGTGTAGGTGCCGGCGTCCGGGCGCTCGAGCGCGCCGAGGATGGTGAGGAGCGTGGACTTGCCGGAGCCGCTCGGGCCGACGAGGGCGACGAACTCCCCGCGTTCTACGTCGAGGTCGACGCCGTCGAGCGCGCGGAGCACGGCGCCGCCGGAGCGGTAGGCGCGGACGAGCCCGCGGGCGGAGAGGAGCGGCGGCGGCACGTGTGCGGGCTAACCGGAAAGCGGGCGGACCCGGCGGGGAGGCCGTTAGGAGCGGGGGATGATCGGGTGGGCTCTCGTCGCGTACGCCGCCGCCGCCGAGTGGACGCTCGCGGCCGCGGTGGCGCACGCGCTGGCGAACAACCTGGAGCTTCGCGGGGAAGCCCTGGACGCGCGCAGCGCGGATGTCGCCCTCGTCGAGGCGCGCGCGGCCCGCGGGCCCACGCTCTCGGGCGGCGCGAGCGTGTCCGGCTACGACGATGCCGCCTCGCCCGACGCCGCGGACGACGGCGCGGCGTGGAACCTCGGGGTCGCGCAGCCGCTCCCGACGGGCGGCACGCTCTGGCTCGGGGGCGCGCAGGATCACGCGTTTTCCCGGCGTCTGGGGCCCGATGCGTCGGTGTACAGCTTCTCGGGCGCGACGCTCACGCAGCCGCTCCTCGACGGGGCGTGGGGCGCGGCGCGGTACGGCATCGACCGGGCGCGGTTCGGCGTTCGGGGCGCGCAGTTGGCCGAGCGGGACGCGCGCGAGCGGCTCGTGGTGGATGTCGCGAACGCCTACTGGGAGCTCGTGGCGGCGCGCGAGTCCACCCGGCTCGCCGAGCGCGCCGCGACGATCGCGGAGCAGCAGCTCGCCGACACGAAGGAGAGGTTCGACGAAGGCTTCGCGGGATCGGGCGACGTGTTGCAGGTCGAGCGCGCCCTGGGCGTGGCGCGGCAGAGCTTCGTGGTGGCGCGCGCGACGGAGGCGGGCGCCGGGCGGGTGCTCGCCCGGCGGATGGGCCTGCCGCTCGAAGCCGCGCCCGCGCTCGCGCTCACCGACCGGCCCGCCCCCCCCGACGCCGCGCCCGACGCCGCGCGCGCGCTCGCGGAAGCCCGCGAGGGCAACGCCGCGTACGCGCTCGCGAAGCTCGCCGTGGAGGTGGCCCGTCGGGAGCAAGGCGCCGCCCGGCTCGCCGCGCTGCCGAACCTCGATCTCTCCGCGTCCGTCGGCGTGAGCGCCGACTCCGACCCCGCGGGCGCGCTCCCCGCGTTGACGGCCTCGCCCGAAGCGGCGTGGTCGCTCGGGGCCACGGTGTCCGTGCCGCTCGCGTTCGCGGGGGCGCGCGCCGAGGTGGAGCAGGGCGCCATCGGGCTCTCGCGCGCGGAGATTGAGGCGAACGCGGCGTGGGAAGACCTCGTGGGCCAGGTGGCGCAGGCGGTGGACGCCGTGGTGCGCGACCGCGCCCGCGTAGACCTCGCGACCGCCACGCTCGCGGCCGCGGAGGCCGGGTTGGCCGCCGATCAGGAGCTGTACCGCGAGGGGCGCGGCTCCACGCGTGACGTGGTGCGCTCGCTGGAAGTGCTAGAAGAAGCCCAGGTTGGCCGGCTCGCCGCCGAGATCGACCTGCAGGCCGCATGGTTGGCGCTCGCGCGGCTGCGCGGGCGCGTGCTCGAAGAGATGGTCGAGGAGGGCGGATGATCCTGTTTTTCCTGGCGGCGTGCGCCGTTGAGTCGGACCCGTGTGCGAACGACGGCGCGCTCGCGACGTGTGTGACGCCCAC
>CAXNIN010000189.1:0-8693 GCA_964202365.1 Myxococcota bacterium | reverse complement strand
GCACCATGGATGGCCCCCCGAAAAGCCCTTCCAGCGCCGCGCGCGGGGCCTCGGCGCAGCAGGAAGCCTCGATGCCGCGCTCGAACACGATGTCGGGGTGGATCTGTTCTGGCCGGCAGGAGTGGCTCAGATCTGGCCGGCGGTGAAGGGCGGAAGCAAGTCGGGGGCTCGCGGTCGAGCCGGGGAGTTGCTTCCGCTTGCGACGACGCGAGCCGCGCCGGGCGGGCACGGATCGGGCGCGGGGCGGAAGTAAGTCGGGGGCTCGCGGTCGAGCCGGGGAGTTGCTTCCGCTTGCGACGGCGCGAGCCGCGCCGGGCGGGCGCGAGGCGGAAGTAAGTCGGGGGCTCGCGGTCGAGCCGGGGAGTTGCTTCCGCTTGCGACGGCGCGAGCCGCGCCGAGCGTGCGCGAGGCGGAAGTAAGTCGGGGGCTCGCGGTCGAGCCGGGGAGTAGCTTCCGCGCGAGGCGCCCGAAAGGCAGCGCGGGCGCCGGTAGTTCTGGAGTGGCGTGAGGGTGTGTCGCCCGCGCTGGTCGGCGGGCGCGGAGCCCGCCGACGGAGGCGCCGCGCGCCGACCCTGTAGGGGGCCGACCCGCCGCTCGGGGCGGGGCGCGCCCACGTGCGTGGCGATGTCCGCTGGGCTGGGACCTCGCGGGGTGGGAGTACCGGGACGACGGCCTGCCGTCGAGCGTCCTCGAAGGCGGCCTGGAGACCACCTACGCCTACGACGCGCTCGGGCGGAAGCAGAGCGCGTGCGTCGGCGTCCAGGCGGGTGGCGCGTGCGCGCTCGAGCTGGGCTGGACGTGGTCGGACAACGACCGCCTCCTCGAAGCGTCGCGGCGCCTGCCCGGCGGCGTTGCCCTCGCCACCACGTACGACCGGAACGCCCTCGGCTGGGTGACCCGCGTTGTCCACCCCGACCTCGAGGACGAGCACCTCGGGTACGACGTTCTTGGCCGCGTGCGGTTTCATCACGACGAAGCCGACCGCGTGACCACCACCACCTGGGACGACTGGGGCCGGCCCACGGGCGAGGACCGCCCCGACCAGCTGCCGCGGTACCACTCCTACAGCTTCGGCTCGGCGGGCTCGCCCGAGGTGCACACGACGATCGAGCCGGACGGCGGCGCCTGGACGACGTCGTACGACTTCGCAGGCCGCGCGGTGGCCGAGGAATACGCCGACGGCACCGGCCTGGAGCGCGTGTACGACGGCAGCCGCCTGACCGAGGTGTGGCACCTGGACTCCGGCTGGAACGCCACGGCCGTGGACGCCTACGAGTACGACGCCTTCGGGCGGGTCGCGGCGCACTGGGGCCCGGTTGACGCGAGCGTGTACACGCCCGGCGGGTGGACGGAGGGGACGGACTACGTCTTCCAGTACGACCGCACGGACGAAGGTCGCATGCTCTCGGTGCGGGGCCCGAACGACGCGACGAACTTCGTGTGGGGTCCGGACGGGCTGTTGGAGTCCGAGGAGATCGTCGGCGTCACGACGCACACGTACAGCTACGACCTCGGGTGGGGCTACCCGCGGCTGAACCAGGTCGAGACGAGCGACGGGACCGCGACGCGTACGCTTGCGCGGGCGTGGGACCCCTCGGGGTTGTGGGTGCAGGAGGAGACGACCACCGAGGGCGGGAACTCCCTGGTGAAGACCTTCGGGGCATGGGACGCGTACGGCACGCCGAAGTCGGTGGTGAGCGCGTATGGTCCGACGGGGGCGGAGGCCCTTCAGGTGGCGTACAGCCTCGCGACAAGCGAACGTGGGCAGACGACGCTGTTGGAGGTGGAGACCGGGAGCGGGTGGCTGGGCTCGGTGTTCTACGACTGGGAGGCGGACGGCGCGATTGGGCGGGTGGCGACGAGCTGGGCGGGGTCGGTCGACCATTTCTACGACGGGCCGACGGGCGCGCTGGTGCGGGTGGAGAACGTGGCGACGGGGAGCGCGGTCGCGACGTTCCCGCTCGCGGACCGTGACCCTCTCGGCCGTGCCGGCCGCGTAGAGCTCGCCGGCGGCGGCCTGATCGAGCGCGCGTGGGACACGCACGGCCGTGCTTCGAGCTGGGTTGTGGAGAGCGGCGCCGGCGCGACCGAGGCCCGGAGCTACGCGTACGACGCGCGGGGCCGGCTGGAGACGCGGACGACGACGCGGTCGACCGGCGTGCCCGAGGTGGAGGCCTTTACCTACGAAGAGCCGGGGTGGCTGGCGGGGGAGACGAAGACGGCGGGCACGGTAGTGTCGTCGACGGTGTATGACTACGACGCGGCGGGGAACCGAACGCAGCGCACGGTGGACGGCGTGGCAGGCGCGTTGCATACGTACGCGTTCGGGAATGCGCTGGGACGCCGCTTCCCCCGCGCGAGGCCCCCGAAAGGCAGCGCGGGCGCCGGGAGTTCCCGAGTGACCTGGGGTTGACCCGCCGGCAGCGGAAGCACGTCCCCGGCTCGCGGTCGAGCCCCCGAGTTGCTTCCGCTTCGAGCCCCGGGCGCCGACCTCCCGGCGCCACCGGCGCGTCGCGAGCCGCGGGAGCCGCCGCAACCCCCTAAAAATAATACCAGCCCCCAACGCCGAGATCGAGCCCGAACGCGGTGCCGGGCAACACGCGGATGGTGGGCACGGCCTGCGCGAACATCTCGACGGGGGCGCGGTCGAAGAGCACGGACGCGCCCACCGGCACGCGCACGGTCACCGCCGCGGGAGACCCGAACACGCCCTTTTCGGCGGTGGTTACGCCGGCCCCGACGCCCGCGTAAAGCGGCACCTTGAAGCGCTTGGCGGGCTCGAGCACGGTTACGGTCTGGAGGTAAGGGCCCGCCGCCGAATAAACGGGGCATTCGGCAGCCCCGGGACTCAGGATCGCGGCGTCGCTCGTCGGTCACATGCCTACGGGTATGCTCCCTCCTCGCTCCTTGCGCTCCTGGCCCCGGGTCGCCCTCGGTGCACCCGTTTATTCTGCGGCGGGCCCTAATCGGCGTGCGCGTCGAAGCGGCGGCCGTCGACGCCGACGCCGGCCTGGGCGCCTGTCCACGCGTTACCGCGCAGGCCGAGGGAGAGGCCGGTGGGGTCGCCGACCACAAGCCCCACGCCCACCCGCGGCTCGGCGGACGCGAGCCCGCAGAGCACCAAGAGCATTGCCAACATCCGCACCTCGCACGTCGTTCGCGCCCAACATAGGCACTCAACCCGTGAGGAGGCGAGACTCCTCGCCCAACGCCGGAAGTTCGGTGAAGATCCCGGTCTTGGCGCCCGCGAGCGCGCCCAACATCTGGCGGCGGCACCAGGGCCACGCGTGCAGGGGGCCGGCGACGAGGTCGCGCGCGGGGGCGAGGATGGGGAAGCTCGATTGGAAGAAGGGGGTGAGGGAGCGGCTCGCCCACTGGTAGAAGCCGACGTGCGCGCGGCGGCGCGCGCCGTACTCGGCGAGCGCGCCCTGCTCGACGCAGTCCGCGAGCACCATGGCGTCGAGGTGCGCGAGGTTGGCGCACTGGCCCAGCTGGGGGGACATGGCGTGGGCGCAGTCGCCGATCCACACGACGTTGCCTTCGTGCCCGGCCCCGGCGAGGAACAAGGCGGCGGCGGGCCCGCCGGTGCCACAACCGATCACCGCCACCCGCATGCGCGCGCCTCTCCGGGGCCCGCGGTAACGCGCCCGCGAGCGTACGGATGTCCGCCGTTTCCGCCGCGAGCGCACGCCGAGCCGCGCATCCGGCGCGGGCTGGGCTATCCTTCGCGGATGCGCGCCACCTTGCTCCTTCTCCCGCTGTTCGCCTGCTCCGAGTACACGCTGGAAGACCGGAAGGACGAGCCCACCTTCGAAGACGACCCCCCCGGCATCCCGGACGTGTCCGTTTCGCCCGACGCCATCGACCTCGGCATCGTGTGCGGCGGCACGGGCGCGGGCACGGTGACGGTCACCAACGTCGGCGCCGGCGATCTCACGGTGCGCGGCGCGGACCTCTCGGGCGACGGCTGGGTGGTGGGTGACGTGGTGTTCCCGGCGACCGTCGGCATCGGCGAGACGCTCGACATCCCGGTGAGCGGCGGCCCGGGCGCCTCGGTGCTCACGGTGGTCACGGATGATCCGGAGACCCCGCGCATCGACGTGCCGCTCAACGTGGTGGCGGACGCCCCCCCCACCGCCACCATCCTCGACCCCGCCGACGGCACGGTGCTCCCCGGCGACGCCACGGAGACGCTCACCGGCCTCGTAACCGACGATCTCGACCTCCCGGAGGCCCTCACCGTGGCCTGGGCGTCGAGCGTGGACGGCCCGCTCTCCGCCATCCCCACGAGCGCCTCGGGCGAGACCTCGGCGCCCTGGGAGCCGAGCGTGCGCACGGCCGGCACCCACGTGGTCACCCTCGAGGTGACGGACAGCTGCGGGCAAACCGCGAGCACGTTCGTGGGCATCTGCCAGGACCAGGGCTACACCGCCGACAACCTCGACCTCTCCACCTGGAACTTCGAGGGCAGCGCCACCTGGGATTCCGCGAACAGTTGGGTGCAGCTCACGGACACGTCCGCGGGCCAGGGGGGCACGGCGTTCCAGACCGGCGCGACGGTGGGCGCCGACAACGTCTCGATCGCCTTCCGCTTCTACGTGAGCGGCGGCAGCGGGGCGGACGGCATCTCGGTGACGGCGCTCGACACCACGCGGATGACAGGCTTCGTCGGGCTCACCGGCGGCGGCATCGGCTACCAGGGCCTGCCCGGCTGGAGCATCGAGGTCGACACCTACTACAACGGCGATCTGGGCGATCCGACGCAGGAAGATCACGTCTCCCTGCACTTCGACGGCTCGTCGTTCGGGCCCGCCGCGTGGGCCGCGCTCCCCGAGATGGAAGACGGCGCCTGGCACGACATGGAGGTGAACGTGCTCGCGCCGCGCGTCACCGTCACGATCGACGGCGTCGCCTACATCGACACCGACCTCGCCGAGTTCACGAACTTCCCCGCCTACGTCGGCTTCACCGCCGCGACGGGATCGCTCACGAACTACCACCTCATCGATGCGCTCACGGTCACCCGGTACGTCTGCGAGGAGTGAGCGGGCGGGCGGGGAGGGGCGCCGCCGACTTCGCCGCGCCCCACTCGCCTACTTCGCCGCCGCCGACTCCGCGCGCGGCCACATGGGCCCGCTCGCGAGGAAGCGCTCGGGGTCTTCGAGCACGGCGACGAGATTGTCGATGCCGTACTTGGCGTTCAAGCCGTCTTCGATGCGCTCTTCGTAGGTGAAGCGCAGGTGCAGGATGGGGCGGACGACCGGCTGGCCGTCGCGCGGGACCACGCGGTCCTCCACCTTGCCGATCATGATGAACAGCGGGCAGTTGCCGTACTCAAAAAGGTGGTGGTAGCCGGCGCCCATGCCGAGCGACCCGAGGTTCGCGACGAAGATGCTGGTGAACAGCGGGTCGCCGTCGACGTACCACTTCGGGAGGAGGTTGTACTCGTCGAGCGTGCGGAGCGCCCACGCGCCGCCGCGGAGGATGGGGCGCGGGAAGAGGTTGAAGACGTCGATCTCCTTGTCGGTGCGCGTCTTCTTGCCGCTGCGCTCCTCGACGATGCCGCCGTTGACGCGCTTGACGAGGTCGAGGAACGTCTCGCCGTCGGGCATCTCCAGCTTGACCGTGGAGATCTGCGCTTCGCGGTCCATGCGCTTGCGCTTCATGGAGAACGAGAGCCAGCGGCCCTTGCGCATGTAGAGGCGACGGCCGACCACGAAGCGGTTCATCTTTGGCGTGGACGCGAGGCCGATGTTGGCGGCCGCGAGCGTCGCGTGCGTCATGTCCGCGCCGGTGCCCTCGCGCTTGTGCTTGTCGAGGAAGGCGAGGAGCTTCTCGGCGTCGAGGAACGCGTCGTAGTAGACGACGGCTTCGTTGCGCGTGGGCAGCAAGTACAGGAGGATACGGCGGAAGGGGTGCACACGCTCGAGCGTGGCGTCGGGCCGGGAAGTCTTGAACTCGGCCACGAGCCAGAGCGCGAACGGGACGAGGAGCCAAAGCCAGGGGTTCATGACCTCGGGGCATAACCGGTGGCGTAGGCTACGCGTCTCGTGTCCGGCCGCCGGGCGCCGGTTATTCGCGCGGCGAAGGGGCGGAGCGTGCGGATCGGGGTGACGGGCGCGAGCGGACTGTTGGGGGGAAACCTGGCGTTGGCCGGCTGCGCGCGCGGGGACACCGTTGTCGCCACGCGCCGCGCCGGGAGCCGGGTCGAGCACCTCGCCGACGCGCCGATCACCTGGGTGGACGCCGCCCTCGATGATCCGTTCGCGCTCGAGCGGGCATTCGAGGGCTGCGAGGTGGTGTTTCACGTGGCGGCCCAGGTGAGCGTGCGGCGGCGGGCGACCCCGGAGATGGTCGCGGCCAACGTAGACGGTACGCGGCACGTGCTCGCGGCCGCGCGGCGCGCGGGCGTGCGGCGGGTGCTCCACACGTCTACCGTGGCGGCGCTCGGGCTCACGGAAGACGGGCGTCCGAGCACGGAGAATGCCCGCTTCAACTTCGCCGAGCACGGCATGGAGGACGGCTACGTCCGAACCAAGCGCGCCGCCGACGAGGTGGTGACTCAGTTCGTGGCGGACGGCGCCGATATCGTCACCGTGCACCCCACGTACATGCTCGGCCCCTACGACGCGAAGCCGAGCTCCGGGAAGATCCTCCTCGCCCTCGCGCGCGGCGGAATCCCGGGGGTGACCGCCGGCATCAACAACTTCGTGGACGTGCGCGACGTGGCCCGCGGCATGCTCGCGGCGGCGGAGAGCGGGCGCGCGGGCGAGCGGTACATCCTCGGCGGCGAGGAGCTCTCGTACGCGGACGCGTTCCGACGCATGGCGGCCGTTATCGGCGTGAAACCCCCGACGTTGCGCATCCCGCGGTGGGCGGCGGCCATCGGCGGCCTCGCGGGCGACGCCCGCGAGCGGCTGTTCGCCGGCGAGCCCGAGCTCAACAGCGTGACGGTGGGGTGGGGGTATTGCGGCACCTTCCGTTTCTCCTCCGCGAAGGCGCAGAACGAGCTCGGCTACACGTCGGGGCCGCTCGAGAACGCGGTGGCCGACGCCATGGCGTGGTTCCGCGCCCGCGGGATGTGCCGATGAGCGCGCCGCTCACGGGGAGGGTGCTCGGGCGGCGGTGGGCGCTCGAAGCGCGCGTCGCGAGCGGCTCGTACGCCACCGTGTACCGCGCCGTCGACGCCACGGACGGCACGGTGTACGCCGCGAAGATCCTCACCGAGGTGGCGACTCCCGAGGCCGAGTCGCGCTTTCGCGCGGAGTACGAGATCCTCCGGCGCTTCTCCCACCCGGCCATCGTGCGCGGCCACGCCGTGGGCACGGTGGAGGGCCGGCCGTACATGGTGCTCGACTACGTGTCGGGCGGGAACGTGCTCTCGCTCCTCGACGACGGCCCGCTCGACGCCGGCGCGGCCGCCCGCATCGCGCTCCAGGTGCTCGCGGGGCTCGCGGAGGCCCACGGCGCCGGGGTGGTGCACCGCGACGTGAAGCCCGGCAACGTGCTCGTCGACGACGCCGGCGACGCCCGCCTGTGCGACTTCGGCATCGCGCGCGTCACGGGCGCCTCCGCCGCGAAGCTCACCCAGGTGGGCACGAGCCTCGGCACGCTTCTCTACATGGCCCCCGAGCAGCGCCTCGACGCGAGCGCGGTGGATTTGACCGCCGACATCTACAGCGTCGGATGCCTGCTCTACCGCCTCGTCACCGACGAGACCCCCGCCGATCTCTTCGCCCTCGACGCCGATGCCCCGCGTTGGGAAGCCGTGCCGCCCGCGCTCCGCCCCATCGTGCTCCGCGCCACGCGCACCAACCCCGCCGACCGCTACCCGGACGCCCGCGAGATGGCGGCCGCGCTCCTCGAGCTTCTCCCCGCCGCGAGCCGTGTCACGCTCGGCGCCACGTTCGACCCCTGGTGTTACCCCGTGCCCGACCCCGGGGTGCGCGTCGGCGCGCACGCCGAGGCGCCCGCCGCCCCGAACGCCACGAAGAAGCCGCCGCGTTCGGGCGACAAGGTGGTAGGGGGCGGCACCGGCCTCGTGCGCCCGGATTCCCTTCGGCGCACCGGCGTAGTCCCGCCCCCCGCGCCGCGCGCGCCCACGCGCACCGCCTCGCCGTGGCCGTGGCGGTTTGCGCTCGGCGTGTTCTTCGTCGTCGTGATCGCGGTCATCCACATGACGCTCACGGCGTAGCGGCGGCGGCGCCCGGCCGGTAGACTCTCCGCGATGAACCTCCGCCCCTTCGACGCCCGCAGCACGTGCCCCGTCCTCGTCGAGCCGGACGGCGATCGGTCGTCGGCCGCCCTCGTCGCCTGGCTCCGGGCCGACGCCCCCGCGCACGCCGCGCGCCTCCGCGAGGCAGGCGCCTACCTGTTCCGCGGCTTCGACATCGCGACGCCGGAAGCGTTCGAGTCCGTCGCCCGCGCGCTCCATCCGGCGCTTCAGAACACCTACCTGGGCACCTCCCCGCGCGACGCGTTGACCCCCTACGTCTTCACGGCGAGCGAATTGCCCGGGCACTACCCCATCCCCCAACACGCGGAGATGACCTTCCTCCCGCGGCCGCCCACCCACCTGTTCTTCTGCGCGCTCCGCCCGAACGACGGCCCCGGCGGCGAGACGCCGCTCGCCGATCTCCGCGCCGTACGCCGCGATCTCGATCCCGACGTGCGCGCGCGCTGGGACGACCGCG
>CAXNIN010000188.1:0-8724 GCA_964202365.1 Myxococcota bacterium | reverse complement strand
CCGCGTGGCGCGCGACAGGGCGCGCTCGGGGGCGGTGGCGCACACCTTCGCCGCGGCTTCGATGTTTCCAGCCTGGAGGTTGCGGTCCACCGCAGCGACGAAGGGCTTCTCGTTCATCCGGTAGCGGGCGAACAGCGAGAACGACCGCTCGATGACCACGGCGAGGGACAGCACCACGAAGACCAGGTTGATGAGCATGAAGGGGCCACCTTCGTGAAAAAACTCAAGAATCCCGTCCATGAACTCTCCGTTCGAGAATCTGCGCTGCGTGGAGCTGGAAGAAGAGACCGCTTGGCCACCGCGACCTCTGCGCACCCGTGCTCGGGAGCCGGGAGAGGTAGCGACCACGCGGCCGTGTCAGCCTTAGAACCCGTTTGAGTCTATCACACCGCTCCCGATCGGCCCGTCGCCCACCGGGCGCCTATTTGGCCAGAACACCGAGCGATTGCCACAAAACATAGGTTCATCCAAACCTGTAGCTGATGTCAAGGCGCTGTCAGCGCCCGTCACGCAACAACTGCGATCGCCACGATTCTCCTGGCGCGGGCCGCCGAGCGGGCCCGCGGATCAGGACTCCGGGGCGTCGATCACGTCGCCGACGAGATCGTGGGCGGTAGCGCGCGTGATGCGCACCGTACGGAGCTGCCCTGGCCTCACGTCGGGTCCCACCTCGGACAGGTAGACGAGGCCGTCCACGTCCGGCGCCTGCGAGGCGAGCCGCCCGACCAGGACGAGCTCGCTCTCCTTGCTCGGTCCGTCCACCAGCACCGTGACCTCTCTGCCAACGAGGAGCTTGTGCTTCTTGCGGCTGATCTCGGCCTGCACCTTCATCAACTGTTTCTGCCGCGCCTTCTTCACCTTCTCCTCGACCTGCCCGGGCAGGGCGGCGGCCGGCGTTCCGTCTTCCTGGAAGTAGGTGAATACGCCGACGCGGTCGAAGCGCTGGGCAGAGACGAAGTCCTGCAGGACACCGTAGTCCTCGTCCGTCTCTCCGGGAAAGCCCACGATGAACGTGGTCCGAATGGCGATATCGGGTACGAAGCGGCGAACACGCTCCAGAATGCGCTCCTGCCCTTCCCGAGTCACGCCGCGGCGCATCGCCTTGAGCATGGGCCCGCTGGCGTGCTGAAGCGGCATGTCGAGGTACGGAACAACCTTCTCCTCTTCGGCGATCGCCCGCAGGAGGCTCTCGGGCAGACCGATCGGGTACGCATAGTGGAGTCGAATCCAGCGAATCCCGTCGACCTTCGCGAGGGCGCGAAGGAGGAGGCCGAGATCCGCGCCGTCGTTGAGGTCTCGCCCGTAGGCGGTGGAGTCCTGCGAGACGAGATTGATCTCGACGACGCCCTGCTCGGCAAGGCGCCGGGCCTCGGTCACGAGGGACGCGATGGTGCGGGAGCGCATCTTCCCGCGCAGGGTCGGGATGATGCAGAACGCGCAGCGGTGGTCGCACCCCTCGGAGATCTTGAGGTACGCCGAATGCGGCAGCCACGAGTTGATGCGCGGGGACAGCTCATCGTGGATGTAAAGCGGCGTGTCGACGAACGACTTCGGAGCCTGGCCCTCGCGGGAGAGCAGCACTTCGTCGATACGGTGGTACTCGCCGGTGCCGAGGAAGTGGTCGACCTCGGGGAGCTCCTCCTCGAGGGCCCGGCCGAAGCGCTGCACCATGCAGCCCGTGACAACGAGCTTCTTGCAGTTCCCCGTACGTTTGTGCCCGGCCATCTCCAGCACGGTGTCCACCGACTCCTCGGTCGCCGGCTGGATGAAGGAGCACGTGTTGACGACGATCACGTCCGCCGCGGCGGGGTCGTCCACGAGCTCGAAAGGCCCGCGCTGGAGCTTGCCGACCATGACCTCCGAATCCACCCGGTTCTTCGGGCATCCGAGGCTGATCAGGTGGACGCGTTCCATGCTCACATCGCCCCGGTCTTGACGGTCTTGACGCCCACCGGCGTCACGAAGTTGAACTCGGCGTCCGGGATGTCCTTGTTCATCGTGACCGCGCTGAACGTCATCTGTGTCACGTCGTCGAGCTGGTTGACGAGCACGAGCTCCTTCAGGACGTACTTCTGCTTCGTGAGCGTGAGCTGGAGAGACTTGAAGGCCCCTGGCTGTTTCGGCACGAGCCGGATCGAGACCGAGTCCTGCCCCGCCACCGCCGGGAGGAGGGTGACATCGAAGAGGTCCCCGATCTTGGAGAGGTCTTCGAGCAGGATGCCCATGCCGCCGCCGCCGCCCAGCTCGGGAGACTCGAAGACCTGCTTGTCGGCCACGGAGTAGGCCCACATGGTCTTCCCGTTGCTCACGTAGGTCTGCGTGACCGGGAGCCCCATGTCGACGCGCACCTTGCGCGGGCGCTCGATCGCGATGCGGCCACGCTGCCGCACCTCGGTCCCGAGGGAGGCGCTCTTGTCGACCTGGACGAACTCGGCGCGGATGCTCGTCGCCCCGCTGTACGTCGCCTCGACGGCGTCGACGAGCTCCGTGAGGTTCGCCGGGTTCTCCGGGCTCGCCGACGCCATCGGCGCCAGGAGAACCATCCCGAGGAACAAGGCAGTGAACTTGCTGAAGACACGCACAGTGACCTCTCTTCGGGACCCGGCTTCTACCGCGGTCCCCGATGCATCGCAACCACCGGAACCTGGCTCCAACCCGCCCAGGCGGCCGCACCTTCCGACCGATCGGTCGGACTACCCCTGTCCGACCAGCACTTCTCGCGGACGCGCGCCGTCTGCCGGCCCGACCACACCTTCTCGCTCCATCGTGTCCACGATGTTCGCGGCGCGGTTGTAGCCGATGCCCAGGTGGCGCTGGAGCATGGACGTAGAGATCTTCCCCTTCGAGATAGCGAGCTCGACGGCTTCGTCGTAATGCTCGTCGTACTCGGTCGCGGGCTCGTCGCCGTCCTCACCGGACGTGGCGGACGCGCCGATGCGCAGATCGTAGTCGGGCGTGCCCTGGGCGCGAATGAAGTCCGCCACCCGGTGTACCTCGTCCTCCGAGAGGAACGGAGCGTGGATTCGGACGAGATCCGAGGTTCCGGGGCGGAGGAACAGCAGGTCGCCCTTCCCGAGCAGGGATTCGGCACCGTTCTGGTCGAGGATGACGCGGCTGTCGAGGGCACTTCGCACCTGATACGCCAGGCTCGCGGGCATATTCGCCTTGATCAGGCCGGTGATCACGTCCCGTCGCGGCGTTTGTGTAGCCACGATCAGGTGAATCCCGGCGGCGCGCGCCTTCGCCACGATGCGGCTGATCGACGCCTCGACGTCGCTCGACGCGACCATCATGAGGTCGGCCAGCTCGTCGATGACGATCACGATGTACGGAAACTTCTTGGGGTACGGGACCAGCTCCCCGTCCGGCCAGTCCTTCGGGGCGTAGGACCTCGCCTTCTCGGGCGTCCAGTCCTGAATCTCCTTGTGCACCTTCTGGTTGTACGTGTCGATGTGACGCGTTTGCCAGCGGGCCATGATCTTGTAGCGCTCGTCCATCTCGGTGCACGCCCACTTGAGCACGGCGGAGGCGAACTTCGGCTCGGTGACGACCGGGTGGAGCAGGTGCGGGATGTCCTCGTAGAGCGCGAACTCGAGCATCTTCGGGTCGATCAGGATCATCCGAAGCTCTTCGGGAGTGCGCATGAAGAGCATGCTTACGAGCATGCTGTTCACGCCGACGCTCTTGCCGGAGCCGGTCGTGCCGCCCACGAGGAGGTGGGGCATCTTCGCGAGGTCGGTGATGAAGGGCCGGCCCTCGGTGTCCTTGCCGAGCACCATCGGGAGGCTGCGGTCGACCGAGCGAAAGTCGGGCGAGCCGAACACGTCGCGGGCCCACACGGTTTGGCGCTTCTCGTTGGGGATCTCGATGCCGACGCAGCCCCGCCCCGGGAGCGGCGCGACGATGCGCACGGAGATCGCCTTGAGCGCCATCTTGAGGTTGTCGGCGAGGTTCGCGATGCGCGAGAGCTTCACGCCCGCGGCCGGCTCGTACTCGAACATCGTGATCACGGGTCCGGGCCGAATCGCCGTGACGCGGCCGTCGACCTGGAAATCCCGGAGCGTTTCGGTGAGGCGCCGCGCCATGTCGTGGAGCACGGCTTCGTCCGTGCCCCCAACGATCGGCGGGTGGTCGTCGAGGAGGGAGAGCGGCGGGAGCTGGAACGGCGTACCCGGCTTTCGCACCGCGCGGCCGTCGTCCAAGGCACCACCGCTCTTCAAGTTGCCTGGTAGGACCGTGATTCCATCGCCGGACGGGCGGGGTCGCTTGCCCGTAGGCGCGATGCGCGCCGGGCCGGACTCAGCGCGAACGAAGGGCTTGGCGGGCGGCGCTTCCGGCAGGATGTCGCGATCTTCGTCGAACACGTCGGGCTCAACGTCGTCGAGCGCGGCCACCGGGCGAGCGGGCTCGGCGGCGGGAGCCGAGTCCCCCGTGAGGTAGGTGATCGGCGCGTAGGGGCTCACCGAACTCGGCGTGACCGCGGGGGGCGGCGCTGGCGCGACAGGCGGGAGGGGCCGGGCGGCGACCGGCGGCACGACGGCCGGCGGCACGACAGCGGCAACACTCGACGTGGGTTCTGCCCACGGGGGCGCGACCGGAGCCTCCGCCCACTCGGCGCTCGTGGGGCGCTCGGGGACGGCGGGCTCGTCGAGCTCGTCCGGAATGCGCACGACCGGAGCGGGCGCGTAGGCGACTGCCTCCGGGGCCGTCCGCGCGGGAACGCCGGGAGTCGGCCGACCGACCGGCGCGGCCACCGATGACGGCACGACTACGTTCTCGGCACGCGACGGACGCGACAGGGGCGCGGGCGTTGCCCCGCGGAGGTGGGAGGGCAGCGCCGCCTCAGCGGCGAGCTCGGCCCGCCGCGCGCTCGCCGTCGCCTCCCACTCCACCTCGACCAACGTTCGACCTCCAACCTTCGTCGGCACGTCGCGATCGGGATCGCCGGTCACGACGGCGACGGGCGGCGGGGGCGGAGCGCGCCGCGCCGACCAGACACTGGGAAGCTCGGGCGGGGGCTCGGAGGCGCGAGACGGCGGGTCCTCCACCCGCTCGGTGGCGCGGCGCGTCGCCATCGGCTCGACGGCGCGACGTGCAGGGAGGTCTCGGCCCGCCGGGGGCGCGACCGCCGGCAGCGCCGCGGACCCGGCGGTGCCGGTGCGTCCCTCCTCCTCATCTTCCTCTTCATCGTCGGCGTCCGCCTCGGCCGCTCGGTCGCGCAGGGCGTCCATGCCGGCGCTGCCGGCGCGGAACGAGGCGCGCACGGCGTCTGCCCCGAGCGCCCCGACGCCACGAACCGCCGCCGGCGCCCCGTGCTGCACGCGCTCCACTGCCCGCGCCGCCAGGGGCTGCCAGTCGATCCGGAACAACACGGTCGCGACAGCGAGGAGCCCGGTTCCGACCGCGAGTCCGCTGCCCACGCGGCCGAGGTGCTCTTGGAGCGAGCGCGCGACGAGGTGCCCCAGGAGCCCCCCAGGCTCGAAATCGTCCACCGGAGCGCCGCCGAGGATGAGCTGCAACGCTGTAGCGAGGAGCACGAAGCCCACCGCCGCGAGGATGCGGGTGATCCACCCTCGCGCAGGGCGTCCCGCGAGCCGCAACGCCAACGAAACACCGAAGAAGACCACCGCCCACGAGGCGTAGCCGAAGCCCTGGTAGAGCATGTCCGCGAGGTAGGAGCCGGCCGGACCAACCAGATTCTCCGTTTGCCCGGTGCCGGCGACGGAGAGCGAGACATCGTGCTGGTCGTAGCTGGCAAGGGCTACCACCGCGAACGCCGACGCGGCGATGCCCGAGATCAGCCCCACCTGGCCGCTCACCGCGGAGCGCAGGCCCATGGAGGAGGTCGGCGCACCGGTGACAGGCTTCTTCCGCTTGGCGCTGCCCGCCGCACGCGGCCGGACCGCGGGCGGCCCCGCGATCTTTCCGGTGGAGTCTAGCGGAGCGCCGACGGACACGGCAGGAGAAGGCGGGCGAACACGTGCCACGATGGAGCCTCAACAGCTTCCATGGTACCCCCTTCCTCTTGACGCGTCATCCCCTCCCCTCGCATCCGGCGTGAACCCGAACGGCCGAGGGTGGCCTTGTCAGAACGCCGATTCCGGGATGAAGATCCGGTCACTGGGCCGGAGGACGATGTCCGCCTCCTCGCCGTTCTGGATCTTCTTGAGGTTCACCGGGATTCGCTCGTTTCCGCGCACGATGTAGACAGCGGAGCGCCGCGCGGTGCTCGACGTACCGCCGGCCTGGGCAATGGCCTGGGTTACCGTCATGCCGTCACGATACGAGATGGCGCCCGGCTTGCCCGCCTGCCCGTCCACGTAGACGGACTCGACGGGGGGGATGTAGAGGTGGTCGCCCGCGCGGAGCTCAACGTCCGCGGACAGGTCGCCGACGTTCAGGCGCTCAAGGTCGACCTCGATCACCGTGCGCTCGCCGCTCACGTCCCGGAAAATCAGGGCGCGCGGAGCGCTGGGCTCGTTGAGGCCACCCGCGCGAACGATGACGTCGCTCACGGTGGTGCGGCCCCGCTCGAGCGCGTAGCTCGCGGGCTTCGCGACGATGCCGCCCACGTCGACGAGCCGGCTCGCGTACGTCTCGACGCCGAGGACAACCTGCGGGCGCGCGAGCACCGACTTGCCGAGCCACCCGGTGACCGCGCGCGCCGCCTCGTCCACGGTGAGCCCCGCGACGGGGATGCGGCCGGCGTAGGGAAGGTCAATCGCGCCGTCACCGCCGACACGGAAGGCGCCGCTCATGGCCTCTTCGCCGACGACTTCGACGCGGAGGATGTCCCCGGAGCCGATCGGATAGGCGAGTACGTCCGCGGCGGGCGCCTCGGGGCGATCGATCGGCGCGCGCTCACCCGCATGGGCGACGAACGCGAAGATCAACAAGCACACCATCGCGACCTCCGGCCCCGCCACCATAGCCCACGTCGGGGTTCATCCGCGGTAGAAACCGCCGCGCCGTGACGGCTGGTTTCAGTACGTGACGGTTGCGCCCAGGGTCGCCCACACGTCGTCGTACTGAGTGGCGTAGAACACGCCGTTCTCGCACTGAGCGTCGAGGCAGGCCCGACGGTTCCAGCCGACCGCGGCGCCCGATGACAGCACCTTGTTGAACTGCCAGGCCGCTCCGGCCTTCAGGGCAACGTTCTGGTCGTCGCGGGTGATCTCGCCGTGGAACGCATCGATTCGGTACGTGACCTCGCCGGTCAGGCCGAGGCGGTCGAGCGCCAGCCCCTCGTACCGAAGAAAGAGATAGTTGTAGGCCACGTAGTTCGTGAAGAACGCGTCCTGGAAGTCCTTCCGGTACCCGAAGGTGACCTTGTGGTTCCGGATGGGCGCGTAGGCGATCTGCGCGTTGATGAGAAGGCCTTCGGAGAATGACGTGAGGTCGCGGGCGAAGGTGTTCTCCCCGACCGTTTCGATGTCAGCGCTGCTGCCCGAGATGCCCCCGGCGGCGTCGATGACCGACTGCTCGTCGTAGTACATCTGGCCGAACCCGATCTCGGCGCCAGCCGCGAGCTTCTGCGTAAACTGGCCGCGAACGCCCCACATGGTCCGCCACGCCAGGGCGTTGGGCTTCCCGAGGTACTGCCCGTACTCGACGCCTTCTGCTTCCGGGCCGATGGACGTGATGAGGTTGTTTTCCCAGTCCGTCCAGTTCATCGAGAAGCTGCCGACTAGAGACGTCTTCGGCAGGAACTTCCAGCTCGCGTTGACGACGGGCCCGTAGCTTACGCGGTTGTTGACGTTCGCCTCGGTGTCCGAGGCTTCCGCCAGCGCGGCGGGCAGCGTGTACCGGTCGACGCCGACATTTCCCAGCAACGCCACTTCCAGAGCCGATCCGGGACGGAGGACGATACCGCCGTTCGCGTCGTTCGACAGGTGGACCGTGTTGGCGCTCTCCTTGGACGTCGGCAGCTCGCTCGGCGTGTTCTGGACCTCGAACTTGTTCTCGAGGCGGAACCCGACGACCCCGGTGGGGAGCGCGTTCAGTCCGAGGGTGGCGTTGAAGTCCGAGAAGCGGTCGGCGTTCTCCGGGAAGATTTCGTCGTCGGGATTGAAGTCGAAGAACTTCTTGATGCCCCACCCGACGCCAAGGTCGAACATCACCTTGTCGTTCTTGAGCATGAGCTCGAGCTCCGGCTTCAGCGTCCACGCGAGGCCGCCGAACTCCGCCTGCTCGTCGCCGTCGGCGAGGTAGAGGTTGGAGTGGTATTCGAAGCCCGTCGTGGCGGACGGCACGAGTACGGCGTTCCCCAAACGGATGTGGTCACCCGGCGCGGCGAGGGCCGAGGGCAGGTAGCAGGCCGCCACGACGGCCGCCAAGCCCCCACACAGCCCTCGATTGGTCCAACGCAGCATCCGTACCGCCTCTACTCAGCTCGACTGTCGGCCGTTTACCGGCGACACCGTACAGCGGGTCAATCTTGTCCCGCCCGCGGACGAACCGCAAGGTTGCGGCCCGTCTGAATGGTCTTACCGTTCGGTGCCCCAGGGGCTCGTCGGTACCTCGTCGATCGCGGGAACGTCCGCGTCGTTGACGTAGTTGTCGCCGCCGTCGGTCACCGTCGCGGACGAGTCGCCCCGCTCGACACCGGAGTCGCCGACACACGCCTGCGCCTCCGCCAAGAACTCACGAGACTTCGTCAAAGCAACTGCGACCTTGCGAAACTCCTGATCGGCGTGAACGGTGTCGTTTGCAGCGAGATACTGC
>CAXNIN010000187.1:0-8763 GCA_964202365.1 Myxococcota bacterium | reverse complement strand
TCCGGCGCGCCCGCGGGCGCCCTTGACGAGCGTGAGCGTGACCGCCGCGGGGTCCGCGCCGGTCCACGTGACCGAGGCCTCCGCGAAGGGGTCGCCCTCGTCGGGGCCGTCGGCGTCGAGGTCCTGGAAGGCCTGGAGGCGCACCTCGTTGACCGTGCCGGGGACGCGTACCTCGAAGGGGCCGGCGCCCGCGAGGCGGATCGCGCCCGCGCGCCGCTGCCCGCCGGGCGCGTCGGCGTCGACCTCGTTGAGGTCGAGCTGCACCTCTACCGCCTCGTCCACCTCGACGATGCCGGTCAACGTCCAGGTGGCGCCGTCGTAGCCGGACCACGGCGCCTCGCCGTTCCCGCTCGGGCTCCCGCCGCCGCCGCCGCCGCCCGCGCCGTCACCCGGTCTGCCCGCGCCGCCGTGGTCGTCCCGCCCCTCGTAGAAGCGCGGATCGAGCGGTACGGCCTCGCCGGTCACCCGTTCGAGGCACCCGGCGAGGAGGAGGACCCACGGAACCACGCGATCATCTCCGACAGTCCCTCGGCGAGCGGAACCCGGGGCGCCCAGCCGAGGAGCGCGCGCGCCCGGGAGATGTCCAGCACCTTCCGCGGCATGCCGTCGGGGCGCGCTGGGTCCCACGCGATCCTACCCCGGAACCCGACCGCGTCGGCGACGGCGGACGCGATCGCGGCGATCGTGCGCTCGTCTCCGCTGCCGAGGTTCACGGGCGCAGGCCCGCCCCCGTGCGCGAGGAGCGCGAGGATGCCCGCCGCTGCGTCGCGGACGTGCAGCAGATCGCGCGTGGCGCGGCCCGAGCCCCAGCACACCACCTCTCCCGCTCCGGCGACGCGGGCCTCCTCGAAGCGGCGGAGGAGCGCGCCGACCACGTGGGCGCGGCCGAGATCGGTGGACTCGCCGGGGCCGTAGAGGTTGGTCGGGACGGCGAACACGCAGTCGAAGCCGTGCTGTTCAGCGTAGGCGGCGCCCTGCACCATCATCGCGCGCTTGGCGTGGCCGTACGGCCCGTTCGTGGGCTCGGGGAGGCCCGCGTACAGCGCCTCCTCGCGCATCGGCTGGACGGCGTCGACCGCGTAGGCGCAGGCGGACGACACGCCGCAGAAGCGCCGCACGCCGTGTCGCCAGGCGGCGTCGAGCACTTCGGTGGTCATGCGCACGTTGTCGGTGAAGGCGTCGGCCGGGTGCGCGCGCATCCAGCCGATCCCGCCGCCGGTGACCGCGGCGTGTACGACCATGTCGGGGCGGAGGCGGTCGAAGAGCGCGCGGACCGCGGCGGGGTCACGTAGATCGGCGTCGTCGCGCCCGACGGGGAGTGGCGCCGCGCCGGCCTCGGAGAGCGCCGTGACGACATGCGCGCCGAGGAAGCCGCGCGCGCCGGTGACGAGCACGCGGGCGTTCGCGAGGTCGAGACGCGCGGTTTCCGGCGGAGCCACGGTGGAGCTGCCCTCGGGGAGAGAGGGGGGCGTTACGGGGGGCCCGCCCCCCGTCCCAGAAAAAGCAAGGATCAGACGTTACTGTAGGGGTTTCGGATGCGGATCATCCGCAGCCCCGAGAGCAGCTCGCCGAGCCCGCGGTGGATGTCCACGTCGAGGGAGAACCCGAGGCCGCGGATGCGCGCGTAGCTGACTTCGTAGTCGCGCTTGTCCTCGTCGGTTCCGACGTCGGCGAAGTACAGGTGAAAATCCAGCTTCGACTGGAGGTTGCGCGCGATGTCCTCCTTCGTGAAGTTCATCGACTCGTGCCCGACGTTGAAGCACCGACCCTTCGCGGTCTCCCAGGTCTCGAGGAGATGCGGGACAACGCGCGCCATGTCGTGCACGTGGATGAACGTCCGGCGGAAGCGCCGCTCGTACACCAGCAGATACCGATTCACCAACGCCTGGTAGGTGAAGTCGTTGATCATGAGATCGAGGCGCATGCGCGGGGAGAGGCCGAACGCCGTGGCGAAGCGGAGCGCGACCGAATTCGGGCGCTCCATGCACATCTCTTCGGCCTTCGTCTTGGTTTCGCCGTAGAGGGACAGCGGGTTGAGGGGGGTGTCCTCGTCGCAGATGCCCTCGACTTCGCCGTAGTTGCTGCCCGTGGAGAAATTGATGAGCTTCGCGGAGGCGGGCATCTCGCCGAGCACCACCTCGGTGCCGCCGACGTTGGTGCGGCGGGCGTCCTCCGGGAACTTCTTGCACATCGGGTACCCGACCATGGCGGCGAGGTGCACGACGGCGTCGGCGTCGGCGAGCTCCTTGCGCATCCGCGGGGCGTCCGTGACGTCGGCCTCGGTGAAGCTGAAGTTCGGTTGGATGAAGTTCGGAAGTAGACCTTCGCCGCCAAAGCGGAGGTTGTCGACGACGTGTACGCGGTAGCCCCGCGCCAGCAGGTGCGGGACGAGGATGCAGCCGACGAACCCGGCGCCTCCGGTGACGACGATTCGGGGGCTCAGGAGATCCTCCTCGAAGACAAGGCCGCGGCGAGGGCTTCGCCGTGGGCGGGGCCGAAGGCGTGTGAGTTACCGACGAAAAACCCTTGGGTGTGCACGTCGTCGGCGACCGGGAGCGGGACGGGGAGACGCGCCGGCACCCGCGCGAACGCAGGCTGGCGGGCGAGGTTCGAGCCGGAGATCGGGCGCGTTTCGATGCCGCGGGCCTCGAGCGCCGCCATGCACGCAGCACGATCGCCCGCGACGCGCACCGGGAACGCGAACCCGGCGTGCGCGGTGCCGGGGGCCTCCGGGAACACGGTGACGCCCGGCGCTCCGGCGAGGCGCGCGCACCATTCCGCGTGGTTCGCCCGGCGTCTCGCCACCCAGGCGTCGAGGCGGCGGGCCTGAACGAGCCCAAACGCGGCGGCCATCTCGGTGGGGCGCAGGTTGTAGCCGGGGGTGACGAACAAGAAGCGCGGGTCGATCTCGGGGTTGGCCGCCGATAGTTCGGCCCGATCCGAGCGCTCGCGCACCCAGCCGTGCGCGCGGAGCGAGCGCAGCGCGTTGGCCAGGCCGTCGTCGTCACACACGACGATGCCGCCTTCCACCGTGGTCATGTGGTGGGAGAAGAAGAAGCTGAAGGTCGCGCCGACGCCGAAGCCGCCTACCTCGCGGTCGCCGATGCGCGCGCCGTGCGCGCCGCAGGCGTCTTCGATGACGAGCAGATCGTCGAAAGCGGCGAGGTCCGCGGCCTGGCCGAGCAGGTGGACCGCCATGACGGCGCGGGTGCGCGCGGTGCGGGCGCGCGCGGCGCTCTTCGGGCAGATGTTCAACGTGGCGGGATCAACGTCCACGATGACGGGGACGAGCCCCACCTGGGCGACCGGGAAGAGCGTGGTGGACCACCCCACCGCCGGCACGAGCACTTCGTCGCCGGGGGAGAGCCGGCCGGTCTGCACCAGGGCGTCGAGCAGGAGCAGGTTCGCGGAGGAGCCGCTGTTGACCATGACGCCGTGCCGGCGGCCGCAGCGCGCCGCCCAGAGCGCCTCGAACGCCCGCGTCTGCTCGCCCATCGTGACGCGCGTGGAGGCCATCACCTCGGTGGCGGCGAGGACCTCGGGCGCGCCGAAGCCGACGACGCAAAGAGGGTGGCCGGTGGCGGCGTCGTGCGTCTCCACGGGGAAACCGGCCATCTCCGCTTCGAGGAGCGCGGCGAGCGTGGCGTGGGAGGCGGGCGTCATGCGCCGAAGATCCGCGCGTTGGGCAGCTCGGTGGCGAGGACCTTGAGGTGGTCCATGCCGACGGGCCAGCTCGCGGCCTTTCGCACGCCGCCGATGCGCTGCCCTTCCTTCGTGGGCTGCTCGGCGATGCGCCAGCCGCGCGTGAGCGCGCGGATCGTGATCTGGTACTCGATCGGGAAGCGCTTCACCGTGGTGCCGAGGTCGAGGAGCGCGGCGCGCCGGAGGGCCCGGAAGCCGTTGATGGTGTCGTACACGCGCGGCTGGCCGCGGCCGAACAGCCCGTTCGCCACGCGCGAGAGCGTGTCGTTGACGCGCGCGCGGAGGCGGAGGGCCTCGCCGTCTTCCTCGTTGACCGCGCCCGGGCCGAAGCGGCGGGCGATCGCGAGATCGGCCCCCTGTACGAGCAGATCGTCGAGGCGGACGATGTCGTCGGGGTCCTCGTTTCCGTCGGGACTGAAGAAGACGAGACGCTCGGCGCGCGACGCTTCGGCGGCCACGCGGAACGCCACGCCGCGTCCGCGGATCGGCTGGATCACCGCGGGGATGCCGCGTTCGGCGAAGAAATCGAGCGTGCCGTCGGTGCTGCCGCCGTCGACGGCGAAGACCTCGGCGAACTCGGAGACGGGCAGGCGATCCCAAAGGGCGCGGAGCCCTTCGATCTCGTTGAGCGTGAGCAGGACGAGCGCGCTGTTCCGCATGGTCACGGAAGGGTAGCAGAACGCGGTGGCGGCGGGATCGACCTCGCCGCGCCGCCCGCGATTTCAGGGCGCGGCGACCCCGGCGCTCGCCTCGGGCACGAGGCGCTCGGCGATGAGGAACTGGGCCATTCCCTGGGCGATGCGGTCGAGGCCGGCGGCGTTGGCGTGGCCGCGATCCTGAGGGAAGAAGAGGGTCTCTCCGGCGGTGAGGCGCTCGAATTCGGCCTGGGGGTCGTAATGCGGGAGCGCGAGCTCGCTGGCCGCGGCGCGGAGGATGCCGCGGTGGTCGGCGGTGTACCCCTCGCGCTCGAGCGGGAAGCCGAAGAGCACGAGCCGGGCGCCCACCTCGTCGGCCTTCTTCCGGAAGGTGCGGATGTGCTCGACGTATTCCTCGGGCGGAACGCGGTAGACGCCGCCGCTCGTCGGCGTCTCCTTGCCGGCCATCTGGCGTTGCTGCCACACGCTCAAGAGCGCCATGTACAGGTTGGAGCGGTACAGCAGGCTCTGCTTGAGGAAGTCCGCGTTCTGCTGGAGCATGGCCTGCGAGCGGTCGCTGTAGGCGACCTTGCGGGCGTCCTGCACGACGTAACCGAACACGACGACGTCGGGCTTGTAGCGCGCCAGCGCCCTGTCCCAGAGCCAGAGGCCCTGGAACGAGCTGTGCCCGGGCTGCCCGCCGTTGATGATCTCGACGGGGCGGCCGGCGGTCGTCAGGATGGACTCGAGGCGCGCGGGGTAGGTGAGCTCGTCGTCGACGCCCCACCCGAAGGTGGTGCTGCAGCCGAGGGTCATCACGCGGGTGATGCCTGCGGGCTTCTCTTCGGCGTGGAGCGGCGTGCGGAGGCCGTTGGCGTCGGTGCTGACGCGAAAGCTGCCACCCGTTTCCTTGTGGGGGAGGGCCTCGAGGTGGAGCGAGCCGGGCTCCACCCAGTAGACCTCCCCGTGCGTGAACTCCCGCTTGGGGTCCTTCTTGGGCCAGTCCGCCAATCGCAGCGCGAGCTCCCCTCCCCCGAACAGGACGAGGAGAGGGAGGACGGCGAACAACCAGCGGCGGGAGCGCACTATTGACCGGGTTCGATGGTGATGGCGGTGCGGTCTTCGATGGTGGCCGACTTGAACCACTTGTTGTCGTACCAGACCGTGTCGTTGACCGAGATCGAGAGCGTGCCGTGCTCGGGCGCGGCGAACGTGTACTCGGTGCCGATGGGGAACGTCGTCTCGACGCCGGAGTCCGTGACGAACTTTCCGACGAGCATCCCTACGTTGCACCCCTCGATGTTGCAGGGGTACTCGGCGCCGGTGGCCTTCTGGGCAACGTCGCCTTCGACGTTCAACCAGGCGCCGCTGTCGCTGATGCGGTACCGATCCTTGCTCGACGCGATGATGCGCGCCTTGTCGCCCTTGCAGAGCCCGATGGGGAGCTGCCAGGAACGGCCCAGGTCGAGGTAGTCGAACACCGTGTACGTGAGCGGGACCATGCACTCCCCGGCGGTGAGCTTCGCCGGAAGCGCCGAGAGCCACGACTGCCAGGCGCCGGCGTCGCCGCCCTTCATCACGGTGCGGCACTGTTCGAGGTTGGCGCGGCTGATCGCCTCGATGTTGGTGGGGCGGCCGAGGAGCACCGTCTCAACGTCGTCCACCAGACCGCTGTCGAACGTGACCCCGTCTTCACGGGTGCCCGACCACTGGGTCTTCATGCCCTCGAGTGCGGTCTGGCGGGCCATCTTGCGGTCGCCTTCCCCGAGGCTCTCGTAGTTGGGGGGGAAGTAACAGTCTCCCTTCCAGCCCTCTTCCTTGTGCCAGCCCACGGGGGGCGGGGGCGGCGGGCCCTTGGACTTCTTGGGCTTGGCGTCGACGAGCGACACGGCGAGGAGCAGGGAGAGCATCTTTCCTCCGACACGGGCTGAATCCCAGATAGTAACCAATCGCGGGCGCATCGATTCCCTCGGGGCCCAAGCGCGGCGGTTCTCGGCCAAAAACAACGACGGCACCCAGGCCCCCGAGAGGGCGTGGGTGCCGCGCTGCCGCCGAAGCGGACGGGCTTAGATGAGGCCCGAGAGCTTCAGCGCGACGACGAGGCTGAAGAGCGTGAGCGTCTCGATGAAGACGAGCGCGATGAGCATGGGGGTCTGGAGCTGGCCAGCGGCCTGCGGGTTGCGGGCCATGCCCTCGAGCGCCGCGGTGGCCGTGCGGCTCTGGCCGAGGCCGCCGCCGAGGGCCGCGAGGCCGATCGCGAGGCCGGCGCCGACGCCGAAGCCCCAGGAATCACCACCGCCGTCCTGCGCGAACGCGAGGCCGGTCGAGGCGATGAAGAGGGCCGCGACGCGAGCGGCAGTACGAAGCTTGGAATCCATGTGTCCTCCGGTGACGGTCAGTGATGATGCTCGTCCGCGTGCGCCACGGACAGGCTGATGTAGATGGTGGTGAGAAGCGCGAACACGAAGGCCTGCACGACGCAGACCAAGAGGCCGAGGAAGTAGAGCGGCACCGGCAGCGTGGCCGCGCCGACGACACCGAGGAACGAGTCCCCGAGCGTGCGGGCGATGCCCTGCAGGAGGTGGTCGACCGCGATGTTCACGCCGAGACGGACGGTCAGCGAGACGGGCCGGATGAGCAGGGAGATGGTCTCGAGCACCAGGAACGCCGGCGCGAGCAGCGCGATCGGCCCCATGAGGTGCTTGATGTAGCCAAAGCCCTGACGCGTGAAGCCCGCGTAGTTGAACACCACGAACACGCAGAGCGCGATCGCGAGGTTGTGCGAGAAGTTCTCGGTGGGCGGCAGGTGGCCGGGGAAGAACCCGGACACGTTCGCGAAGAGCACGTAGAAGAAGAGCGTGGCGATGAGCGGGAAGAACGCCTTCGCGTCGTGCACGCTCATCATGCCCTTGATGAGGTCGTACTGCCATTCGCAGATGATCTCGAACACGTTGCGCACGCTTAGGCCGGCGTCGGGCACGTAGGCGGCCGAGCCGCCCTTCGCGACCGCGGACTGGAGCTGCACCCGCGCGACGAGCGCGAAGCCGAGCAGCAGGGCGACGAGGCCCCAGGCGGTGAGGATGACGAAGGCGCCGTGGCCGTCGTGGAGGCCGAGCTGCGTCCCGATGGAGCCGCCGTCCTCGAAGCCGGGGACGAGCTGGTACCAGGAGAACGACGACGCGTGCGCGCCAGACGCCGCCGCGGCGTAGAGGCCGAGCAGGGAGATCATCCAGGCTCCGGGGTGGAGGTGCGCGCCGTGACGCCGAGCGACGCGAACGCGCGCACGGAGAGAGCCAACAGCACCGAGCAGAAACCGATGAGGGCAGGACCGACCGGGAAGTTCGCGACGAGCACGAGGAAGATCACCGCGCCGGCCATCGTCTTGAAGGAGATGCGGGCGAGGACCACCGCGTCGGCGCCGACGCCTGCGCTGCTCACCGCGCGCCACAACAACGCGAGGTTCGCGAGGCTCGCGAGAGCGCCCGCCGCGATGGCGCCGCCGACCTCCGGGCTCCGCAACGAACCGAGGAGCCCCAACAGGAGGCCCGCTACGGCGGAGTCACGGAGGATGGTCGCGGGAGTCAGCATCGGGTGGCTGCTGGAGGCCTCGGAAGAGCTGCAGGATTCCGGCGGAGAAGCCGAGGAAGCCGAAGAGGACGGTGAGGAGACGACCCTCGCCGCCCGCGAGATGGTCGAGCGCCGCGCCAACCAGACCGCCGCCGATGGTCGCGATCGGGAGGGCGGACACGAGGGCCATGGCCCTGTAAGCCCGCGTCCAGCCCCCGGTTTCGCTCATCTGGCTGCCCGTTTGGCGCACACACGCACGATCATGGAAAGACGCTGCCGGGGGGTGTACCCCGGAGGGAGGCCCGCGTTAACGCACGTGCATCGGGCCGTCAACGATCGCAAGCGGCCCACAAGCCCGCGTCTTCGTCGCGCGCAGCTCGAGAGTCCGCCGCGAAGAGGTCGGCGTAGGTGTCGTTGGGCTCGATCGTGAGCGTGGTGCCGTAGCCGCCGCGCAGGAGCGAGCGATTGAAAAAGCCGGCTTCGTCGCTGTCGCGGAACACGTAGGCGAGCGTCCGATCGTAGACGTCGAGGCACTCGGCGTCGAACGTGAGCCACACGAGACGGCCGTCGAGCGCGCCGGCGGTGTGCGCGAAGGCGTCGTCGCCGTAGCACTCCGCGGGGTCGTCGTGAGCGATTTCGGGCGTGTCGACCCCGATGATGCGGACGCTGAAGTAGCGGCTCGCGCCCTCGGGGAGCGCGTGGAAGGTGTCGCCGTCGACCGCTTCGAGTACCCGCACGAGCTGCGGCGCGGCGCAGGGCTGGTCGCCTTCGGGGAGCCCGGTGAGCGCGCGCACGCGGGCGTCGTCCGCGGCGAGGGCGTCGGCGTCGGCGTCGGTGTCCTCGACGGGGGCGGTGTCGG
>CAXNIN010000186.1:0-8791 GCA_964202365.1 Myxococcota bacterium | reverse complement strand
CACGGAGGCCCAGGTGGCCTTCGCGCTCGCCCGCCTCGTGCACGACAAGGTGAAGTACGCCGGCCCAGCCAGCGCGCTCGTCGCCGGCGTCGACATCGCGGCGGCCGTCAGCGCCTCCGGCATCTCCCAGGAGAAGCTCGAGCAGGTCGCCACCTGGCTCACCGAAGCCCCTTCGGTCGTGCTCCCCGGTGGGCACGCAAACGCCTCGGTCGACGGCACGGCCCTCGCCATCGCGACGCTCCTCGTCAACGAGTTCGCCGGCAACGTCGGCCGCTCGGTGGTGTTCGGCCGCGAGCTCCGCCCCGGTCCGGTCTCCAGCTACGCCGACATCAAGGCCGTGCTCGACGAGGCCCGCGCCGGCAACGTCGGCGTCCTGCTCGTCGACGGGCTCGACCCCGTCTACAACCTCCCCGCCGCCGACAAGGTCGGCGAGGCGCTCGACGCCGTCGGTACGCTCGTGTTCTTCGGGTCGGAGTCCAACGACTCCTACCGCCCGAAGGCGCTCGTCCTCACCACCGGCAGCGCCCTCGAAGAGTGGGGCGACGCCGACATCATCGCGGGCACGTTTGCCATCCAGCAGCCCGCGATGAACCCGCTCAAGGACACGCGCTCCGTCGGCGACGTGCTCCTGGCGCTCGGCAAGACCCTCGTCCCGGCCGCCGAGGCCGCTCCCGCGGCGGTCCCGACCGACGCCGCCGCAGGTGAAGTTGCGGTGGCCCCGGCCGCCCCGGCCGCCGCGGCCCGCCTCGGCTTCGCCGCCGCCGACTACTCCGCGTACGTAAAGGCACGCTGGGAGCGCGACATCTTCCCGCTCTCCGGCGCCTCGGACTTCGGCGCCTTCTGGATCGACGCGCTCCAGCGCGGCGGCCTCTTCCAGGCTCCGCAGCTCGCTGGCGCGCCCGTCGTGCTCGCCGCGCTCCCCACGGTCACCGGCTTCGCGGCCGGCCCCGACCCCGCGCTGGTCATCTTCCCCAGCGTGCACCTCGGTGACGGCCGCCACGCGAATCGTCCGTGGGCGCAGGAGCTCCCCGACCCCATCACCACCTACGACTGGACCACCTGGGTCGAGATCAGCGCCGGCCTCGCCTCGCGCCTCGGTCTGGGCGAGACGGACAAGGTCAAGGTGAAGACGGAGCTCGGCGAGATCGAGGTCGGTTACTTCGCCTCCCCCGGCGTGAACGACAACTTCGTGGCGGTGGTGCTCGGCAACGGTCACACCGACTCGGGTCGCTACGCCAAGGGCCGCGGCGCGAATCCGATGACGCTCCTGCCGTCCGCAACGGACGCCATGAGCGGCGCGCTCGTCTACCTCGGGGTCCGCGCCTCGGTGAGCCGCACCGTCGGAACCACCGACGTGCACGCGCTCTCCGGCAACCTCGACCAGGACGGCCGCCCCATCGCCGTCACCGCCTCCGTCGAGGAGACCCTCGCGAACATCGGCGGCGCGGCCGGCAGCGTCGTGCATCTGCACGTCATCCCGGTCGACGAGCGGCTCACCAGCACCGGCCTCGTGGACATGTTCCCCGAGCCGCAGCACCCGACGTACCGCTTCGCCATGGCGATAGACACGAACGTGTGCACGGGCTGCTCCGCCTGCGTCGTGGCCTGCAACCTCGAGAACAACATCCCGTTCGTCGGTCCGGATCAGGTGCGGCGCGGCCGCATGATGAGCTGGATTCGTATGAACCGGTTCTGGGAAGGCGAGGGCGAGCACCAGGACGTTCGCCACATGCCGGCGCTCTGCCAGCACTGTGCGCACGCCCCGTGCGAAGGCGTGTGCCCCGTGCTCGCGACCTACCACAACCTCGACGGCCTCAACGCCATGATCTACAACCGGTGCGTCGGCACGCGTTACTGCGCGAACAACTGCCCGTACACCGCGCGTCGGTTCAACTACCACACGTGGCAGTGGCCCGAGTCCATGCACCTGATGCTCAACCCGGACGTGAGCACGCGTGAGATGGGCGTGATGGAGAAGTGCACCTTCTGCATCCAGCGCCTCCGCTCCGCGAAGGACTCCTGGCGCGATGTCGGCGAGACCGTTCCGGACGCCGCCCTCGTCAAGCTGACCGCCTGCGCCTCCGCCTGCCCCACCGGCGCCATCACCTTCGGAAACGCGAAGGACGCCGAGAGCACGGTCTCCAAGAAGTGGCAGGACCCGCGCGCGTACACGCTGCTCGGCGAGCTCAACACGAAGCCCGGCATTCGCTACCTCGCCCGCACGCGCTTCCAGGACGGCGCGCTGGCGCACGGCGGCGGCCACGGCGCGCCCGCCGGCCACGGCGGCGGCCACGACGCCCCCGCCGACGGCGGTGGGCACGGCGCTGAACACGGCGGCTCCGAAGCGCCCGCTCACAAGGAGGGCTGATGAAGACCCCTACCTACAGCTCGGTCAATCGCGACGTTCTCGCGCCGCTGTTCACCCCGAGCGCCGCCTACATGGGCGCGCTCACGCTGGCGCTCGCGGCGCTCGCGTGGGGCGGGTACTGCTGGGCGGTTCAGCTCGTTCACGGACTCGGCGTCGCGGGCTACCACCCGCCCGTCTTCTGGGGCGTGTACATCACGACCTTCGTGTTCTGGGTCGGCATCGGCCACGCCGGGACGCTCATCTCGGCCGTTCTGTTCCTGACGCGGTCCCGCTGGCGCACCGGCATCTACCGGGCAGCCGAGGCGATGACCATCTTCGCCGTCATGACCGCCGCGCTCTTCCCGGCCATCCACGTCGGGCGCGCCTGGTACGCCTACTGGCTCTTCCCGTACCCGAACCAGCGCCAGCTCTGGGTGAACTTCAAGTCCCCGCTCATGTGGGACGTGTTCGCCGTCTCGACCTACTTCACGGTGTCCACCGTCTTCTTCTTCATCGGCCTCGTGCCCGACATGGCGTCGGTCCGTGACCAGACGAAGGGCTGGACCCAGAAGTTGTACGCCGCCATGTGCCTCGGCTGGCGCGGCACGGACAACCAGTGGCGCCACTACATGGCCGCCTACGGGTTCTTCGCGGCGCTCGCGACCCCGCTGGTGCTCTCCGTGCACTCCGTCGTCTCCTGGGACTTCGCCATGGCGCAGACCCCCGGTTGGCACTCCACGATCTTCCCGCCGTACTTCGTCGCCGGCGCGATCTTCTCCGGCTGCGCGATGGTCATTACGCTCATGCTGCCGCTGACGAAGATCTTCAAGCTCGATGACTACATCCACGTCTGGCACTTCGAGCACCTCGCGAAGCTCTGTCTCTTCACGGGTGGCATCCTCACCTACGCGTACGGCACCGAGTACTTCGTCGCCTGGTACTCGGACAACATGTACGAGTGGGGCGTCTTCGTCGACCGCGTGGTGGGCAACTACTGGTGGGTCTTCGCGACGATGGTGTTCTGCAACTGTCTCGCGCCGCTGCCCTGGTACTTCAAGAAGGTGCGCACGAACTACCTCTGGTTGTTCGTGATCAGCATCCTCATCAACGTGGGCATGTGGTTCGAGCGGTACAACATCATCGCCAGCTCGCTCTCGCACTCCTTCGATCCCGCCGCCTGGGTCTACTACGTGCCCACCTACATCGAGTGGGGCATCATGCTGGGCTCGTTCGGCTGGTTCTTCACCTGGTTCCTCCTCTTCGTGAAGATCATGCCCTCCGTGGCGATCGCCGAAGTGAAGGAGCTCATGCGTCCGCCGCTCAAGTCCGAAGAGGAGGTCGCCGCAAAATGAGTGTCCTCACCGTCCCCCTCGCGGCCACCCAACCCGTGGCTCCGGTCAAGGCCGTCTACAAGCACCTGGATTGCCTCGTCAACGGCGTCCAGGCGCTCAAGGACGCCGGCTACCGCCCCAACATGCAGGTGATCACGCCGTTCCCGCGCCACGAGGTCGAAGAGCTGATGTATGAGGGCGAACCAAGCCCCGTCCGTTGGTTCACGCTCCTCGGCGGTGCCTTCGGCGGCACCCTCGCCTTCACGATGACCGCCCTGATGTCGGCCAACTGGCCGATGATCATGCCGGGCGGCAAGCCGCTCGTCTCGGTCCCTCCGTTCATCGTCATCACCTTCGAGGGTACGATCCTCTGGGCGTCGATGTTCACGTTCGTCGGCATGCTTCTCCTCACGAAGCTCCCGGCGCGCGACCTCCCGAAGGAAGTCGAGGATCCGCGCTTCAGCAACGATCACTTCGGCATCGTCCTGGAGAACCTCGACGAGGCGGGCGCGGCGAAGGCCAAGTCCATCCTGCACCACTCCGGTGCGATCGAAGTCACGGGCGGTGGCGAAGGCGCCGCCCACGGAGCGCACCATGCGTAGACCGCGCGTGAATCGCCGGCCCCTGCTGGCCGGACTCGGGCTCTTCGCCGCGGGCATGGCCTGGGCGTTCCCCTGGGACATCGACATGGTCGACTCGTACACCTTCAAGGCGTACGAGTGGAAGATGCTCCCCCAGGCGGCCACGTCCGTGCAGCGGGCGCCCGTCGGGCCGAAGTCGGCCGGCAGCTACCAGACCGCGTACGTCGCGAGCGTCGACCGGACCCAGTCCGCGGTCGTCGACCCGATGGTGAACCCCTACCCCGCCGAAGAGGCCTACCTCGCCGAGGGCAAGCGGCTCTTCCAGGTCAGCTGCGCGCCGTGCCACGGCGTCGAGGGCAAGGGTGGTGGCCCGGTCACCAACCACAACCCCGCGCAAGGCCTCAACCGCTTTCCCCTCCCCGCTCCGCTCTTGAGCGGCCCGGGCGCGGTCACCGCGGTCCGCACCGACGGCTACCTCTACGCCACGATTCGGCACGGTGGCGCGTTGATGCCCGGCTACGGCATCAGCCTCACCGAGCAGGAGCGCTGGTCGATCGTCTCGTACATGCGCACGCTGGACGGCGCCGCCGCCCCCGCGCCGACTCCGGCTCCGCAGCCCACCGGGGGGACCCCAGGATGAGCACCCATCTCGACGAAATCGCGTTTGCACGCACGGTGGTCGGCCCAGGCCCCGACGTGGAGGGGATCATCCAGTCCTCCCCGCGCGAAGTCCCCGGCCTCATCCGCAACGTGACCTGGGCCGGCATCGCCGTCGGCGTCGGCGCGCTCGGCCTCGGCCTCGCCACCCAGACGGACCGCACCCTCGGCGTCGTGCTGACGTGCATCGTCTACTTCTTCGGCGTGTCGCTCGGCGGCGTGATGTTCTCCACCATCTCGACCGTCACGCTCGGTCGGTGGCAGCGCCCGTTCAAGCGCATCGGCGAGTCCTTCTCGGCGATGCTGCCCATCCTGTACGTGCTGTGGATCGTGTTCATGCTCGGCGGCGGCCTCCACCTCTACGAGTGGACCCACCACGAGATGCACGGCCACAAGGCGATCTACCTCCAGCCGGGGTTCTTCGTCGCGCGCCAGGTGGTCCTCATGGGCGTGCTGGTGCTGCTCGCCCTCACGTTCGTGCGCAACAGCCTCCGCCCGGACCTCGGCGTGGCCGCCGAGAAGATCGGAAGCCGCGCCCCGGCGTGGTGGAGCCGCATCACGGTCGGCTGGCTCGGCCGTGAAGCCGAGATCGAGAACGCCTACCAGCGCAACATCCGCCTCGGCCCGGTGATGATCGTGGCCTACATGGTCGTCTTCACCGTGTTCGCAATCGACGCCGTGATGAGCCTCGCGCCGCACTGGTACGCGAACATGTTCCCGGCGTGGATGGCGGTCTCGAGCCTCTGGGTCTCGCTCTCCTGGATCGCGATGTTCGCGGCTTTCGGCGGTGCGTGGCTCAAGATCGACCACCTCACCACGAAGTCGCACTTCCACGACCTCGGCAAGATGATGTTCGCCCTGTGCGTGTTCTGGGCGTACACCTTCTTCGCGCAGCTCCTCCCGATCTGGTACGGCAACATGCCGGAAGAGACCGGGTACCTCCTGCTGCGCCTCTACACCCCGACGTGGAGCCCGCTCGCGAAGCTCGTCGCGGCGCTCTGCTTCCTCATCCCCTTCTCGGTGCTGCTCTCCCGCGGCATCAAGAAGCTGCCGAAGTCGCTCGCTTCCGTCGGCATCGTGATCGCCACCGGCATCTTCCTAGAGCGGTTCCTGCTCGTGATGCCGCAGGTGTGGAAGGAGGAGTCCCTCCCCATCGGCGTCGTGGAAGTGGGCGTGTTCGTCGGCTTCGTGAGCCTCTTCGTGAAGGTGGTCACCACCTTCCTCGCGCAGATGCCCGCGGTGCCGGTGTCCGACCCCTTCATGAACCCGAACCCGCTCGACGTGCACCTCCACGCGTCCCACGGCGACCACGGTCACGCCCACGCATGACCCGCGAAGAGCTCCTCGCGCAGGCCGCGCACGTCGCGGCCCGCCTCCGTGAGCTCGATGCGGCCGAACCCGCGCACGCCGTGACGGCGCTGCGCGGGTTCGACGTTTCGGGCTTCGAATCTGCGCTCCGCGCCGCCCACGCCGAAGGCTGGGCCACCCCCAAGGAAGCGGGAGGCGTGCGTTTCGGCCGCATCACCCGCGCCGACCCCGCGCTCCACGGCTTCAGCCTCGACGTCGTCGAGATGGCGGGCCCCGCCCCGGGCGCGCACACGCACCCGACCGGCGAGTTCGACCTCAGCTTCGCCCTCGAGGGGCACCCGCGCTTCGACGGGCACGGCCCGGGCTGGCTCGTGTACCCGCCGAACAGCCGCCACGTGCCGACCGTCACCGGTGGGCGCATGTTGATCGCCTACTTCCTGCCCGGCGGCGAAATCAGCTTCGACTCGGCGGCGCCGAAGGCGTAAGGCGCGGCGCCCCTCACAGGGGGCTCCGCGGCTTCGCCCGGTCAGGCACTCAACGCGGGATCGCCTGGGCCCGGGCGAACCCCTCGCGGTACTCGGCGTTCCCCGGCACGAGCTCCAGCGCCTTCGAGAAGCAGTTGAGGGCGTCGCGCGACGCGGCCTTCATGATCGCCATCTCGCCCTGCTTCGACAACATCTCGGCGCTCTGCTCAATCTTCATGCGCTCGATGATGGTCGCGCGGTATTCGCGCCGCTTTGCGTCCGTGGAGAGCCCCTTGTAGGCGTCGTCCATCGCGGCGTTGATCTCCTCGAACGCCGCGCGATGGGCCTCGCCCACGCGGGCGAGCCGGGTGAGCGACCACTCCTCCTTGAGCTTCTTGTAGCCGACCTCGACTTCGGCGGTCGTGCAGATCCAGTGGACATCCAGGCGTTCGAACAGCGTCTTCGCGCGAGACGCCGCGCGACGCACGGCGAGGTCGCGCTCGAAGCGCTCGCGCTCGCGGATGCCGTCCGACTCCGGCCGGAACTCGAGGAGGTTGAGGTCCTGCATGCTCCAGACCGCCGCGGCCGTCTGCGAACGCGAGAGGCTCGACACCGAGAAGATCTCGCGAAGGCGGTAGTTCGTCTTCTGGATGATGCCGACGAACTGCTGCTCGTCGCTCGTGAGCTTCATCTCCTCGAACGTGCGCTCCACCCCGGGGGACAAGACCACGTAGTGGTCGAGCCAGGGCCGCAGCGAAGTCGCGAGGTCCTGCGCGGGCATCTCCTTCGCGTGCTTGAGGAGGGCCCGGTAGAGGATGGACGCCACCCGCAGCGGCGGCGTGAGGAACCGCTCGGGGAGGTCGTCGAGCACGTGGAAGGTCCAGGTGCCCTCCCGCTCGCGCAGGACGCGCTGGAACACGAAGTCCACCTGCTTCTGCAACAGGATCACGAGCTGCGGGAAGGTGCAGAGCCCCATCTCGATGAGGGCTTCGCCCTGCCGCGAGCCCGTGCGCTCCATCACCACCAGCGACTCCTGGAGCTGCTGCTCCGTGATCGTGCCGCCCTTGTAGAGCAACATCCCGAGGACTTCCTGCTCTTCGACCGGCTCGGTGCGCCAGCCGACGGGCCCTCCCTTGCTCCAGAAGCCCCAGCGCGTGCGGCCGTCCGGCCGCTTGACGGTGAGGAGCCCCGTGAGCTTCTCGACGGCGAGGCCGATGAAGGCGTCCCGGAGAGAGCGATCCGCAAGCGGGCCGGAGAGCACGGGGGCGACCCCGGTCATGTCGGGTACGGGCAGGCCGCGCGGGCGAGCCTCCGGCACGCCCCGGGAGACCTCCGCGCCGCCCGCCTCCGCCGGGGCGCCGGGCGGCGTCGCGCCGAGCCGTCCTTCGAGCTCCCGAATCCTCGCCTGGAGCTGCTCGATCACCTCGGGCCGCACGACGGGCGGCGGCGGCGCCTGCACCGTGGGCGCGGCCCCCGCACCGACGAGCTGCCCAGATTGAAGAAGCCACTTCTTCACGTCCTCGGCGATGTCGAGCATCTGCCCGACGGCGGCCTGAACAGCGGGCGGGATCTCCGCCACGCGGAGCGCCACGCCGCCGTCCGGAAGCCGCGCCACCACCTGGCCGTCGATCGGCCCCACGCGCCCCAGCAAGGGCAGCACGAGGTCGATCTTCATCTCCGGCGCCGGGTCGTCGTCGAGCAGGCCGGCGGGCAGCAGCAGGGCGCCCACCTTCAACGTCGTGGGGTACTCGGCGAGAAAACTCCCGAGGTCGGCGTAACGACGCGTGGCCTGGCGAACCGGCATCGGCGCATTCTACCCGATTGTCCCGGCCCCCTCGCGGGCGAGCCACTCCTGGACAGGAATCTTCCCGGTTCCATCTGGCAAGTCCACTACGTACGCCGGAAGCCCGATCCCGCTCGTACGGGCGCGGAGCGCGCGGTGGAGCGCCACTCCGCGCGCGGGATCCACCCGGAAGTGCGCGTTGCCCGCCGCGTGGTCGGGATGGTGGAGGTAGTACGGAAACACACGCGACGCGACGAGCCGCTCCGAGAGCGCGGCGAGCACGTCGACGTCGTCGTTGACGCCGGCCAGGAGCACCGCCT
>CAXNIN010000185.1:0-8796 GCA_964202365.1 Myxococcota bacterium | reverse complement strand
CGGCGCGCACGAGCAGGGCGGGATCTTGGAGCCGCGCGGCGGCGTAGCCGGAGAGCGAGGTGTCGCCGCGGTCGCCGATGGCGCCGAGGGCGGCCATGCGGGTCTGCGCGTCGGTGGCGGCGAGGAAGCGCAGCAGCGCGACGCGGGAGGGGTCGTCCCCCATCGGGCCGAGCGCGCGCACCGCTACCCAGCGCTGCGGAGGCGGGGAGTCCTTGTCGCCGACGAAGGCGACGAGGGCGTCCGCGCCGCCGGGCTGGGCGAGCCGGTCGAAGGCCTGCTGGCGCAGCGCGGTCGGCAGGTTGGTGTCCGCGGCCGTGGCCACGTCCTCCGGAACACCGGCGATCCCCACGGCGGCGAGCAGCAGCCACATGTCAGAACTCGTACGCGATGCGGGACTGCACCGTCCAGAAGTTTCCGACCTCGCGGCCCTCGTCGTCCACGTAGTACCCGAGACCGGCGCTCTTGAGCGGCAGGCGGTCGGTCACGTGCGCGTAGCCGGCTTCGAGCGTGAAGTTCACGTGGTCGTGCCACTTATGCTTCACGGCGAGGTCGGCTTCCCAGCCGAGTGCGGCCGACGTCGCGTTGTACTCGACGCACTCCACGTCGTCGCCTTCCGCGCACCGGATGCGCACGCCGTCGGGCTTGTCGGGCCATGCGACGAGGAAACCGCCGATGATCTCCCAGTTCTTGAGCGGCCGCACCCGCGCGGTCGGGAAGATGTAGCGGCTGTTGTACACGCCGCCGTTGCTCCAGAGGCCCATGGCGTCCTCGCCCCAGGTCTCGGCGGTCACGCGCGCGAGGATCTCCTCGTACAGCAGCAGCCCGACGTTGTGGTCCGGCGCGAGCGGCCGGCCGGTGAAGCGCTCGTCGGTAACCGAGTTGTCGCCCGAGGCGTACCCGTGCTCCATGCCGA
Organism: Myxococcota bacterium; assembly: GCA_964202365.1. GTDB lineage: Bacteria > Myxococcota_A > UBA796 > UBA796 > SXON01 > CAJBVW01. Next base: position 7,883 of record CAXNIN010000185.1, on the reverse strand, counting down.
CGGTCCAGAGCTCCTTCTGGTAGCCGCCGCGCACGACGTAGCCCCAGATGTCGGCCTTCTTGTAGAGCGGGTCCTCGGCGTCCGGATCGCCGTTTTGCAGGGTGATCGCGCGGGTGTCGCCGCCCACGTGGAGCACCTCGCCCTCGACGAAGGCGCCGGCCACCTCGGCCTTGAGGTATGCGTCCAGGATGAGCACGTTCGACGACGTCTCTTCCTGCTTCCTGTTCACCATGTACGCGCCGGCGGTGATGTCGCCCACCTGCTTGCCGGGGAGCTTGATGCCCTCGCCGGCGTAGCGCAGCACGTACACCATCTCCCAGACGTCGTCGGCGCTGTCCACCCACCAGTCGTCGGTGCGGCGGTCGGCGTCGCGCTCCTCGGTGTACCCATGCGTCTCGGTGTCTTCACATCCGTCGTCCGGGTCGGCGATGTCGCAGCTGTACCCGTAGTACTGGAGGAGGGGGTCCTCGACGAGGCGGTCGACGCCGATGGCGAAGATGAGCGGGATGTTCGAGTCCCGCTTGCCGAGGATCGTCTGCGCGATGGAGATCGGGCGCGTCGCGAAGATCGCGCGGTCGTACGTCGCGCCGAACTTGTTCTCGCCGAAGGTGTCGTCGAAGCCGTTGCCGTCGTTCGCGAGGAGGCCCATGCCCCACTGCGAGCCTTGGCGGCCCACCCGGAAGAGACCGAGGGGGATCTTGAACTCCATCCACGCGCGCTTGATCTGGACCGGCGCCACCTCCTGCCCGCCGAAGCCCGTCAGGGACGGGTCGCCGGCGAAGAGGGAGGTCGCGGCGAGCGACGCGTTGTCGCCCCACACGACGCCGTCGAGGGCGTCCGCCATGAGGATGAACTTCGCGCGGTCCTCGAAGTTGAGCTCGGGCTGCAGCCGCACGCGGTGCATCATGTAGGTGCCCGCCTTCTCCTGCCCCTGGTACAGGTCCCCGAACGCGTTCGCACGGACGCGGTAGTACCCGTCCAGCTTGAACTGCCAGTTGTCCGGAGCGCTCTGCGCGAGCGCCGGAGCGCTTAGGCCGAGCAGCAGCGCCGCGATCATCCGCCGCACGCTTCCAGGCAGGAGCCGGGGTACCAGATCCCGTCCGAGATGCCCGTGTAGATGTTGGAGATGTTCACGGAGCCGGCGTTGATCTGGAGCACGGTGGCGCCGAGCTTCACGTGGGTCGCGGCCGTGGCGTCATACCCCCAGGCCTCGACGGTCCACGTGCCCGGGGGCACGTTCATCGCAACCCACAGGCCGTTGGTGTTGGTGTGCGGCTGCGAGGTCTTGTCGGTCGGAAGGCTCGTCCCGCCGCTCTCGCTGAAGTAGAACACCTCGCCGGACGACGGCGGGTTGTTGTTCCCGTCGTGCAGGAACACCTGTACGTACTGGAGCGGCTCCACGTCGCAGTCGTAGGCGGTCCCGGCGATGATGCCGGTGCTCTCGTCCCATTCGATGCCGATGAGCGACGGGATCAGGCGGGAGGTCGCCTCGGACACCGAGTTGAACGCCTCGTCGGTGGAGCCGTCGCTCGAGAAGCCGAACACCTGGTGCACCTCGAAGGTGTCCTTCGTCTCTTCCCACTCGGGAGGGGTGGAGGTGCCGTACGCGACGGGGGTGCAGGAAGGCGCGTCGATCTGGAACTCGCCGTTGCCGTCGGCGGCGGTGGTCACGTCGGCGGAGCTCTCGAGGTCGTCGCCGAACCACACCTGCACGGTGGCGTCCGGGACAGGCTCGTCGGTCTGGAAGTCGAGGACGTCCCCGTTCACGCTGATCTCGGTGACGCAGGACGGGTCGACGTTCTGCACCTTGCCAGCGATACATTCGGCGGTGTTACCGGCGAAGGGCGTCGTGACGTTGATCTGGCACTCGAAGTCGCAGGTCTCGTCGCCGGAGTCGGAGTCGCCGGTCCCGTCCTTGTCGGTGCCGTCATCGCCGGTGGGGCAGGCAGTGAGGAGCAGAGCGAGCATCGGGAGAACAGAGCGCATGGTGCCTCGGGGGAAACCGGGCCGATCTACAAGTAGAACACGCTCGTTGTCAAGCGCGCGGGCTCACAGCTCCAGCGCGGCGCGAGGGTCCTCCACCCCCGCGTGGGCGTCGAGTGCGCGCGCGAGCGCGACGGCCTCTTCGTCGGTCACGGTCGGGAGCACCGGCCGGAGCACCAGGTAAAGGTCGCCCGGTCGGGCCCGATCCTGAACCCCGCGGCCAGTAACCCGCATTCGGCGCCCATTCGCGGAGCCTGGGGGGATCTTCACGCGCACGCGCCCGGTGGGCGTCGGCACCTCCACCGTGGCGCCACCGAGCGCCTCCGCGAGCCGCACGGGAACGTCCATCTCGAGGTCGTTTCCGCTACGGCGGAGAAACGGATGCTCCAGCACCTTCACGGTGAGGAGGAAGTCCCCGTTGGGCGCGCCCCGCTCCCCCGCCCCGCCCTGCCCGCGTAGCCGAAGTGTCTTGCCGGACTCCACCCCCGCGGGAATGCGCACGTGCAGGCTCACGTTCTCGCGTACTCGGCCGGTTCCACCGCACACGTCGCACTCGTCGGCGTACACCACCCCGGCGCCGGCGCACTCGTCGCACTGGACGAGCGCGTTCATCCCGAGCTGGCGAATCGCCCGTCGCCCGCTGCCGCCGCACGCGCCACAAGCGCGCTTCCCGGTGCCGCCTTCGCCCGTGCACGCGCGGCAAGGGCCGGGCCGCGCCACCTGGAGGGGCAGCTCCGCGCCCCGCACCGCGTCCAGGAACGACACCTCCACGTGTCCGTCGACGTCGGGCCCGCTTCGGGCGCCACGTGCGCCGCCCCGCGCTCCGGGACCGGGGCCCGCGCCGCCCCGCGTGAACAATCCCGCAAAGAGATCCTCGAAGCCGAACCCGCCGCCGCCGGCGCCGCCGGGGAAGGGGAAGCCTCCCTCGCCGCCGCCGCCGCGGAACCCGCCACCCATGCCCTTGTAGGCGCGCGCCTGGTCAGCGTCGAAGCCGGCGCGGAGCGAGGCCTCGCCGAACTCGTCGTAGAGGGCGCGCTTCTGTTCGTCGCCGAGGACCTCGTACGCGGCCGTGATCTCCTTGAAGCGGTCGCCTGCGCCCGCCGCGTTGTTGACATCCGGGTGGTACTTCCGGGCGAGCGTCTTGAAGGCCTTCTTGATGCCGGCCTGGTCCGCGTCCCGTGGGACGCCCAGCACCGCGTAGAGATCTTTCATGGCGCCTAAGCTAGGCGCGCGTCGGCTCCGCGTCCAGCGCAGGACGAGCAACGTGGACGCGCGGGAAGCCCCTGTGCTACCGTGCCGTGAGCGTCTGCCCCCTGGAGGAGCCGTGCGCCGTTTGTTCGTTCCCAGTCTCGCCGCGCTCGTTCTGGCTGGATGTTCCAACATCCAGCCCCGTGTTTTCGCTCCGGGGGACACCGGCGGAGGTGACGCGGACACCGATACCGACACGGATACCGACACCGATACCGATTCCGACACGGATACGGACACCGATACCGACACGGACACCGACACGGACCCCCCGCCGGACAACTCGTTCGACGTGCCGGGCGACATCGTGGAGTTCTCCGACGTGGAAGGCGTGGTCGAAGTCGACCTCACGGACGCCTCGGGCGAGTCGAACCAGGGCCAGGAATTCTACTTCGTGATGGTGAACACCGCGGAGTCCGACGTCGGCTATCGCCTCCGCTATTACGACGCCGCGCTCGCGTCCCCGCGCCCTGCGCCCCCCGCGCGGCGCCCCGCCCGCCCCTCGCCGGCCGGGGCCCCCATCGGCTCGTCCATGCCACCGGCGTCGCCGCCGCCTCCGGCCGACCTCGCCGAGTCCGACATCGGGTCCGCCCGCGACGAGTTCCTCGTCCGCGACGACCTCGAGGACACCGACAGCTACACGGCCGTCTCCGCCACGCTCTGGGCGCTCGGCGACAACGTGGCGATCTGGGTCGACGACGACGTGCCCATCGACTGGGATGTCGGCTGCGACGGCACCATCGACGTGGCGGACCAATACGAAGCCTTCGAGTTCGACAACTGCGACCTCGTGGACGTCGCCGCGATCATCGACGGCAACATCATCCCGAACGTCCGCGCCCTCTACGGCGACGAGTCCGACATCGACGGCGACGGCCGGGTGAGCGTCGTCATCACGCCCGTGCTCAACGCCATCACACGGACGAGCGAAAACGAAGAGGACTTCGACAAGGTCCTCGCTTCCTACGCCGAACCCACCGTCGACCTCGCCGAGTTCCACTACCTCGAGAACCCCGGCAGCGACGAGAAGGAAGTCCTCTACGTCTTCGCGCCCGACCCCTACGGCTTCTTCAACCAGGACACCGCGCCCACCGTCGAGTCGTACACGAGCTACCAGCTGGCCGCCGAGGTGGCGCGGTCGTTCACCACGTTGATCAGCTACAACCAGCACTACGCGGTTCGCGGCGGCGAAGTCGAAGAAGACTGGGTCAACGATGTGCTGGGCACCTTCGCGGCGGAGTACTGTGGCTTCGGGGCGAACTACTACCCGGACGCCTGGGAATACCTCGACGCTCCGCACCGGTTCGCGCTCGCGAGCGACTCGGCCCGCGGCAGCCTCGCCACGCTCTCGCGAGGCGCCCAGTACCTCTTCGGCCTCTGGCTCTACGAGCAGGCGGAAGCGCGCTCGCCGGGCGCGGGCGCCGCGCTCATGTCGGCGGTGGTCCAGACCGACTCCACGGGCACCGAAGCCTTCGCCGACGCCGCCGAAGCGAGCGGGGGCAGCTTCGAGGAGCTCGTGCTCGGCTGGCAGATCGCCCTGCTCACGTCGGGCGTGACCGACGTTGGCGGCTCCCCCCTCGTGGATCCCGCGACGTGGGCTCCCTACCCGGCCGCCACCACCATCGTGGCGCCCCCCGCGAGTCCGGGCGCCTTCTACGGCGCCAACGGCTACCAGCGCGGCCTGGCCCTCCGCGGGACGAACCGCTCCTTCCGCTACGGCACCACGGACGCGCCCGCGGAGATCGGCCGCCGCGTCGTGAAGCTCGAAAACACGGACGCATACGTCTACACGCCCGGCTTCGAGTTCACGGGGTGGATGGACGGCAACTACGCGGCACAGGTCGTGCGCCTCACGGGCATCAGCTACGACGCGGCGCTCGTGCAGGCCCAGGCCACCGAGGCCGGTCTGGTTGGAGCCGTCGTGCGCTGGAATGACCTCGCCTCGGAGAACCTCGCGCTCGAGGACATCTTCTCCGCTACCACCGCCGACGCCGTCCGCCTCCCCGCGCTCCCCGCGGACGGGAGCGTCATTCAAGGTATCGGGCAGGTCACCGGGCCCGGCACGGTCGACTCCGTCACGGACGACGCCACGGAAGAGGTGACCGTCGAGGACACCGACCGCTGGCTGCTCGACCTCTCGGATCGCTCGATCACCGAAACGGTTGAGGTCGCCGTCTGGCTCGATCGGCAATTCGCCACCACGGGCGGAGACATGGGGCCGGAAGACCCCTGGATCGCGGTCGCGCCGCGCGAGCTCGTGCCCGAGCCGACGGTCGACGGAACCCTGCGCGGTGCCTGCTTGGGCGGCGTGGACTTCGCGTTTCCCGGCTCGCTCCTCGAGCACCTCACGGCACAGCTCTTCCTCTCCTCCACGATGTACACGGAGTCCGACACGGAGTTCGACCCGTGCGGCGTGGCCGCTGGCTACGAAACCACCTGCGCCGAAGACTGGGACCGCGACGGCGTCCTCGACACCGACGAGCCCCAGCCCGCCTCGTTCTTCACCCAGACGCGGGTGATGGAGTGCACCCAGAACGGGAACGTCGCCCCCTCCGAGTGGGCCTACGACACGTCCTGGCTCGACTCGGACGAGCTCGACGAAGATGACGAGCCCACGGTGGACTTCGCCGCGAACGTCGGCGGCTACTCGGGCACGGAAGGCGAAGAAGGCTTCGTGCGGGTTTCCCTCCAGGGCGGCCGTGAATACCTCGTTGTCGTGGGCGCGAACGCAAACGGCACGGGTACGTACGAGTTGAGCGTACGTCAGCTCGAGTGAAGAACCCGGGCGGGCCGGGGCGGCGGGAGCTCGTCGTCGCGCTGGTGCTGTTCGCCGCCACGCTCACGTCGTGCGTGTTCACGTACGCCTTCTTGTTCGCGGAGGGCGGCTCGACGGCGTTCTCCGCGCTCCGGCTCCGTCAGGGCGTGGCGTTCGGGTGTTCGCTGATGGGCATCCTCCTCGCGCACGAAATGGGGCACTACGTGGTGGCGCGGCTCCACGGGTTCGCCCTCTCGTTGCCCTGGTTCATCCCGTTCCCGAACCTCTTCGGAACGCTGGGCGCGGTGATCCGTCTCCGCTCGCTGCCGCGCTCCCGACAGGCGCTCCTCGAGATGGGCGCCGCGGGCCCGCTCGCAGGCGGGCTCGTCGCGTTCGTGCTGCTCTACGTCTCGCTCCCCTGGGCGTCCCCGGCTCCCGACCTCCCGGACGGCGCGACGGTGCTCCTCTTCCAGGACCCCCTGCTGGTGCAGCTCGTCGGCATCCTGCACACGGGCGCTCCGCCCGACCCCTTCGCGACGTATCACCCGGTCACCATGGCGGGATGGGTGGGCTGCTTCCTCACCGGCCTCAACATGCTGCCCGTCGGCCAACTGGACGGGGGGCACATCCTCAACGCGTTGAGCCCCGGTGTCGCGCGCGTCGCGTCTCGGGTGGTGCCCGTGCTCCTCCTGTTCGGGGGCTACTGGTGGCCCGGCTGGGCGGTCCTGGGGCTGCTCCTCCTCTTCCTGGCGGCTGGCCGCCCGCTCCCGGTGGAGTCCAGCGCCGCGCTCCCCGTCCGGTCGTTGGTCGTGGCCGCGTGCGCGGCGGTGCTCTTTGCGCTCACGTTCCTGCCGACGCCCGTGGTGGAGGCGACGCTGGGCGCGGTCCCGTGATACGCGACCGCCTATGCTCGGATGGCTCTTCCTCGCCTTCTCCGTCGCGCGGGCCGAGGAGTACTACCTCGAAGCGCCGCCCGTTACGGACCGGTCTGCCGCAGCCCGCATGGAGCTCACGGCGAAAGCCGCCGGCTTCCAGGCGCGCATCGTCCGCCGCTTTCGCCTTGGCAAAGGCTGGGAGTTCGTTGTGCTCGTGGAGCGCTTCCCCACCGAAGCCGAGGCGGGCGCCGCGGCAACCCGCCTCGAGCGCGAGCTCGGCGGGAAAGTGACGGCGTGGCGCCTCGACGACAGCGACAAGGCCATCGCGGTGAACCTCCCGCCCCCGCCGGTGCCTACCGGCGACGACGGCGCCGCGGCCTGGATTGCACGCGCCCGGTCCGCGCACGGAGGGGCCGCGGGCGGGGCGAGCGCGTTGGCGCGGGCCGGAGCCGTCCACTTCCGGTTCGCGCGCACGCTCGAACTCGGCGGCAAGCGCGTCACCGTTCGGCACGACTACTGGCGCGAAGGCGCATCGAGGCGCCTCGCGGTCGAAACCTCCGGCGCCGCCGAGGACAGCCTCGCGATCGCGACCTCGTCGGCCGCGTGGTTACGCGCCGGCGGCCAGGTGCAGTCGCGCGACATCGGCATCACCATCGGGATGGTCGACGCGTTCGCGCCCGAGGCGGTGCTCACCGTGGCGCTCGAGGCCGCGCGGCTCCTCGATGGGCCCGAAGTCGCCGCCTTCAAGGCGTTAGAGGGAGCAGAGTCCGGGTTGCGCTTCGGCGCGGGTGGCGACGAGACGGAGCGCGGCGTGTCCTTCGTCGACCTCGACCCAGCGACAGCCCAGCTCCTGCGCGTGCGCTACGTCTCGGAGGCGGGGCCGATCACCTTCGAGCTGACCGGCTGGCGGCAGGTGGCCGCCGGGGTGCTCGTCCCAGGAGAGGTCGTCGTGCGGCGGGCGGACGGCGCCACGGAGACGTTCCGCGTCGAGGGGCTCGAGCTCCTTGACCGCGCCCCCGCCT
>CAXNIN010000184.1:0-8833 GCA_964202365.1 Myxococcota bacterium | reverse complement strand
CCGCTTCCCCCGCCGCGTCGAACCAGGGGAGGTCGGGCTCGGCGAGCTCCACCAGCACGAAGGTGGGCGTGTCGCGGTTCGCGTCGAGGAAGGTCCACACGCGGTCGATCTGGGCGGGCGCCGGGGTGTGCCACGCCGACACCGGGGGGCGCGCCGTGCGCCGCTCCCACACCGCGCGCAGACGGCCGTACAGGTCGAGGCCGGCGGCGCTCTCGGACGCCGCGAGGGGGTCGCGCCGGTCGAGCGGGTACCAGTCGAAGCCCTGGTCGAACCCATGGGAGCCGGCCGTGCGCGCGGCCGCCGGGAAGCCCGCCGTGGCGTAGCCGGCGTCGCGGAGCACCGTCGCGAGCGAGAGGTGCTCGATCGACAGGGCGTCGCCGTCGTCGCGCACCCGGTGGGTGGACGGCGAGGACGCCGTGAGGATCGAGGCGAACGCGGGGGCGACCGTCGGCGCCGCCGCGATGTGCTGCGTGAACGAAACGCCGTCGGCGGCGAGGGCGTCCAACGCGGGCGTGTTCCCGACCCCGAGGGCGTCCGCGCGGAGGCCGTCGATGACGACGAGGACGATGTCGGGATGCTCGCCCGGCGGCCGGGGGCGATCGGGCACCAACACGCTCGCGACGCCGGGCGCCGGCGACACGGAGAGCATCCCGGCGACGACGAGCCCGCCGAGCCACACGCCGAGCGTGCCCTTCGCGCTCGCGACGATTCCGAGCGGTGTCTTCGCGAGGATGTGCCCGCCGAACCAGGCCACGGCGAGCGCGAGGGCGCCCGTACCCGCCGCGTACGCGAGGCTCGGCCGCACCGGGAGCAGCGCGGTGAGCGCGGGGTCGGCGCGGCCCGCGAGCACGAACGTCGCGAACGCGGCGGTGGCGGCCGCGAAAGCCGCGCTCCAGGCGCGCGGCCCGCTGAACGCCGCGGCACGGCCGAAGATCGTGAGGATGACCCCCAACGGCACCCCGAGGGCGAGCCCGGCGCCCCCGTAGAGCACCACGCCGTACGCGAAGGCCTGGTACTCGGACGGGCGCGTGCTCGCGAGCTGGTAGAGCCCCTCGGCGCCGCCCACGATCGACCCGCCGCACAGCGCGCCGCCGAGGCCATAGCCGAGGAGCGCGACGCGGCTCGGGGCGGCGGGGCCGGGCCGGCTCACGGGCGCGTCCGGCGGCCGATCGTCTCGGGCGTGAGGCCCACGTACACGCGATGATGGTCGGCGGTGGCGCCGGCCACGAAATCGTCACCCGTGACGTGCTCGTAGCCGTAGCCGAGCGAGATCCAGCCTGTGTCACCGAGCCGCCACCCCGCGTCGAGCCCGCCGCGCACGCGCTCCTCGTCGACCATGAACGTGAACAGCTTGTCGTTGAGGGCCTCGATCACGCCTACCCGCCGCGTCCAGTCCGCCCACCCCCGCACCCGGAGCGGCACGCGGGCGTCCGCGGCGCCCTCCCAGGCCACCGAGCCGAACAGCGTTTCGCTGTCCGTGCCGCCGAAGTGACCCATGAACCTGCTGTTCTGCGTGAATCCGTCGTGGTAGATCCGGTGCCCCACGTACCAGCGGAAGTAGTCGTCCAAGAGCGCCGAGTATTCGCCGGTGACGACGACAGGCCCCGCCTTCACCGCGCCGCCGTAAAGGTTTCCGACGCCCGCGAGCGAGGGGTACGGGATCGGCCCGACCTTCCGGCCGATCACGTCCTCGCCGCCGTACTGCCACCAGCCCTCCACGTAGTCCACCGGGAGCCCGGCCCACTCCCCGAGCGGGAGCGTCACGCGCACGTCGAGCACGGCGAGCTCGTTCTGGTCCGGCAGGGACTGGTCGGGATCGTCGTAGACGTGCGGCTCCGTGGGAACGAGGAGCTGCCCTATGTCCACCCCGGGGCGCCCCTCGCCGCCGAAGATCGAGAGCCGCGTGGCGCCGATCTCGATGAAGGGGACGGGCAACCAGCGGAAGTCCATCAGCAGGAGGCCCGGCGCGGCGACGTCGTCGCGCGGCTCGCCGAGCAGCCCGGCGCCGGCTTCGACGCGAAACCGCCCGAGGCGATGAAACCAGCCCGGGAGCCGGCCCTCGACGACACCTGCGCCGAGCCACGGCGGCTGCGCGTTGTCCGAGAGCGCGAGCGCGCCGTGCCGACCGGGGCCGATCCAGCGGTCGCGCGTCCCGACGTTGAGCGTGAGCCCCTTCCACCGGAGCTCGCCCCACAACGCCGCGAAGCGCGCGTCCGCCACGGCACCCGGCACGGCCCCCGCGGTCACCACGGGCTCCACCCGCACCGTGAACCACGCGGCGTCGGCCACGGCCTCCACCGCGAGCGCGCCCGCGACCAGCCCGGGCTCCTCGTCGCCGCCGAGGCCGTCCGGGACGGCGTCCCCGCCGGAGAGGCGCACCGACGGGGTCACGGCGAAGCGCACCGCGCCGACCGAGGCGGTGGCGTGCTCGGCGGGCCGCGACCCGGCGCAGGCCTCGCGCGCGCCCAGCTTCCGGCGCGCCTCGTCCGCCTCCCACCTGCCGTCGCCGACGAAGGCGTCGACGGCGCGCGCGCGCACGCAGTCGGCGCCGATCGTCGCGATCGGGTCGAGCCACGGCTCCGCTGCCGCCGGGAGCGCGAGGAGTCCCAACATCACGGCATCGTACTACCCTGGCACGGGCACCCGTGACGCCGCTGCTCCTGCTCCTCTCGCGCGCCCTCGCCGACCCTTCGGCCGCGGGCGCGCACGCCCGCCCCTCCACGCCCCCGGAGCTCCTCCCCGCGTGGGCCGCGCCCACCTCGGTCCCCTCGCCTCCCGTCCGCGCGCCGCGCGCCTGGCGCGACCTCCCCGTCGCCTGGCCCCCGCACCCGGTCGGGTACCACTACGGGCGTCGCTACCAGGAGCTCCTCGCCGCGCTCGTCGGCGGCCCCGGCGCTTCCCCCGTGTTCGGGCCCGTCGTCGCCGAAGCGGACGTGCACTGGCGGCTCCTCGGCGCCACCGGCGTCGGGCTCGACCTCGCGCCGGAGGAAGCCGAGCGGTGGCGCGACACCGCCCTCGCCGGCTCGCTCTTCGCCATGGAGCGCCTCGCGGACGAGACGCTCGAGCGCGCGCCCACGCTCTACGGCGTCTACATCGCCGGCGACACCCTCCTCTCCCCCTCCTTCGACGTGCGCGCCGCCAATGCGGATCGCACCGAGGTCGAGCTGGTCCACCGCGCCGGGGGCGTGGCCGCGCGCCGCCTCGAGCGCGCCGAAGCCGAGCTCGCGATGGGGCGCCTCGGCAAGCCGCGCGGCCGGCCCGCACCGTCGATGGGCGCGGGCCTCGACTGGGAGCTCCGCAGCGACGATCAGCCCGAGACCGCCCCGCTCGTCCAGTACACCGGCTGGCTCTCCGCCACCGAGATCGGCCTCACCTCTGTCCGGCTGGAGGTCGCCCCCGGCCCGCTCGCGTGGACCGTCTCGGCGCGCCAGATCCTCGCCCCGCGGCTGTTCGCCATCGGCACCGCGCGGAGCGAGCCCACCACCCCCACGCTCGGACGTGTCTCGGGCGGCTTGATGTGGACGCCGCCGCTGCCCGGGAGCTGCAACGTGCGCGCGGAGCGCATCCTCGCCTACGAAGACGCCGACGAACGCTGGATGCTCACGCTCCGGTGCGAGAACCGGACGTCGATCCCCGCCCCGCTCGACCCGCCGCTTGGGGACCGCGGCCTCGACGGCCTCGCGCTTCCGTGGGCGCCCGACACGGGGCGCAACACGCTCCGCCGCTGGGCGCCTACTTCAGCGTCCGAAGCGCCGCGTTGACGTTGTACCGAACGTAGATGTCGGCCGTCGTGTCGCGGATACGCACGAGGGTCTCGAGCGCGGACGCCTTCACGGCGGGTTCCAGCCCGCCCTCGTTGCCGATGAAGCCCACCGCCCAGACGCCGGCGAGCTGCGCCCGATCGTTCACTTCGAACGAGGCGACGTAGGTGATGAGCTGCGGGACGGCGTCCTTGGCGAGGAGCCGCCCGAGCGCGTCGGCGGCGGCGCGCCGCACCTTCGGGCTTTCGTCGCTCTCGAGGCGCTGAATCAGCGCCGGCGTGGCCGTGGTGGCGGCGAGGGCCGCGAGCGACTCAATCGCGTTGAGGCGCACGGCCTCCGAAGGGTCCGCGAGCACGGACACGAGGGCGTCCACCACCACCACGTCGTCGAAGTTCTGCGCGATCTTCGCGCCGTCTTCGCGCATCACGGGGTTCTCGGACTTGATCGCGGTCGCGATCTCTTCCGGGCCCGCCCCACACCCAACCAGCAACGCGAGCACCATCATGCGCCCTTCGCCTTCGGACCGGCGTCGGGGGGACGCTGAGCGTAGAGCTTGGTGTAAGCCCGGTAGTTGCCGTAGGCGCCGCGGCGGGCATCGACCTTGTTGAGCACGACCCCGATGGGCTCGAACCCGCTCCCCTCGATGCGGGAGCGCAGGTCGCCGAGCATGCGGCGGGTGGTCTTCCCGGCTTCCACCACGAGAAGCACGCCCTTCGAGGCGCGGCCGAGGTTCAGGGCGTCGCCGACCGCGAGGATGGGCGGCGCGTCCACGAGGACCATGTCGTACTTCTGGGCGAGCTGCTGCAACATCTGCCGGAGCCGGAGGCTCTCGACGAGGCGGCCGGGGTTGCTCGGCAGGGGGCCCGACGTGAGGATGGAGAGGTTGTCCACCGGCGTCTGCTGGACGGCGTCCTCCAGCGACATCTGCTGGGAGAGAACGGAGGAGACCCCGCGGTCGTTCGCGAGCGTGGGGTAGGTCTTGTGCTGCGCCGGCCGGCGGAGGTCGCAGTCGACGATGACGACGCGCTTGCCGTCGTTCGCGAGGCAGATGGCGAGGTTGGTGGTGAAGGTGCTCTTGCCCTCGCCCGGCACGCTCGACGTGACCGTGAGGACGTCGATCGGGGAGTCCACGCCGGCGAACGCGATGCTGTTGCGGATGGCCCGGTAGGCCTCGAACAACGGGTCGGTCGGGGGGAGCGTGGAGATGAGCTGCGACGGGCCCTTGAGCTTGTAGCCGGGGACCAGACCGAGCACGGGGAGCGCCCACACGAGGCGGAGGTCCTCGCCGTCCTTCACGCTGTCGTCGACGTACTCGAAGAGGAACACGAGGCCCACGCCGAGGCCGACACCCACGATCGCGCCGAGCACGAGGTACACGAGGAGCTTCGGCGCGGCGGCGCGGTCCGGGGCCTTGGCGGGCTCCACGGCCTTCATGTCCGACACGGTCATCGCTTCGGCCACGGCGATCTGGTACTGCTGCTCGAGCAGGGACTTGTAGATCGTCTGGGTGGCGTCGGCGGCGAGCTGGAGCTCCGCGATCTTCCGGCCCTTCTCGGGGAAGGTTCCGGCCTGCTCGACGGTGGCGGCCACCGCGGCGACGAGCTCCGCGCGGCGCTGGAGCATGCCCGAGAAGTTGACCTGGAGCGTCTCCACCGCGGGGTCGAGCGTGTGCTGTTCGCGCAGCGCGAGGGTGATCTCGGCTTCGACGCTGGCGATCTGACGGTCGATATCGAGCACGTCGGGGTGCTTCGGCGTCTTGTCGAGGAGCTGCTGCTGGCGGGAGAGCCGCAGGTCCGTCAACTTGGAGCGAAGCTCGCGAATCTGGGTGTTGGTGGCGATCGAGCCGGGGCTCACGAGCTCCACGCTCTCGGCGTCGTTCCCGCGCTGAATCGTGCGGATCTGCGCCTGGATGCCGGCCATCTCGGCCTCGAGCGCCACGATGTCGCCGATGAGCTCACTGGAGCGGCTCACGGCGGCCTTCGTCTCGGCGTCCAGATCGATCACCTGCTCGGCTTGCAGCGCGGAGGCCACGCGGCCGAGCGCCTGGTCGAAGTCGCTCTGCGTCTTCACCAGCTCGGTCTGGATGAAGCGGAGCGCCTGCCGCGTGTCTTCCTTCGCGCGCTCCTGCGAGTCGGCGAGGTAGACCGTCACCATCGTGTCGGCGAGCAGGGCCGAGAGCTCGGGCGTGTTCGCGGTGCCCATCACGAGCAGGATGTTGGTGCCCTGCTGCTGCGTGATGCTGATGAACGGCTGGGCGAGGATCTCGCCGTCGATGCCGGGGACGAGCAGCTTCTCGGGTTGGAGCAGCTCTCCGTCCGTGTCGCGGAGCTGGAGGCGCCACACCACTTCGTCCAGCACGGGGCGCATCTGGGCGAGCGCCATCTTCGTCTGGATGTCGTCGCTGGAGCCCGTGAGGGACTGGGCCATCTCGCCGAGGTCCATCTCGCCGAGGATGGAGAGCGACGCGGAGCTCGACTCCACGCTGATCTTCGCGACCGCCTCGTACCGCTTCGGGAGCACCATCGCGAGCACGCTCGCGCCCACCGTGAAGAACACGACGGCCTGAAGGAAGATCCACTTCCTTCGGAGGAGCGCGGCGTAGACCTTGAGGAGCTCCAACAAACCCCCGATCGAGCGACGGTAGCGGGTAAAACGCCCGGAGGCGGTCCCGCGGCGGCGAGGCCCGGCCCTATAGCCACGCCATCGCACCGGCGCCAAGCGCTCACCCCGGCTGGTTGCGCGCCAGCGGCGTCATGGTAAGCCTGGGCCCATGCGCACCCCGCGCCGCACGGCGGGCTTTCTCCTGTTCCTCGCTCTGGCCGGCGCCTGCGCGCCCACCCAGGCTCCGCCGAACGTAGCCGACACGGACATCAGCCTGCGGCTGCCCACGGCCCAGGCGTTCACCTTCGGCCCCGGCGACAGCCTGCGGGTGTGGGTGTGGCGTCACGAAGATCTCACGATGGACGTAACGATCGCCCCGGACGGCGCCATCTCCTACCCGCTCGTGGGCAGGCTGGTGGTCGCCGGGCTCACCTACGATCAGCTCGTGGGCAAGCTCCAGGAAGCGATCGACACCTACTACGTCGACGCGCAGGTCTCGGTGAACATCACCGCGGTCACCAACCAGAAGGTGGTGATCATCGGCGAAGTCGCGACGCCGCAGGTGCTCCAGATCACCAACGAGATGTCGCTCCTCGAAGCGCTCACGCGCACCGGCGGCATCAACCCCGACGCCCGCACCACCAACGTGCTCGTGGTCCGCGGCGGGATGGACTCCCCCACCCTCTTCACGGTGGATGTCGACGCCATCTTCGGCCGGGGCGACTTCTCGCAGATGGTCTACCTGCAACGCGGCGACATCGTCTACGTGCCCGCGAAGACCATCACCAACGTCGAGCGCTTCTTCCGTCGCCTCTCCGCGGTGCTCTCGCCGGCGGTCTCGGGCTCCGCCATCTACCGGAACCTGATCTCCGGCGGCGCAGCGAGCGGCAACGTCGTAGCGAACTGATGCTCCGTCGGGTCGCCTTCGGGCTCGGGCTGCTCGACGCCCTGTGCGTCGTCGCGGGCATCGCGAGCGCGTGGGCGTTCTGGCTCTGGCTCGCGCCGAACCTGCAGCACCTCGTGCAGGTGGGGTTGTGGGAGCTCTTCCTCCCCAATCCGTGGATGCCCGCGGGCGCCGCGTACGTGTTCGGGTGGGTGCTCGCGCTGCGGCAGCTCGGCATGCACGACCCCGGGCGCATGGAAAACAGCGTTCGAATCGTCCGTTCCACGACGCACGGCGCCGTCTACATGACCGTGTTCACCCTCGTGGTGAACGCGGTGCTCGCCGAGCGGGTGTACCCGAAGGGCCTCGTCGTCCCCCTCCTCGGGCTCACGTGGGCGTACCTCACGCTCGCGCGCCTCCTCGTGTTTCGCCTGCTCCTCCGCCTCGAAGCGCCGCCCACGGCGAGCAACGCGCTCATCGTCGGCATCGGCGAGGACGCCGCGGCGATGGCTGAGCGCATGGCCCGCGAGGCGCGCCACGTGTGCACGGTCGCGGGGCACGTGCGCACCGCCATCTCGGGGCCCCCCTCAGTCGCGACCGATCGCATCCTCGGAGACCTCGACGATCTGCCCGCGCTCGTCAACAGGTACGACATCGGCACGGTCATCCTGGCCACGCGCACCCTCCCCCGCGCGGGCGCCATGCAGCTCGCCGTCCAGGCCGACCGCATGGGCCTTCGCGTGCTCCAAGCGCCGTACTCCTGGGGCGTCGTCAGCCCGCGGCTCGGCTTCGCCCGCGTCGGCGGCCTCGACCTCATCGACCTCGTGGGCATCCGCTACCCCACGCTCGGCGAGCAGGTGAAGCGCGCGTTCGACCTCGCGGCGGTGATCACCGGCGGCGCGCTCCTGCTCCCGTTCGTGCTCCTGGTCGCCGGGGCCATCAAAGTGAGCGACGGCGGCCCGATCCTCTACACGTCCAAGCGCATCGGGCGCGGCGGGCGCACCTTCGACTTCTTCAAGTTCCGCTCGATGGTGGTCAACGCCGACCAGATCAAGGACGAGCTCCGCGCCCAGAACGAGTCCGACGGCCGGCTCTTCAAGATGAAGAACGACCCGCGCGTCACCCCGTTCGGCCGGTTCATCCGGAAGTATTCGGTCGATGAGCTCCCGCAGCTCCTCAACGTGCTCCGCGGCGAGATGAACCTCGTCGGCCCGCGCCCGCTCCCCGAGGAAGACCTCGCCGGCATCGAGCACGACCCCGAAATGCGCTACTGGTTCGAGCAACGTGCCAAGGTGAACCCCGGCATTACCGGGATGTGGCAGGTGACCGGCCGCTCCGCGCTCGGGTTCGCGGAGATGGTGCGGCTCGACATCCACTACATCCAGAACTGGTCGTTGTGGCTGGATCTCCAGATCCTGCTCAAGACCGTTCCGGCCGTCGTGCGGGGCCGCGGGGCGCATTAGTCGCCGTTCATCGCGGGAAGATAGGGCGCCGGCCTCCCGGTGGCGGCGGGTGGTCGCGAGCCGAGGGGTGGCGCCGGCACCCCCTTCGCGCTGGCTCGCGACGCTCCCCGGCCCTCGGGAGGTCG
>CAXNIN010000183.1:0-8838 GCA_964202365.1 Myxococcota bacterium | reverse complement strand
CCCCCCCCCCGCCCCACCCACGTCACCCGTGAACACCGCCGGACGTTTCTCGAGGAAAGCGGCGAGGCCTTCCTTGGCGTCCGCCGCGGAGAAGAGCCGCATCTGGAGCTCCCGTTCGAGCGCGAGGCCGGTCTCGAGCGAGGCGTCCGCCCCGCCGAGCACCGCCCGCTTGATGAGCCCCACGGCACCGGCCGCGCGGCCCGGCCGGGTGAACGTCGCGGCGTAGGCGAGCACGCTCTCCCACCAGCCTTCCGAAGGAAGAACCTTGTGAACGAGGCCGATCTCCACCGCCTCTTCCACCGACACGTTGCGCCCCTCCACCATCCACTGGAGCGCCCGCGCCCGCCCGAGCACGCGCGTGAGCCGCTGAGTGCCGCCCGTGCCGGGCAACACGCCGAGCGACACCTCGGGCAACCCGACGAGCGTGGGCTTCGCGCCGCTCGCGCGCCCCACGCGCAGGTCGCACGCGAGCGCGATCTCGAGGCCGCCGCCGACACAGTGGCCGTTGAGCGCGGCGATCACGAGCTTCGGCGTGTTTTCCAGCCGGAGCAGCGTCTCGTTGGCGTGCAGGCAGAAGCTGTACTTCTCGTCGGGGTCGAGCCCCGCGAGGTAGCCGATGTCGGCCCCGGCGCAGAAGAACCGGTCGCCGGCGCCGCGGAGCACGATGACGTCGGTGCCGCGGTCCATCCGGAGGTCGAGCACGTGCGCGTCGAGCGCGCGGTGCATGGCGTACGAGTAGCCGTTCGCCGGGGGGTTGTTCAACGTGAGAATCGAGACGCGACCGCGATCTTCGCGGGTGACCAGCTCGCTCATGGGGGCTCCGACGGCCCGCGGCTCGTATCCCGGTTCGCGGCCCGGCGCGGGGCCGAACGCGCCCCCGTTCAGTCGACAAGCTCCACGAGGGTCGCGACGCCCTGGCCGACGCCGACACAGAGGGCGGCGATGCCGTAGCGGCCGCCGCGCTCGCGCAGCCCGTGCACGAGCGTCGTCAGGATGCGCGCGCCGCTGCAGCCGAGCGGGTGCCCGAGCGCGATGGCGCCGCCCTTTACGTTCACTTTGTCGGGGTTCGCGCCGAGCACGCGCACCACCGCGAGCGCCTGCGCCGCGAACGCCTCGTTCAACTCGAACAGATCGATGGCGTCGAGCGACAGGCCGGTCTGCGCGAGGAGCTTGTGGATCGCGGGCACCGGGCCGATGCCCATCACGCGCGGGTCCACGGCGGCGCTGGCCACGCCGAGCACCCGCGCGATGGGAGTGAGGCCGAGCTCGCGGGCCCGAGCCGGCGCGGCGACGAGCATCGCGGCGGCGCCGTCGTTGAGCGTCGAGGAGTTGCCGGCGGTCACCGAGCCGCCCTTCCGGAACGCCGGCTTCAGCCGGGCGAGCGACTCGAGCGAGGCGTCGGCGCGGGGGCCCTCGTCCATCGTCACCGGGTCTCCCTTCAGGCGCGGGACGGGTACGATCTCGGCCGTGAAGTCGGCCGCGAGGGCCTTCTGGTGCGAGGCCACCGCGAAGGCGTCCTGATCGGCGCGGCTGATCTCGTAGCGGTCCACGAGGTTCTCCGCGGTCTCCCCCATGGGCTCGAGCGGAAAGAGCGCCTCCATCTTGGGGTTCGGGAAACGCCAGCCGAGCGACGTGTCGTACGCCGTGAGGTTGCCCATCTTCGGGAAGTTGGCGCCGCGCGGCATCACGTACGGGGCGCGCGACATCGACTCGACGCCGCCCGCCATCACCACCTGGGCGTCGCCGCAGCGCACCATCCGCACCGCCTGATTCACGGCCTCGAGACCAGACGCGCAGAGGCGGTTCACGGTAACCCCGGGAATCGACTGCGGAAAGCCCGCGAGCAGCGTCGCCATGCGCGCCACGTTCCGGTTGTCCTCGCCCGCCTGGTTCGCGCAGCCGAGGAACACCTCTTCGACCAGCGCGGGGTCGAGCCCGGCGCGGGCCACCACGGCGTGGAGCACGTGGGCGGCGAGGTCGTCGGCCCGGATGTCGGCGAGCGCGCCGCCGAAGCGGCCAATCGGGGTGCGGAGCGGGGCGCAGATCACGGGCTCGGACATGGGGTCTCCGGGGCTCCCCCAGCTAACCCGCCTACTCGACGATCACCCAGAAGCCGTCCAGCCACACCTTGCCGGCGCCGGCGAACGCGGCGGTGATGGAGAGCGTGCCCTCGGGCAGCGTCCCCGCGCTCCACGTCGTGTTGCCGACCTGCGCGTAGTAGGCGGCGTGCGTCTCGGCGGAGCCCGCCGCGAGGTCCCCGCGGGTCACCGCGAACGACGCGAACTCCGCGCCGTCCTCGCGCAGGGAGAACGTGACGACGGCGTCGCCCGGCGCGGCGTCGCCGAGGTCTTCCCCGGCGATCACCGGGAGCACGGTCACCGCGCGACCCCGCGGGATCTCCCCCGGCAGTTCGCCGGTGTACATGGTCCCAGCTCCGGCCGCGGCGTCGCGCACGATGGCCGCGCCCTGGGAGTACGCCGAGCTCTCTTCGAGCGTGCCCGCGCCGCTCTCCTCGGCCCGCGTGCAGTCGCCCCGGCACGTGTCCTCCGCCTCGAACCAGTACACCTCCGCGCCCTCGAGGAAAGCGAACGCGGCGCGGTTGGTGTAGCTGAACGGCGGCCGCTCGTAGCCAGTCTGCACGTGGAAGCTGTTCGACGGCGCATGGTGGGCGAAGTCGTGGATGAAGTGCGGGATTCCGGCGGCGGGGAACGTCGCGGCGAGCGCCTGCCCGAACGCCTCGTGCTGGCGCGAGGGCACCAGCGTGTCGTACTGGTTGTACGCCACGAACGTGGGCACGCGGTACCCGCCTTCGGTCACCAGGAGGGGGGCGTCCGCCCGCGCGTAGTTCTCGTAAAAAGCGGAGGGCTCTCCTCCCTCGTCCGTGGGCGCCCCGCCGAAGATGTGGTCGAGGTAGGGTGCTTGCGACGGCAGCGAATACCAGCTCACGGGGTTGATCGGCCCGCTGTCCACCACCACCGCCGCGAAGCGCGAGGGCGTGTCGCCGCCGGCGCTCGTCACGATGCCGGCGCCGCCGATCGAGGTGCCCCAGCCGTAGATCTTCTCGGGGTCCGCCGACACCCCGCCGACGCCCGCCACGAGCGCGTCGATCACGGTGGTGACGTGCTCGGCGCCGTGGTGATCGGGGTCCACCGGGTCGGCGTCGCCGAGGCCGGTCCAGAGGTCGCACCAGGGGTTCTCGGGCACCACCCAGATCCACTCGCGGTTCGCCACCTCGCCGGCGATGAAGTGCTTCTCGGTGAGCGCGTCGCTCACGACGGCCGCGACGCCGGCGGCGCTGCACCGGTCGTCGCGGGCGTCGTCGTCGTCCACCCCCATCGCGGAGCCGTGCAGCCATACGAGGAGCGGCCGCGGGCCGGCCTCGGTGAACGTCGCCGGGCGGATCACGTGAAACACGGGATCGGCGCCGTCGGGGTCGCGGTAGCCGGAAGGACTGTCGGCCGTGAGCGTGTAGCTGACGATCTCGATGCCCAGCTCGCCGTAGGTGCGGGTGTCGCGCTCGGTCTCTACGATCCAGGCGGGGTCGGTGTCGGTGTCGGCGTCGGTGTCCGAATCGGTGTCGGCGTCGGTGTCGGTGTCGGCGTCCGCGGTGTCCACGCCGACGGTCCCGGTGTCGTCACCCGGCGTGCCCTCCCACCTGCACGCGGTGAAGGCGGAGACACCGACGAGCATCAGGACAGGGACACGAGGAGCCATGCGGACTCCATAGACGGCGGTGCGGGGGCCGTCAACGGATTGGCCAACCGGCGCAGAACGGTCTATCCATGGGCGTGATGCGCGTGCTCCTCCTCCTCCCCCTCGCGGCCTGCATTCGTTGGCAGACGCCTGCGGACGGCGTCTCCCCCAACGACACGGGCGAGACCGGCGACACCGCCCCGGTGCCCCGCCCGGAGCCGCGCGTGGTGTGGGGCGACCTCCACAACCACACCAACCTCTCCCACGACGGCTGCGAGAGCCCCGAGAACGGCTGTCTCCCGGACTTCGAGCTCCCCGGCGAGGCGACGTTCACGCGCGCCGGCGCCTACGGCCTCGACTTCGCCGCCATCACCGACCACGCCGAGTTCACCCGCTACGCCCGCCCGGATGCCGGCATCGACATCGACATCTGGGAGCGCATGCGCGAGCTCGTAGACGGCGCCGACGGCACCGGCACCTTCGGCGTCATGGGCTACGAGTGGACATCGTTTTGCACCGACGTTGGCGGCGACTACCAGGCGATGCACCGCACCGTGCTCATCGAGGAGAGCGCCGGCTGCGCCGCGTGGCGCATCCCGAGCTGCCGCGCCAACGGCACGCTTACCCTCGCCGCCGAGCGTTACACCTACTCCTCGCTCGATCCCGCCGTGAACCCGTCGGATCTGCTGGCGCGCCTCCAGGAAGTCCCGACGCTCGAGGGCTGCGCCGAATCGCGGTGGGTGGGCTTCTTCCACCACGTCGCGCAGGACCGCCCCGCCTGGGTGGACTGGGCGACGCCGGAGAGCTGGGTCGAGGGCGACACCGTCGTGGAGATCGCGTCGGAGCACGGCAGCTCCGAGTGCGACATGCGCGTGGCCACCGAGGGCTGCGACTGGCGCTACGCCGAGAACCATCACGTCGACGACGGCTCCATCCAGTACATGCTCCAGATGGGCCACAAGCTCGGCTTCGTCGGCGGCACCGACAACCACATGGACGAGCCCGGCCGCATTGCCAACGGCCCCGGGCGCGTGCGCGACATCCGCGAGCCCGACGCCGATCCCCCCTGGTTAGACCAGTACTCCAACGGCACGCTCACCGGCGCCGTCACCTACGAAGTCACCTTCGATCGGGCCGATCTCTTCGACGCCCTCGCCGCGCGCAACACCGTCGCGGCGTCCTGGCCCGCCGGCAACCTCGTCATCTACGCCGACGGCGCCGACGGCGAGCGGTATCTCCCTGGCGCCGCCGTGCCCGCCGTCGCGATGCCAATGACGCTTACCATCTCCATCGACGACCCCACGGTCACCGAGTGGACGCCCGAAGTCGTCGATGCATATGGGCAAGTCGCGGATGCCACCACGCTCGACATCCCGCCCGGCGAGGCCCGGTACGTGCGTATCCGCGCGTTCTCCGGGGACACCGAGCACCGCGTCTTCGCGTCGCCGTTCTTCGCGGACTGACGGCGCCGCGCGCCCACGGCGATAGAAGAGAGGCCCGGAAAACACGCCATGTCGCTCCTCCTCGCATTCGTCGCCTTCGCCGCCGCGGCCGACCCCGCCCAGGTCTACGCCTACCGGGGGCCCGCGGCCGAGGGCGACCGCACCGCCGCGGAGATCATCGAGCTCGTCCGCGCCGCGCCCTCCGCAACCCACCTCGTACGCGGGGAAGGCGCGCCCGACTGGCTCCCGTGGAACCAGGTCCCGGCGCTCGCCGAGGTGTGGATGGCGGGTGCGCCCGCTCCCGGGAAAACGTCGAGTCCAGGCGATGTTCCGGCTCCTGGGGCGGGGGGGCAGCCCCCCCGCAACGCCCCCCCCTCCGACACGGTGCGCCCCGCTCCCGAAAGCGGCCGCACGCCCGCGCCGCACGCCCCTCGCTCCCCGCCCGCTCCGGTCGTAGCCGCGCCCGTCGGCTCGGTGCGCATCGGCGGCGATGTCCGCATCGATCTGCGCGTGCCCGACCTCGAACGCCTCGGCGCCGCGGGAGACCCCGCGCCTTCCACGTTCGTCGTGTCGCGCGCGCGCCCGGTAATCGACGTGACGCTCGGGCAGTGGCTCACCGGGCGCCTCGCCGTGGAGGTTCGTCAGGACGAAACCACGAGCACCTACAGGGGCTTGGGCACGTCCGTGGACGTGCGGGACTGGGCCGACGGCTGGTCGATTCAGGGCCGGGAGATCTGGCTCGGCGCCCACGGCGGCGACACGCTCCGGCACGAGGTGCGCGTGGGTCTCCAGGAGCCCGCGTTCGGCGTGCGGGACACCTACGAGGACACCTACCCGTTCGCCGGCGAGGCGCGCGCGGACTTCGGGCGTCGTACCGGCCTCATCCCCGAAGAAGATCTCGGCGTCGGCTGGCGCGGCGAGCTCGACGCCTTCGCGTTCGACCTCCAGGTGCTCAACGGCAGCGGCCCCGTGATCGACCAGAACGGCGGCAAGGACTTCGTCGCGCGCGCGGCGTACTCCAAAGGCATCCTCGCGATCTCCGCGTCGGGCCTCGTCGGCGCGCGCGGGCCCCTGTCCACCGGCAACCAGGCCCAGGGCGCGCTCACCGTGCAGGTGGCGGGCGAACACCAGCGCGTGCTCGTCGAGGCGCTCGCGGGCGCCACCACCGAAGATCGCCTCGATACCGTCTACTCCGGAGCGGCGGTGCACGGCGCGTGGGACGTGCCGCTCGCCAAGGGCGCGCTCGAGAGCGTCTCGGTGGTGGGCCGCGCCCAATACTACGACCCCGTGGCCGGCTTCGACAACCCGGACGGCTGGTTCGCGTACGCCGGCGGGCTCTGGGTCAACTGGGGCGGGCTCCCCGGGCAGGCCGTGCGCACCGGCGCCACCTGGGAGATGTACGTCCCGCAGGACGCGCTCCTCCCCATCGAGCACGACGTGGTGGCCGAGGTCGCGTGGGTGTTCTGAGCCGGCTCGCCCTGCTGCTCCCGCTGGTGGGGTGCGCGGCCGTGTCGAAGATGCTCCCGGGACCGCCCGTGCTCTCCGCGAAGGAGCGCGCCGCCTGGGAGGCGCCGGTGCCGTCGGGTGTGGTATACACCGGCCCCGCCCGCGTAGAAGCGCCGGTCCTTCCCCTGCAGATCTGGGGCCTCCAGTACGCCCTCGACGTCGTGCTCGTGTCCGAACACCCCGACTGGTCGATGCACGAGTATGCCCGGGTCGATTTGCCGGCGGGCCCGATCTGGCTCGCGAAGGACGCCGACGCCGCCGGAAACCAGGGCATCGTCGCCGACTTGCCGGACATCGAAGCGTGGCTGCCCGAGGTGCCCGCGCCCCGGGTGGCCGGCCCGCTCGTGGTCACGGACAACTCCACCGCGCACACGGCGGACCTCCGCTTCGCCTACACCAACCCCGACGGCGACCCCGTCGTCGTCACCTACGTTGGGCCGCTGCCGACGGAGCCTTCGAAGCCGCGCAACGGCAACACCATGGGCCACAGCCGCGCCGCCGTGGCGGCCCTGCTCGACCTCCACCTCTTCCGCATGGGCGGCGAGGCCAGTGTCACGATCGACGGCGTGGACTGGGCGATCAAGCGACTGTTGGGCATCTACCCCCTGAAGATCATCCTCGCGCAGACCCAGGCCGGCTTCGCGATCGCGGATTTCCGCGTGGCCGGAACCGCGGCGGGCTTCACGCTCACGCGCCCCGGCGGCGCGGAGCCGTGGCCCACCCGCGCCACCGAAAACTGGACAGTCGACGGCGACTGGCTCGTTCGGGAAGGGCCCGTCACCACGCTCCGCTACCACCTCATCGACGGCGGGCTCGATCGCGCCGAGGTGCGTCAGGTGGGCGTCGACACCCCGCTCGCGACGTTCATCTTCCGCCCGGCGCTCCCCGACTTCCGGCGTCCGTTCCAAGGAGTCGCCGAGTCGGCGTTCGTCGTGGACATCGCGGGCCAGCCGGCGCACGGCACGGGGCGAGTGCGCGCGACCGGCGCGGGCGACACGGTCACGGTGGACATGATCCCGGAGGCACCCCGGTGGTTCACGGATCGCCCGATGCGCTCCACGATCACCTTCGCGGACGGCGGCTACCGCGCGCAGATCACCCGCGTCGACTGACGGCGCGGCGGGTTAGACGCGGCCATGCTCCAGATCGCCGACCGCACCTTCACGAGCCGCCTCATCCTCGGCACCGGCAAGTACCCGGACTTCGCCACGATGCGCGCGTGCCACGTCGCCGCCGAGACGGAGATGGTCACCCTCGCCATCCGCCGCGTGGATCTGTCCGCGCCGAAGGGCGAGAACATCCTGGACTTCATCGACCGCGCCAAGGTGCACGTCCTGCCCAACACGGCGGGCTGCTACACCGCGGAAGACGCCATCCTCACCTCGCGGCTCGCGCGCGAGCTCTTGGGTACGAACTGGATCAAGCTCGAGGTCATCGGCGATCCCGACACGTTGTTCCCGGACACCGAAGGCACGCTCGAGGCCGCGCGGGTGCTCGTGCGCGACGGCTTCGTGGTGCTCCCGTACATCTCGGATGATCCCGTCGCGTGCAAGCGCCTCGCGGAGATCGGCTGCGCGGCGGTGATGCCGCTCGCCGCCCCCATCGGCTCCGGGCTCGGCATCCGCAACCCCGCCAACCTCCGCATCATCGTAGAACAGGCGAAGGTCCCCGTGATCGTGGATGCCGGCGTCGGCACCGCGTCGGACGCCACCCTCGCGCTCGAGCTCGGCGCGGATGCCCTCCTGCTCAACACCGCCGTCGCCGGCGCGCAGGACCCCGTGCGCATGGCCACCGCGATGAAGCTCGCGGTGCAAGCCGGCGAGCTTGCGCGCGGCGCCGGCCGGATTCCGCGGAAGCTCTACGCCACGGCGTCGAGCCCGCTGGACGGCATCCTCCAGCTCTGACGGCGGGGGGCTCGGCCCGTGAAGCGTGCGCACCCATGATCGTCGCCATCACCCAGGGCGGCCCGCGGCTCCCCGAGAACATCCGCGCGGCGCTCGACGCCGGGGCCGACAGGGTGCTCGTGCGCGAGGCCACGCTGCCCGAAGGGCTCGACGTCCTCGCGCTCGCCTACCCCTCGCGCATCGTGTTGCACACCCGCATGCCGGGCGCGCTGGCCCTCGCCGCCTCGCTCCCGGTGGGGGTGCACTTCGCGCGCACCGTCCCCGCCGAGGCGTGGCGCGCCGCGGGCGCGGCG
>CAXNIN010000182.1:0-8854 GCA_964202365.1 Myxococcota bacterium | reverse complement strand
GGGCTCACGTTCTGCCCCGGCCTCGGTATGACGGCGTACGTCTTCCCCATCCGCCGCGACTTCTCGCTGATCGGCGCGGGCCTCTCCGCGCTCTTCATCCCGATGTTGATCCTCATGGCGGTGAGCTTCGCGTTCCCCGCGTGGTTCGGCGGCGGCCTCGGCATCGTGCTCGCCGGCGTGTTCGTGCTCATCTCCGCGGCGGGGCTGCTCTACCAGCTCAACCAGGTGATCCACGACTTCCGCACCGACATGCACGTCGAAGGCGCCTACACCATCGCCATCGGCATCCTCGTGCTGTTCTGGAACATCCTCTCCCTGCTCATGCGGCTCACCCGCCGCTGATCGCGGGCGACCCGACGCCGCGTCCCTTCGCGGGGGCGCGGCGTCTTCGTTTTCCGGCCCGCCGCGGCCGCGATAGGCACCGCCATGCTCCCCGCCATCGTTGGACGTGACGCCGAGACCGAGGCCCTGCACGCCTGCCTCGCCGCGGGCCGCCACGTGCTCCTCGAGGGGCCGGTGGGCGTGGGGAAGACGGCCCTGGCGCACGCGACCTGCGCCGCGCTCGGCCGCGGGTTCGTGCGGGTGGACGGCGACGGCCGCTACACCGAAGCCCGGCTCGTGGGCGCGTTCGACCCGCCCGCCGTGCTCGCCGCCGGGTACCGGCCCGAACACTTCCTCGCGGGGCCGCTCGTGCGCGCGATGCGCGAGGGCGCCGTGCTCTTCGTGAACGAGCTGAACCGCATGCCGGAGGGCGTGCAGAACGTGCTCCTGCCCGCGATGGACGAGGGGCGCGTGCAGGTGCCGCAGCTCGGCGAGGTGCGCGCCGCCGACGGCTTCGCCGTGATCGCGACGCAGAACCCGGCCGAGTTCGTCGCCACCGGCTCGCTCTCCGAAGCGCTGCTCGACCGCTTCGAGCTCGTGCGCCTCGACTACCAGTCCGAGCTGGAAGAGCGCGTGATCGTGCGGCAGGACGCCCGCTGCGCCCCGTCGGACGCGATCATCGCGCGCGCGGTGGCAATCACCCGCGCCACCCGGGAGGACCCGCGGGTGCGCCGCGGCGCCTCGGTGCGCGCCGCCATCGCCATCGCCGACATCGCGGCCCGGCTCGGCGGGGACATCGCGCGCGCCGCCGCCATCGCGCTCCCGACGCGCATCGAGCTCGTCGACCCGCAGGGCACCTCGCTCGCCGAGGTGCTGGACGCCCTCGAAAAAAAAGCGGACCCGGGGCGCGCCGCGACCTAACGGACGCGGTGGCTGTCCCCGGGGAAGCGACCGCGGCGGAGGGCGCGCCGGTGCTCCAAGAGGGCCTGGACGTGGCCCTCGGCCGCCTGCCGACCGGCTGGGACGCCGCCGTGAGCTGGCGGAAGCTGCGCCACGCGCTCGCGCCGGGCATCGTGCGCCAGAAGGTGGAGGAGCGCGCCATCGACGCGATTCTCGACCACGCCCGACGCCTCCTTCGCCACGCCGCGCGGCCGAAGCGCGCCGAATCCGTAGGGTGGCCCGACGAGGGTGAGCTCGACCTCGACGAGACGCTCGCCCGGCCCCGCCCGTGGTCGCCGGAAGACCTCCGGCTCGCGCGCCAGGTGCCCCGCGAGGTGGACGTCGTCGCGATCCTGGACATGTCGCTCTCGATGACCGGCGAGAAGATCGCGCTCGTGGCCGTGGCCGCCGCGATTCTCCGCATGAAGCTGGAGGACGTGGCGGTGGTGGCCTTCGACACCGGCCCGCACGTGCTCGTGCGGGTTGGCGAGCGCGTCTCCCCCCGCGAGCTGGTGCGCCGGGTGCTCGCCGTGCCGGCCCAGGGCTACACGAACATCGAGGGCGGGCTGCTCGCCGCGTCGGAACAGCTACGGCGCTCGGCGCGCCGCGAGCGCGTCGGTATCCTGCTCACCGACGGCATCGCCAACGTCGGCGGCGACCCCGTGAGCGCGGCGGGCCGCCTCCCGCGCCTCCACGTGGTGCACCTCGGCGACCACCACCCGCAGGGCGCGCGGGCCTGCCGCGGGATGGCGCAGAAGGGCCACGGCCGGCTCTACCGGGCGCGCACCTACGGAGACCTCCCCGGGGTGGTGCGCACCGCGGTGCGGGAGCTGTTTCGGGGGTAGGAGCCCCAACCACGCCGCCGACGTACATCCCGGCTCGCGACGCTCCCCGGGCGACGAGAGGCCCGCGCCCCCCTCCCCCGGCGCCCCTTCAGGGCAGTTCGGTGAGGTACCGCGGATCATCCGGGTAACAATCGGCGCAATCCTCCGGCGCGCCCACTACGAGCGTGGCGCCGCCCTCAACGGCGATCGTTGGCGTGAAGTCCGAACACGGCGCCGGGTTCGCGCCGCACGGGACGAGGTGGTGGAAGTAGACGGTCTGCCCGGCGCCGGTGACGGTGTTGTCCGAGATGCTGCGGTCGGGCACGGTGGTGCGCTGCTGGACGAAGATGGCGAACGCGTCGCCTGTCCCGACGTTGTCCTCGAAGACGTTGGCGGCGACGTGGTTGGCCCAGCCGGACTGGCCGCCCTCGGTGATGAGGAACGCGTCGGGGTAGTGGTGGCCGGGGCGGTAGTAGGGGTCGTACCAGCCGGTGGGGTCGGCCGACGCGTCGTAGGCGACGACCTCGTTGCGGGCGACCACGTTGCGCACGCCCGAGAGCTGCATGGAGCCGTTGCGCATCTGCAGGAACCGGTTGTCTTCGATGGCGCCGTCGTGCAGGCCGGCGAGGCTCGCGGCGGGGTCGAGCTCTTCGGTGTGCCCGGCGAACTTCACGGCGCCGTTGCCGACGCGCTCGAAGACGTTGCCCGCGATCATGCTCCCGTTAGCGTCGCCGAGCACGTACACGGCGTGGTCGTAGATGGAGGTGAAGGCGCTGTCCTCGATGCGCACCGCGTAGCCGTCGGCCGACGCGAGCACGCCCTGCACGAAGCCGGTGAACACGGTCCCCTCCACCACCGTGGGGCCGTACGCGTAGGCGCGACGGATGCCGGCGTGGAAGTCCATGCCCGGCGAGGCGCCCCGCTCGGCGAGGATCGCGTCGAACAGGGCCTCGACGGCGGCCTCGGGGTCGGCCTCCTCGGCCTCGGGGACCGCGCCCTCGAACACGGAGTTCGTGACCGTGAGGAGCCCGACCGCGCTGATGCCGCTGCCGTTGACGCGCTCGAAGCGGCAACCGTCGAACGTGGCGTGGTTCGCGCCGCCGTTGAGGCCGACCATCGCGGCGCCCCACTGCCCGCGGAAGTAGAGGGCGGCGTCGTTCTCGTGGAGGGCGTAGGCGGCGTTGGTGAACGCGGCGCTCTCGGCGTCGCCGCGGAACACGAGGTCTTCTACCTGGAGCCGCGTCGCGCTGCTGTCGAGAAGGAGGAACACCCGGCCGTGGTGCACGCCGTCCGCGCCCGGCCCGGTGGCGGTGAGCACCGGCTCGGCGTCCGCGCGCGCGCTCCGGAGCGTGACGTCGTTGCGACGGACGAAGAGCTTGGGCTTGAGCGGCTGCTGGTAGACGTCGGCGGCGGGGACGGACGGGTGGGCTTCGTTCAGGCCCGTGAAGTCGTAGGTACCCCCCGGGAGGAGCACGACCACCGTCGTAGCCGAGAGGGCGTTGGCGGCGACGAGCGCCCACTGGAGCTGGCGGGCACGATCGACATCGTCGCGGAGGTCGGCGTAGCGGAGGTCGGCGGGCATGTCGGCGACGGCGGCGTCGAGCTCGGCGCGCGTGGTGGGGTCGAGGTCCTGCGCCCAGAAGCGGTCGGCGCAGAGGGTGACCGCGGCCTCCGACACGGGGTCGCAGTCGTCGACGGGCGCGGCGGTGTCGGTGTCGCCGGCGGTGTCGCTGTCGCCGGCGGTGTCGGTGTCGCCGGCGGTGTCGGTATCGGTGTCGGAGTCGCCGGAGGTGTCGGTGTCGCCGGAGGTGTCGGTGTCGGGCGCGGTGTCTTCGACGGGGGCGGTGTCGGGCTTCACGCTGGCGTCGGGCCCGGGCGCGCAGGCGAAGGCGCCGAGCGGGAGCGAGGAGAGCAGCCAGCGGAGCGAGCGGGGCATGGCGGACCTCTCCGCGCGGCGTTCCGTGGCGGAGGCCGGGCGCGGACGTCCGTCGGTAGCACGCGTTGAAGTGGTGGGTCCAGCGGTGCGAGGGCGTGGGCCTCTCGGTGGCCGGGGAGCGGGGGTGAGCCAGCGCGGGGCGTGGTTCCCCGGGCGGATGCGACCCACGGCCCTCCCGTCGTAGCGGGAACGCCGCGAGCCGCGACCACCGCCGCCGGCGCCCCTCCCCGTTGAATCGACCTTCATGCGTGGGTACACGGGAGCCGAAGACTTTGCCTTCGACGCGGAAGGCTACATGGTCAGCATCGACAATCTCGGGAATCTCGTCGGCATCCGTCAAACGGGTGAGCAGAAGGTGATCATGCCCGAGGCCACGCTGTACGGCGCGGGGACCGGCTTCCTGCCGGAGCGCCGCCATGACCGAGACGCCAGGTCCGCCCGCGTTACCGTGGTGGCACAACGAAGACTGGCTTACATCCGCGGCGGCGATCCCGATGATCGGCGCGGCGACGGGCGGCGCGCGGACCGACCCGCCTAGTCCTCCGCCTCCCGGCGGGCCTGCAGGAAGAGGCGCTCCCGGTCGTCGAACAGACGCGCGCCGACGCGATGCGACTTCTCCGTGTACGAGAGGCCGGCCACCCACTGGTCCTCCTCCTTGACGACGTGCACCACCCGCGCCTCGACCGCCACCTCCGCGCCACGGATCTCGGTGGTGTAGACGACGAGCCTGCCCTCGGTGGGCGGCTGGGACACCCGCACGAGGCAGCCCCGCCGGGAGATGTTGAGGAGGTGCACCTTGCGTTCGATGACGTGCGGGCGCCAGTCCCGAATCTCCGCGAGCTGCCCGCCGGACTCGAGCGTCTCGAGGCGGTGGAACTCCCGGCGGTTCCGCTCGGCCACCTCGCCCACGTAGCGGAGGACGACGATGTGCGGACGCGCGCTGATCGTGGGGAGCTTGGACGCCGCGGCCGCGCGTTCGGGCGGGCGGACGTTGCGGGCCTCCACCGGGACCATGAAGCGGCCCCGGTTGCTGTCGATGACGAGCGTGCCCCGGAACGGCACAGCGGGCGGCTCGGCGCCGAAGTCCAGCCTGAGGCGGACCTCCGACGCCGTGGGGAGCATCAGGATGTCGTGGGCGGCCGCGAGGACCTCGCCCCCCTGCAGCAGGCTCACCGTGCGCGCCCGACCCGACAGCGGCTTTAGCTCCTCGGGCGAGAGTCCCACCTCCTGCGTCTCGTCGTCCGGGGCGCCCCAGTCCGGGGCGCTCACCACCGCGTCGATGGCGGCGGCCGTCGCGCCGGCGTCGCCCACCTTGATCACGCGCACCGTGCCGTTGGACTCGATGGTCAGCACGTTGTCCGCGCGCGGCGCCACGACCGCTCGGGCCTGAACCCCGCGCGCGGCCACGACGACCTCCGAGCCGTCGGCGGCGAAGAACACGATGCCCACGCTCTGCGCGGACAGCTTCCCGACAATGAAGCCGTCCTCGTCGAACAGGACGGCCCGGCACGAAAACCCTCCGGCCATTTCGTCGGGGGGGGCGACCGACGCGAGCCAGGCGGCGGGGAGGGCCTCGATCAGGTGGACGGCGCCCGGACCCGTCAGCTCCATCGCCTCGGCGCTCGTCCGGGCCTCGGGCGCGGCCGCTCCGCGGCGCACCCCCTCGAGCTGCGCGAGGGGCACCCAGAAGCTGCGTACGACGCCGAGCAGGCCGCCCCCGCTCGAATAGCCGAAGCCCCGGTCGGCGAGCGCGTACACCCCGGCCGCGGCGCCACCGCCCGGGTCCTCGTCGAACACGACGACGCGGTCGGCGTTGCCCTGGCTGTCCTGGAACGCGCGGAGGACGACCCATGCCGCCTGCGCGCCGTTGCCCCGGAACACGTAGCGTCCATCCGAGGTGGTGATGAACACGCGGCGATCGCCGTCCAGTCGTCCGAACTCGCGGACGCCCGCGAACGGAAGCTTGAAGGCCCGGATTCCGAGCATACGCGCGTCGAGGTCGGGTTCGAACGAGACCTCCGCCGGCGAGACGTGCAGCGCGCCGGAGCCGGTGAGCAGCGCGTTCAGCTCGTACCGAGCTTTTCTGAGCGGCGAGGACATGGGCGTACCTTCCTCTGTCATGATGCCCCCATCGGCCGCCTCCCGCACAGACCTTAACAAAAAATCGTATCCCGTCCAACGCTTCTCGCCGGAGCGCCGAGCGGCGCGCTCGGTCCCGACGCGCTGCATACGGCAGCGAGCGTGAATCCAGTCGCGACGATCTGCGCCAGGAGCGACGCGCCGACGCGGGCGCGGTTGCCCCGGGGGCGGCCGAATGCGAACGTCTTGCCGGACGGGCCCGAAAAGGGGGTGCTCGCCGCGAGCGCAGCGTGGCGCGAGTTGGTTCCCTCTCGCACGCCCGAGAGCCCCAACGTGGCCAAGGCGCGTCGCGCCAAGCGGCTCCCGCGGCACCCCGTATGCGGCTCGCGAGGGAGCGGCCGAGTTGCATCGACCTGTTGGAGCGGGTGTTCCGGGTAGACGGCTTTGCGTGCCCCTTGCCTCGCTCAAGGCAGAAGGGGCGGCGGCGGCCCGCTCACGCTCCGCTGCATGGTGCTCAACCCGCGGGCCACGCGGCGCATCCTCGACGGGCTCCGCCGTGCGACCGGCCCGCCTGGGCTCGACGCCCCGGGCGACGACCGGCGCCGCGATGGGCGAGGGAGGAGGTCCGACGAGGGTTTACCGTGGAAGTATGGTGAGCGTGAGACGCGTGGCGGCGCCCGGTGCACGACGCGACGCGAAAAAACAGACGTCGTCCCCTTTTCTCACAGGTTCGTAGTAGCGTCGCGCCCGCGGCATCTCGCCGCTTCAGGAGCCCCCCATGAGTGACTCAAGCCGCGCCCGGCAGCTGCTCGAAGAGCTGGCCGAAGAACGGCGCAAAGGAACGAAACTTCGTCGCATCATCACGTGCGTGGTGCTGGCGATGTTCGCCTTGAGCGTCGGATCAGTGTACTACAAGGTCAAGAACTTCGATGTGGAGACCTTCACCGCCTCCCTGCAGAAGGAGACCAGCGCACGGGTGTGGCCGCTCGTGGAGCGTGAAATGGATGCGCTGGCCCGGGATGCCGGCCCGGCGCTCGCCACCGCGCTCGCCAACGAAGCAGGCAATTTCGCCCCCAAGTTCCAGGCCAAGATTGACATTGAAGCCGTCACCTTCAACGAGAATCTCCATCGCCGGATGAAGTCCTCGCTGGATTCCGCGTTCTCGGCGGCGATGGCCAAGGACAAGGACGCGCTGATGGCGCGCTTCCCGCAGTTCAAGGACGATGCCACCCGCTACGACGAGCTGGTGGCGCGGCTCAACGCGGCGACGCAGGCGTGGGCGATGCGGCAGCTCGACACCACCTTCGAGAAGCACATCGCGGTGCTCCAGTCCATCAACGAACAGGTGGCGATCCTCAGCAAGCTGAGCGTCGCCGAGGACCGCGCGAAAAACGGCGACCCGCAGGCCGAAGAGGTCATGGAGCTCTTCGTGCAGATCATGAATAGCCGTCTTGAAGGGGGGGCAGCCAAATGAGCGACGCCATCAAGGAAATCGAGAGCCTTCTCCAGGCAGAAGTTGAAAAAGAGCGCGCATCGAACACCATGACCCTGAAGATCGGAGGTGGGTTCGCGCTCTTCGTGGGCTGCTACCTGGCTTGGATGACCTCGAACGTGAGCACGCTGCTCGACCCGGAAGGGCTGGCCATGGCGGCGAGCGGCTTCGCGATCGGCGCGGTCCCGGAGGCCTCCGGCGAAATCCGCAAGCTGGTGATCGATGGGGCCCCCGACCTCGTCCGCATGGGCTCCGACGAGATCCTCAACATGATTCCCGGCTACCGGGCCGTGCTCGAAGACGAGCTCGGCCCGGTGATCGATGAGGTGTGCGCCGTGATGGCCAGCGCCGCGGTGACCAAGCTCACCAGCGAGGCCGGCTCCCCCGACGCGAAGTACACGTCGACGGAGGCGTTCCAGGCGGGCGCCGACGCAGCCGTGGCCCGCGTCGACGCGATCCTCGAGGACGCCCTGGACCTCCCCGATCCCGAGAACGAGGGGATCACCCCGCGCCAGCGCATCGACGAATCGCTGAAGGGGCTCGAGAAGATCGACGCGCAGCTCAAGATCATGAACACCAAGGGTGGTGATCCCGCCGAGCGCGAGCTCCTCGTGGCGTGGCTCGGCCTCGTGACGTCCCATGTGGAGGAGAGCGAGAAGGCCCTCATCGAGGACTACAAGGCCACGGCGGCCGAAGAGCAGAAGGCAAAGATGGACGCTCAGGCGCCGGCGGCTCCCGCCGCCTCGGCGACGGCGGCACCCGCCGAGGCGCCCGCGAAGCCCTAAGCTTCCCGCGCCGGATTCCCACGGGGGCTTCGCCGCGAGGCGGGCCCTCGTTGTCGTTCCGCGACTCAGCACGTCCTCGCCGCTCATCCGCGGGCCGTCGGCGTTCGTCTGCTACCTGAACGATGGCGCCAACTTCACAACCCGGCGGCAAGCCGGCCAGTGAACCGCCCCCGGGCCCGGAGGCGGCCGGCAAGGCCGCCGTGAGGGTCCACTGCGAGGGCACCCGGCGGCAAGCCGGGTAGCTCCCGCAGCCCACGGCGCGCGCCCAACCCGCCGTTACCCGCGCGTTGGGCCCCCGCGAGCCTCCCGGCGGCCTGGCTCCGCTACGTCGAGGCACACCTCACCCGAACGCATCACCTCTCCCGCCGGGACTCCCATTCCGCCGATCCTTGACCGTCGCGACGCCCGTTTCCGTACGGTCTGATTCGGCAATTTCTATGATCGCTTTGGCGGCTTAACGATGCTTTTACAATGGCTT
>CAXNIN010000181.1:0-8876 GCA_964202365.1 Myxococcota bacterium | reverse complement strand
GATGTCGAGCCCGCCGTGGTACACGCCCGCCGCCACCCCGGCACCCTGCAGCGCCAGCGCCGCCCGCTCGACGTTCTTGCGCGTGGCGCAGTACACGAGCGTGGGCCCGGAGAGCACGAGGGAGGGCAGCAGGCCGTCCTTCTCGCGCGGGCCGCCCACCTCCATCACTTCCATCCCGAGGTTGGTGCGGTCGAAGCCGCGCACGAACCGGCGGAGGGCTTCGGCCGGAGGGAGCCCTAGCCACAGGCTACGGACGATGTCGTCCTGCACGGCGGGCGTTGCGGTGGCCGTGAGCGCGAGGGTGCGCGGGTTTCCGAGCGCGCGCCGCACCGCGCCGAGGCGCAGGTAGTCCGGGCGGAAGTCGTGCCCCCACTGCGAGAGGCAGTGCGCCTCGTCGACCGCGAACAGGCGCACGTCGGCGGCGCGGAGGGCCTCGCAGAAGGCCGGCGAGAACCGCTCCGGCGCCACGAAGACGATCTCCCACTCCCCGCGTTGCACCTCGGCGATGCGGGCGCGACGCTCTTCTGGCGGGAGCGACGAGTTGATGACCGTGGCGCGCACGCCGTGGGCGCGGAGGCCGTCCACCTGGTCCTTCATGAGCGCGATGAGCGGCGACACGACCACCGCCACGCCACCGAGCGCCACCGCGGGGAGCTGGTAGCAGAGCGACTTCCCCGCGCCGGTGGGCATCACGACGAGGGCATCGCCCGAATCGACCACGTGCTCGACAATCTCGGCCTGCCCCGGGCGGAAGCCGGGGTGGCCGAAGCGGTCGCGGAGGATGCGATCGAGGGGAGCGCGCACGACCCGCATCGTAAGCGCGGATCCGACGCGGGGAAGCGCGACCCGCGGCGCGCACGGCCTCGGGACGGCGCCGGAGAACCCGCGCGGCGCGGTCCCGCCTGGGTCCTCGGTGAATTACGACCGCACCATGAGCGCGAACCTCCCCGTCCGTGGCAAGCAGGGCATCGGGTCCCCCGTCCCCTTCGGCCTCGGCGCACAGAAACCCCACCACATCCTCGAGATGTTCGAGGTGATGTGGGAGAACCGCGACGCGCTCGGCTACGCGTGGAACATCCTCAACAAGGGCGTGTGCGACGGCTGCTCGCTCGGGCCGCGCGGCCTGCGCGACGACGTCATCGAGGGCACCCACCTCTGCACCACGCGCCTCAAGCTGTTGCGGCTGAACACCATGCCCGCGTTCGCCCCGGTAGACGTGGCGGACATCGCCCATCTCCGGCGAATGGACAACCGGCAGCTCCAGGCGCTCGGCCGCATCCCCTACCCGCTGGTACACCGAAAGGGCGACCGCGGCTTCCGGCGGATCACATGGGACGAAGCCCTGAAGATCGCGGGCGAGGGTCTACGCGACACTCCGGCCGAGCGCCAGGCGTGGTTCGCCACCTCCCGCGGCATCACCAACGAGGTGTACTACGCCTTCACCAAGGCGGCGCGCCTCGCCGGCACCAACAACGTCGACCTCTGCGCCCGCCTGTGTCACCAGGCCACCGTTTCGGGCCTGAAGGCCACCATCGGCGTGGGCGCGCCCACCTGCTCGCTCTCCGATCTCATCGGTACCGACCTGCTCCTCCTCTGGGGCACCGACATCGCGAACAACCAACCGGTCACGATGAAGTACCTCGCCCACGCCAAGGCGAAGGGCACGCGCGTGGTGGTGATCAACCCGGTGCGCGAGAAGGGCCTCGAGGCGTACTGGGTGCCTTCGATGCCGAAGAGCGCGCTGTTCGGCACGAAGCTGATGGACGACTTCATCTCCGTGGCCGTGGGCGGTGACATCGCCCTGCTCAACGGCCTGCTCAAACGCCTCGTGGAGACCGGCGCCGTGGACCGCGCCTGGGTGGACGCCCACACCGAGAATTGGCCCGCGGTCGAGGCGCACGTCGCGGCGATGGCGTGGGACGACATCGTGCGCGACAGCGGCGTGCCGAAGGACCGCATCGACTGGCTCGCCGAGCTCTACGCCCGCGCCGGCACCTGTGTCACCATCTACTCGATGGGCCTCACCCAACACACGTTCGGCACGGAGAACGTGGAAGCCGTGGTGAACCTCCACCTCGCGCGCGGCATGATCGGCCGGGAGAAGACGGGGATTCTCCCGATTCGCGGCCACTCCGGCGTGCAGGGCGGCGGCGAGTGCGGCCTCGCCCCGGCGCTCCTCCCCGGCGGCGTGCCCACCACCGAAGCGAACATCCAACGCTTCGAGGCCCTTTGGCAGCGCCCGCTCCCCCGCCACGCGGGGCTCACCACCATGCGCATGGTGGAAGCGATGACCGACGGGAACATCGATTTTCTCTACAACCTCGGCGGCAACCTCTTCGCCGTGCTGCCCGACCCCGCCTGGGTCGCCGACGCCTATTCCAAGGTGAAGCTCCGCATTCACCAGGACATCGTGTTCAACACGTCGACGGTCCTCGAGGGGGGGGAGACCATCCTCGTGCTCCCCGCCCAGACCCGCTACGAGCAGCGCGGCGGCGGCACGAGCACGTCCACCGAGCGCCGCGTCCGGTTCTCCCCGGAGATCCCCGGCCACCCGACTGTCGGGGAATCCCGCCCGGAATACGAGATTCCGTGCCAGGTGACGATGGCCGCGTTCCCCGAGACAACCGCCCAGCTCACCTACCCGTCGAGCCGCGAGATCCGCGCGGAGATGGCGGTGACCATGCCGCTCTACGCCGGCATCGAGGCGTTCACCAAGGCGGGCGACTGGATTCAGTGGGGCGGGCAACTGCTGTGCACGGACGGTCGTTTTCCGGGCATGCCCGGCGAGCGCGCGCGGTTCACGCAGCTCGCGCCCACGCGCATCGAGGTGCCGGAGGGCGCCTTCTACCTCACCACCCGGCGCGGGAAGCAGTTCAACAGCATCGTCATCAAGGAACACGACGGCGTGCAGGGCGGCAAGCGGCGCGACGACGTGTTGATCTCCGCGGCGGACCTCGCGAAGCTGGGCCTGGCCGACGGCGACCGCGCCCGCGCCCGGAGCGCCACCGGCGCGATGGACATCACGCTGCGCCAGGCCGACATCCGCCCCGGCGTGCTCCAGGCGTATTGGCCCGAGTGCAACGTGCTCATCTCCCGGCGCATCGACCCGCGCTCGGAGGAGCCGGATTACAACGCCGTGGTTCGCCTCGAGCGGGTGTGACATGAGCGACGACGCCCGGAGCCGTCGTGTGCCGGTGACACGGTTCAGTTGGGGGCAGGGAGGCGACACCCGCGGTGGCCCCACCCCCCCGCAACGACCCCCCTCCCGCCTCGAAGCCTCCCCCGGCGAAGACGACGTCGCCATCGAAGAACCGCTCGAGATCCGCGTCGAGGGGGTTCCCACCGCGATCACGATGCGCACCCCCGGCGACGATCTCGACCTCGCGGCCGGGTTCCTCTACACCGAGGGCGTCATCGACGGCCCGGACGACCTGCGCGCGCTCGCCGCGGTCGGCCCCAACACCGTCGACGCGCGGCTCGCGGAGGGCGTGCCCGCCGCGCGGGCGCGCTCGGCCGACCGCGCGCTCTACGCCACGAGCAGCTGCGGCATCTGCGGCATCGCGTCGATTGACCGGCTGCGCAGGGGCGCGCCGCCGCTGTCGACGGCGTGGATGCCCGCGCCGGGCGTGCTCGCCGGCCTGCCGGACGCGCTGCGGGCGGCGCAGGCCGCGTTCCGGAGCACCGGCGGCCTGCACGGCGCCGCCCTCTTCAACGCCGAGGGCCGGCTGTTCGACGCGCGCGAGGACGTGGGCCGCCACAACGCGGTGGACAAGGTGCTCGGCGCCCGCCTGCGCGCGGACACCCTCGACTTCCCGGGCCTGGGGCTCGTCGTGTCGAGCCGCGCCGGCTTCGAGATCGTTCAGAAGGCGCTTGTGGCGCGGGTGCCCGTGGTGGCGGTGATGGGCGCCCCGAGCTCGCTCGCGATCGACGCCGCCACCGCCGGCGGGATGACCCTCATCGGGTGGTTGCGGCCCGACAGATGGACGGTCTACGCGGCGCCGAACGCCTGACGTTCAGCGGAGCGCGCGCACGAGCGCGGGGAGCGTGGCGCCGAGCGGGGCGTCTACACACACGGTCGCAAGCGGGTCGCCGCGGGTGGGGCCGAGGTTCACGATGACGACGGGCACGCCCCGCTCGACCGCCCGGCGCACGAACCGGAAGCCCGAGTACACCGTCAGCGACGAGCCCGCGACCAGGAGCGCGTCGCCCTCGTCGAGGAGCGCGAAGGCGGCGTCCACCGTGGGGCGCGGGACGTTCTCCCCGAAGAACACCACGCGGGGCTTGAGCACCCCGCCGCACGCGAGGCACGGGGCCACCCGGAAGCCGTCTACCTGGGCGAGCTCGGCGTCGCCGTCGGGCGCGAGCTCGACGTCGGCGTCCCACCGGGGGTTCAGGCGCGTGAGGCGGTCCTGGAGGGCCTCGCGCGCCTCGATCGCGCCGCACCCGAGGCACACGACCTCCGCGAGCGCGCCGTGAAGCTCCACGACGCGGGCACTGCCCGCCGCGTGGTGCAGGCGGTCGACGTTCTGGGTGATGAGCCCCCGGAGCGCCCCGGCGCGCTCGAGGTCCACGAAG
Organism: Myxococcota bacterium; assembly: GCA_964202365.1. Lineage (GTDB taxonomy): Bacteria > Myxococcota_A > UBA796 > UBA796 > SXON01 > CAJBVW01. The sequence goes on along the minus strand of CAXNIN010000181.1, from coordinate 4,301 downwards.
GCGCGGTGGCCGTCGTTGGGGGCGGCGGCGGAGAACCGCGGCCACCCGAGCATCGAGCGCGCCCAGTAGCGCTGCCGCGCCCCCGCGTCGTCGAGGAACGCGCGGTACTGGACAGGGTTGCGCGCGCGGTCCCGCGTGCCGGGGCCGCGGTAATCGGGGATGCCCGAGTCGGTGCTGCACCCGGCCCCGGTGAGCGCGACGAGCCGGCGCCCGCGGAGGGCCGCGACGGCGTCGTCGACACTTCCGACAACGCGCGGCGCGGCGGCGGGGTCGGGCGCGACGTACGACATCGGGCAATGTCACCCGTCGCGGGGCCCGCCGGCAGGGTGCGGGTCGTCGGTAGGAGCGGCTTCCGGGGGGCGTTGCGGGGGCCCTCCCCCGCCCCACGACCCACCCTCTTCAGTTCGCCTTGTGCCAGCTCCAGAACGAGTCCGCCCACGTCGCGTTTTCGGACGCCGGGCGGCTCGGCTGGGGGCGCACCCACTCGGTCGCGCGGCCGGTGTAGCCGTCGGCGACGAGGCTGCCGACGTAGCGGGCGTCGTCGTACACGCGGTCGATTTGCCGGCGGATGTCGCGAATGTCGGCGTCGGTGACGACGCCGCTGCTGGTGGCCTTGTAGAACTGCACCGTTACGCGCACGGGAAAGCGGGTGTCGCGCTCGATGGCGAGGCCGCCGATCTCGTTGAAGGGGCCCTCGGTGGGGCCGTGGCCGATCACCGCGGACTCGACGTCGCTCCGGGCGCTGCTCTTGCTGCTGGCCATCGGCGCCGCCTCCGTCTCGGCACCCCCGTAGGCGTCGTACATCGGCGGCATCGGAGGCGCCTTCTGCTTGAGCGGCACCTGGATGACGAGCACCATGTTGAGGCCGTCCTCGCCGCCCGCGGACACCGAGCCGTAGGTGCCGTCGCCGCCCTTCGCGCGGAAGTCGGAGAGGCGCGTGGCGGTGAACGGCGCGCGTTCGCCGTCCTGATTGAAGGTGAGCACCTCGGAGAGGTAGCCACCCTCGTTCTCGACCACCTGGATGCTCGTGCCCTCGCGGGTGGCCACCATCGTGAGCACCGCGGGGTTGTCGGCGTAGGACTGGTAGTTGTAGATGACCGGCGTGAACGTGGCCGCGCTGTTCTGGGGCACCGGCAGGAAACACGCCTGCGCGCTCACGAGCACCTCTTCGTCGCGCGGGGCCCAGAGCGCCCGACCGCGCCCGGCCCAACTCCAGGGATTCGAGAGGTAGCTCCGGGTGTCCTGGAGGAGCTCGGCGAGCGAGACCGTGGTGAGCGGGCGGCCGCGCTCGTTGCCGACGCGGAGCCAGAAGTCGTCCGAGTCGAGGTCGGCGGTGACATCGGTGAAGTTGTCGAAGCGGAGCACCGGCATCGGGTGGAGCTGGCCGTTGCCGTCGCGCACGCCGATGGTCATGTCCGAGATGTTGGGGCCGTACGCCGAGCCCTTCGACCGCCCCGTGTCTTCCCAGGTGACGTTGACCACGTCCAGGCCGTAGCGGGCCGCGGTGGCGGTGACGGTGGTGTCCCACACCATCTGCTCGACGCGGGCGATGGTGGAGGCGTGGGGGGCGGCTTCGTACGCGAAGGCGGGGGCGAGGAGGGCGAAGAGCACGGGGACTCCGAGGTTCGCGTCCGGAACGCCGGCGGAACGGCGGCCCTTACACCCCCCGTGGAGACGGATCCCTTGATACGACCGCGCCCGTGAACCGCACCCTCCGCGTCGTCCTCGAGATCCTCGTCGTGGCGCTCGCCGCGTGGCAGCTCGCCGATGTCGGGCTGGCGGTGAGCCAGCGGATCGGCGCGAACTTCGACCTGGAATGGATGGAGGGCGCCACCCTCGTCACCGGGAAACGCGCGGCGGAGGGCCTGCCCTTCTACACGCTGCCCGAGGCCGACTACATCCCGTTCATCTACCCGCCGCTCTACGCGTGGGTGCTCGGCGCGCTCGGGCAGGTGTTCCCGATGGGGTACACGCTGGGCCGCGGGGTCTCGATCGTGTGCGCTGCGCTCGCGACTGGAATCCTCACCGTGGCGGCCCGGCGCGAGGGCGCCTCGTGGCCGGTGGCGCTCGGGGTGGGGGCGCTGTTCGTGGGCGGCTACGAAGAGGGCGGCACCTTCTACGATCTCGTCCGCATCGACTCGCTCGCGCTCGCGCTCGCCGGCGCGGCGCTGGTGGTGGCCCGCGCCGAGTCGCGCGCCGCCGCCGTCGTGAGCGGACTCCTGTTGGCGGTGGCCTTCACCGCGAAGCACAACATGGCGCTCTTCGGCGTGCCCATCGTGCTCTGGCGCTGGCGCACCCTGGGCCTCCGCGACGCCCTCACCTTCGCGGCCGCGAGCGCGGGCCCCGCCCTCGCGTTCACCGTCGCGCTGCAAGTCCACACGGGCGGGCTGTTCCTCACCTACCTGCTCGAAGTGCCGGGCGAGCACGGCATGGTCGCGACGCGCGCGCTGCCGAACCTCGCGAAGGGCCGCATCGAGGGCGCGCAGGCCGAATTGTGGCGGGCGTTGCCCATCACCACCACGCTCGGGGTGCTCACGGCGTGGGCCTGGGCGCGCACCCGCGCGGGAGGGTACTGGGCGGGGGTGCTCGTGACGGGGCTCGTGATGGTGTCGCTCATGCGCGGGCATCAGGGCGGCTACCTCAACGTGCTCATCCCGATGTTGTGGGCGCTCCCGCTGCTCGCGGTGCTGCCGCTGCGCGCGCTCTCCGGCGACACCGGCTGGCGCGCGTGGACCCCGCACGCGCTCACCGCGCTCCTCGCGGCGCAGCTCTGGGAAGGCAGGGGCGAGCTGAAGAAGTTCGTTCCGACGCCCCAGGACGCCGCGGCGGCCGCCGCCCTCGTCGAGGAGCTCCGCGGGATGCCCGGCCCCGTCCTGATGCCCCACGGCCCGTGGTACCCCGTGATGGCCGGCCACGAACCTTCTTTCGCGCTCATCGCCCTTTGGGACATCGACCACGCGGGCGGGCCATTCGAGAAGGGCAGCCGCGTGGTGGACCGCGCGCTCCGAGACGCGCGTTGGAATACGGTGGTCACCCCCGACGACAAGCTCGGGCACGGCTTCCTGGAGCACTACGAGCGCGCCGCGGCCGTGGGGGGCCGCCCGTTCGGCACCCGAACCGGCTGGGGCGTGCGCTTCCGGCACGTCTGGCGCCCCAAGTCCGCGGAAACACCTCCGGAGTGAGGCCCGAGCCGGCCCATCCGGGTAGTCGCGTTGCTCAGGCATCGGACCCGAACGATCCCGCACGTCGCGCGCCGACGCGCTCGTACGCCGCGAACCCGACGCGCCGACGTGACACCCGGAGACGCTCCGCGCCGCGTCGTCGGGACCCGCGCGCGTAGCTTGTGCGAGGGGAGCCATGATTCGAATCGAACTCACCGAAGAAGAGGCGGAGCGCGTCCACGGCGCGCTCGCCAGCTACATCTCGGAGCTCGGGATGCAGATCTCCGCCACCGACCTGCTCGCGTTCCGGCAGGATCTCAAGCGCACGCGCGACCTGCTCCGAAAGCTCGACCACGCGCTCCTCGCGCCCTCGCCCGCCTGAGCCGCCCGAGCTTTCCCGGCCTCCACCCTGTGTCTACGGTGCCCTCGGAGGTGGCATGACGGACTCCGAGGTGGTGGGCGCCCTGCGCGCCGCGGCGCACCCCGTCGCGGGGGCGAGCGAAGACTACGCGGCGCTCCTCGACGACCTCGGGGGGGCGCGCTTCGTCTTCTTGGGCGAGTCTACGCACGGCACCCACGAATTCTACAGGGAGCGCGGCCGCATCACGCGACGCCTGCTCACCCGGCACGGTTTTGCGGGCGTGGCCGTGGAGGCCGACTGGCCCGAAGCGCTCCGCGTGAACCGCTACGTCGTGGGGCGCAGCGACGACCCGCACGCGGTCGACGCGCTGCGCGACTTCCAGCGTTTCCCCGCGTGGACGTGGAGAAACGCGGACGTGCTCGACTTCGTGGGGTGGCTCGCGGAGCACGGGGGTCGCCCGCCCCTCGGGTTCTGGGGGTTGGACCTCTACAGCATGCACCGCTCGGCGCACGCGGTCGTCGCGTACCTCCAGCGCTTCGACCCCGACGCCGTGCCCCGCGCCCGCGCCCTCTACGACTGCCTCGACACCGCCGGCGTCGACCCCGAGCGGTACGGCATCGGCACCGCGCTCGGCCTCACGCCCTCCTGCGAAGACGGCGTGGTGCGGGTCCTGGAGGAGCTGCGCGCGCGCCGCCCCGTTCTCCTCGCCCCCGGAGACCCCGACGCCGCCGACGAGGTCTGCTGGGCCGAGCAGAACGCGCGCGGCGCGCGCGACGCCG
>CAXNIN010000180.1:0-8904 GCA_964202365.1 Myxococcota bacterium | reverse complement strand
GGGCGCGCCGGGTGGACCGTCGCGGGCGGAACCTCGGCGACAGCCACGGCCGAGCGCGCGGCCAGCCGTGCGATCAACGCTGGCGACCCGCGCGGTGTCGCCTCGCGGTCGAGCACGGTCAGGAGCGCCCCGGCGAGGTCCGGCCGGAGGGCTTCTACCCGGAGGGCCTGGCGGCGGGCCTCGGCCGCCGCGCGGTAGTGCCGCAGCGGGACCGCGGCGGTCAGGACGCCGGTCGCGATCCACCCGCCGATCCACAACCACGCCGTAGCCGGAGAGGCCACCCGCCAGCTCACCGCCGCAGCCAGGAGCGCCCACGCGAGGCACCAGGCCGCGAGCGCGAGCAGCCCCGCCTGCACCAGCAGGTTCCGTTGCTCCCGCTGGGACAGCCCGCGGAGGGATGCATGGATTCGGGCGACGGATTCGACCACGCGCTTCCTGTTTGAACCCCCGACCCCGGCAGGGTCGTCCAACGTATGCCGAAACCGGGCGCGGGACAGGTGCCCCGGCCGGGCGACCGGTCCTCGGGCGGACCGGCCTACGAAACGGGCGGTTGTCTCCGGTCCCCTACGCCGCCCGGGCCACCGGGAGCCGCAGCGTGAACACCGCGCCCTTGCCGGGCGCGCTCACGACGTCGATCCGGCCGCCATGCTGCTCCAGCACTCGGTGAGAAACCGCGAGGCCGAGTCCTGTTCCCGCGCCCGGCGGCCGCGTGGTGAAAAAGGGCTCGAACAGGCGCGGCACGTGCTCCGGGGCGATCCCCTCCCCGTCGTCCGCGCACCGGACGCACACCTCTCCGCCCTCCTCGAAAGCGCTCAGCCGAATCGACCGCGACCCCGCGTTCGCCGCGTTCAACAGGAGGTTCACGAGCACCTGGTGCAGCTTCCCGGGTTCGCCCCGCAGGCGCGGCTCTCCGTCGACGCCGATGGTCATCTCGATCGACCGGAACGCCGACTGGAGCTGCACCGTGCGCACGGCCTCGGTGAGCAGATCGAGCGGGTCGATCGCCACCACCTCGTGCTCCTCCTGCCGCGCGAAATCGAGCAGGCCGCGAAGGATGCGGTGCATCCGTTCGACCTCCACCTGCGTGCGCGACACGAGCTCGTCCGACCCTTCCACGCCACCCAGCACCAGAATCTCGACATAGCCACGCACCGCGGTCAGCGGGTTCCCAATCTCGTGGGCGAGCCCCGCCGCCAGACGCCCGACGCTGGCGAGCTTCTCGCTTCGCATGAGGGCTTCCTGGGTGCGGCGCAGCTCCTCGTTGGCGGCCTCGAGGCGCGCGAGCTGCTCGGCCGTGCGCTCGCGGTAGCCGACGAGCGCGGTGGACATCGTGTTCAGGGCCAGGGCGAGCTCGGCGAGCTCCGCCGGGCCCTCCTCCGCGACCTGCAGCCCGATCTCGCCGGCCGCGATCCGCCGCGTCCCCTCCCGAAGCTGCGCGATCGGCCGCAAGAGGCTCCCGCGGAACAGCCCGAGTCCGAAGAGGGCGATCAGCACCGCGGAGAACACCGCGTGCGCCGCGATCACCAGCCAGGCGGGCGAGGCCGTCGCGCTCTCGGGCACCCCCACCCGGAGCACCGCCGCAGGCGGGCCGGGCGTCCCTACGGGGGCGATCACCTGCACTTCGCCCGCCTCCTCCCCCACGATCGTCTCCCGGGAAAAGAACACCGCCCGCACCTCCGCGGGCGCGGGCACGTTGGCGCCCGCGAGCACTTCGCCAGAGGCCGAGTAGAGCGTGAGCTCGCGCGTGCCCGCCCGACGATGGGCGTCCACCACGCGCTTCCACCCGTCGGGCCCGACCGCGCCGAGCTCCGCCGAGACGAGCCCCGCGGTGGTCATGGCGAGATCCGCCGTGGCGTCGCTCAACACGCGCCGCGTGACGAGGAAAAACACTCCGGCGTCGAGCACGGACACCGCGATCGTCAACAACGCGAGGTTGAGCCCGATGGCGGCCCAGAGGCCAGGGCGGGGGCGAGGCATGCCGGGATGGTAGACCGTTCGGGCTACGCCCGCACGCGCCGGTACACGCCCACCACGATGCCGAGGATGTCGCACGCGTGCCCGGGCTCCACGAAGATGGGCTCCATGGCCGAGTTCGCGGGCTGGAGCCGGATGCGGTCCTTCTCGCGGTAGAAGCGCTTCACGGTGGCGTCGCCGTCGACCATCACCACGGCCATCTCGCCGTTGCGGGCGGTGGTCTGCTGCTTCACGAAGACGAAGTCGCCGTCGAGGATGCCGTCCTCGATCATCGAGTTGCCCGTGACGGTGAGCGCGAAGGTGGCGGCGTTGTGGGGCACCATCCCGCTGTCGATGTGGAAGGTGCGCGCGTAGTTCTCTTCGGCGAGCACGGGCGTTCCCGCGGCTACGCGGCCGAGCAACGGCACGGCCACCGTGGCCTCTTCGCGGAAACCACCGCGCGCGGACGAGGAGAGGCGCACGCCGCGCGAGGAGCGCGCGTCGCCCACCCGCTCGAGGTAGCCCTTCTTCACGAGCGCCTTGATGTGGTCGCTCACGCCGTTGGTGCTCTTGATGCCGAGGGCCTCGCCGATCTCGCGGATCGTCGGTGGGATGCCCTTCTGGTCCTGGTACGAAGCGATGAAGTCCAGCAAAGCCCGCTGGCGGGGCGCGAGGTCGTCCATGCTGCCAACGTACTGAACGCATGTGCGGCTGTCAAGGGGTTCAGCGGCCGCGCCGAAAATTCCCGGCCGCGCCGAAAACTCCTGGCCGCGCGCGATACGCGGCGCCCGCCAAAATCTTCGAGCGCGAATGACGCCCGCGCCGTCGCGTCTCTCCTCTCGTGCAGACCGAGTCCCCCTGCACGGAGAGACCATGAAGAAGAGGCTCCTCCCCTTGCTGCTCGCCGCGCTCGCCGCGCTCGCGGCAACCTTTCCCCAGCACGCCTGGGCCCGCAACGGCTACGGTCCTCCCCCGGGCCGCATCCTGGTCACCAACCACTCCGGGGGCACGGTCACCTTCACGGTCGCCGGTCACGCGGGGCGCACCCTCGCGCCGTGGCAGACCACCGACGTGTACGCCTCCCCCGGCGAGAACACCGTCCGCGCCACCTACGTGCAGTTCGGCGTCGAGCGCACGCTGATGTCCGACCGCATTTTCGTGGTCCCCGGCCGGTCGATCCCGGTGACGCTCGCCCCCGAGAACACCGGCCGTGTGCTCGTGCGAAACGACGGCCCCGTCGCCGCGCAGCTCTTCGTCGACGGCCGGCCGGGCGCGAAGTTCACGCCGTTCGAGTCGCGCGTGGTCAGCCTGAGCGTCGGGCGCCACGCGCTGCTCCTCGCCGCCGACGGGCGCATGCTCGGGTCCCGCGACCTCACCCTGCGTGCCTTCGAGGAGCCCCAGTGGACCGTGAGCGCGCCGCGGACCGGCGACCTCCTCGTCCAGAACCCGCTGCCCATCCCCGTCCAGCTCGTCTGCGACAAGGGTCTCGTCCGCTCCGTCGCCGCCTACGGCCAGACCACCTACGCCGGGCTCCCCGTGGGCACCTTCCGCCTCACCGCCCGCCGGCTCACCGGCGAGCTCGTGGACGGCGCCTCCTCCGAGATCCGGGCCGGCGGCCTCACCCACTGGCGCGTCGACCCGCCCAGCACCGGCTTCGTCTCGCTCGACAGCGACCACTTCCTCGGCGTCGAGGTGCGGCTCGACGGGAAGCGCATGGCGAACCTCGCGCCGAACGCCCCGACCCAGATCGAGGCCAAGGTGGGCTGGCACGAGCTGGTGGTGACCGACGAGCGCGGCCGGGTGGTGCTCACCACCTGGATCGAGGTCGAGCCCTACTCGGTGGAGCGGGTCTCCTTCGGCTACCGCGGCCACACCCAGGCCGAAGGCTACGGCCGCACCGACCGCGACAGCCGCTCGTACCGCGACACCCGCTCGGGCCGGGGACACGAGGATCACGACGGTCACGACCACGGCACCGTCGTCGCCTCCGGGGAGAGCTGCGGGATGCCGTGATTCCCGCGAGACCTGTGCCGGGCCGCGCCGCGCGCGCGGCCCGCGCCGTTTTCAGCCGAAGATCATCGGCCCGAGCACGAGCGCCACGCCCGCGGCGAGCACGGCGCACGCGACGTTGAGGATCACGCCGGCGAACGCCATGTCCGACGGCGCCACGTCTCCCGCCTCCGCCGCGATCGCGTTCGGCGGCGTGCCCACCGCGAGCGTGAAGTCGCACGAGGCGGAGATCGCGGCGGGGATCATCCACACGAGCGGGTCGACCCCCGTCGCCATGGCGCCGGCCCCGAGGAGCGGGAGCGCGATCTGGGTGGTGGCGGTGTTCGACGTGAACGCGCTCATGAACGACACGCCCACGCAGATCGCGAGCACCGCGACCGGCGCCGGGAGCCCGGCGAGGCCCGCGGTCCCGCTCGCGAGCCACCCGGAGAGGCCGGAGTCCTGAATCGCGCTCGCCAATGCGAAGCCGCCGCCCATCAGCAAGAGCACCGACCAGGGCACCGCGCGGGCGGCGCGGCGCCACGAGAGCAGGAAGCGGCCATCGTCCGCGTCGTCGTCGAGGCCGCCGACACCGGCGGCGCGGGGCGTTCGGCGCGGCAGGAGGAACAGGAGCATCGCCGCGCCCACGGCGACGAAGCCGTCGTCCACCTTTGCGGGGAGGAGCGCGCTCCAGCCGGGGATGCGCACGAAGCCGAGATCGACCGGCACGCGGGTGAGCCAGGCGACGAAACACCCGACGAGCACGACGAGGACCGCGCGCTCCCCCTCCCCCCACGCCGGCTTCGCGGGGGCGTCCGGCACACGCTCCGACCGGTCGGGCACGGGGAGCGCAATCGCGTTGACGACGAACCAGGCCGTGGGGATCGCGAGAAGCACGAACGGAACCCCGATCCCGAGCCAGTCCACGAAGCGGATCTCCACGCCGGCGATCTTCGACGCGAGCCCCGCGAGCACCATGTTCGGCGCGGTGCCGACGAGCGTGCCGACGCCGCCGATCGAGCACGCGTACGCCGTGGAGAGCGTGAACGCGGCGCGGAGCCGCCGCCCACCGCCCGCGCCCTCCGCGAGCGCGAGCGCGATGGGCAACATCATCACCATCGACGCCGTGTTGTTCACGAAGCTTGAGACCGCGGCCGTCGCGAACATCAGGGCCAGCGCGGTGCGCCGCGGGGTCGCCCGCACCCACGCCGGCGCGAGCAGGTTCGCGACGAGGCGGCGGTGGAGCCCGACCTCCTCCATCCCGTGCGCGAGCAGGAAGCCGCCCAACATCAGGAAGTTCAGGGGGTCCGCGTACGGAGCGGCGGCTTCGCGCGTCTCCGCCACGCCGAGGGCCGGGAGCGCGACGAGGGGGAGCAGAGCGGTCACCGCCATCGGGAGCACGCCGCCGAGCCACCAGAGCCCCATCACCACGGTCAACGCGCCCGCCCGGTGCCCCTCGACGGACAGGCCCGACGGGGTAGGCACCGCCAGGATCGCCCCGGCGATCGCCGCCCCGCCGAGCACACCCGCGACACGATACATCGGCCGAGCGCGCAGCGCGTCCCACGACGAGAGCGCGGTGAACAGTCCGGAGGAGAGGGTCGACACGGACACCATCCTGGCACACCGCCCCGCGTCGCGAAAGCAGGCGGTCCTTCCGATGCCTCCCCACACGCGGTAGAATCCCGGCGTGCGCCTCCTCCCCCTGACGGTCCCCCTCCTCGCGCTCTCCCTCGCGTACGCGGCCTCGGGCGGCCCGGACGCCGGAGACATGGTGTTCGTCGACTCGAGCGAGCCCGAGGGCCCGGCGCACGCCTGGCTCGACGCCTCGGGAGGCGACGCTCACGCCGTGGGCGACGACGCCACGGTCACAGTCGCGCTCCCGTTCACCTTCGACTTCTACGGAGTCGGTTGGGACGAGGCGACGATCTCGTCGAACGGCGCCCTCTTCTTCGCCGGCGCAACCTCTTCCGCCGTGGGCCTCTGCCCCGACGCCGCCACCGACTGGACCGGCATCGCCGCCTACTGGGACGACCTCGCGGCCGGCACCGTCTACACGGACACCTTCGGCGTCTACCCCTGGCGCACCTTCGTCGTCTCGTGGGAGTCCGCGTCGCACGCAACCGCCGGTGGCGACGGCCGTTTCCAGATCTGGCTCCTCGAAGGCCGCAACGAAGCGGTCGTCGTCCTCGACGACATCACCTGGGGCAACCCCGCCCACGACGAAGGCGCCACCGCCACGATCGGCGTCAACGGACCGAGCGGGGGCCTCCCGTGGTCGTGCGGCGCCACCGTCGCCTCCGGCACCTCCGCCTGGTTCGGCGACACCACGGTCCGGCCCGACCGCGCCGAGGTGTTCACCGAAGACCTCGACGCGCCGTGGACAGGCCAGGGCAACTTCGACTACGCCGGCCGCGCGCTCGCCACCGGCGACATCAACGGCGACGGCACGGACGATCTCCTCGTCGGCACGCAGGATCGCGGCTCCGGCGTCGTCTCGCTCGTCTACCGCCCCGACATCGGCGACACCCTCGCCTACGCCGACGCGAGCTTCCTCGGCGAGACCACCGACGACGACTACGGCACCGCCCTGCTCGCGGCCGACCTCGACTCCGACGGCCAGGACGACTTCGTGGTCGGCGCGCCCGGCAACGACGACGCCGCGAACCGGGCGGGCGCCGTCTACGTGTGGGGCGGGGGGAGCTGGGCCGACACCAACGCGGCGACCGGCGCGTCGGCCGTGTGGACCGGCCCGTCCGCGACCGCCGCCGCCGGCACCTCCCTCGCCGCCGGCGACATCGACGGCGACGGCTACATCGACCTCGTCGTCGGCGCGCCGACCACGGACGCCGGCGACTCCGACGTCGGGGCGTTCCACGTGGTCTACGGCACGGGCGCGCTGCCCACGGGCACGTCCGCCCTCGACATCGCCGGGGCCACGGTCCTCGGGGAGGCCGGCAGCGATCAGCTCGGCGCCGCCCTCGCCGTGGGCGACCTCGACGCCGACGGCGCGAGCGAGATCGTCGCGACCGCCATCTACGCGGACGACGGCGCCACCAACGCCGGCGCGGTCTACATCCTCCCCGGCGGCAGCTACGCCGGCACCGCCACCGTCGACGCCGTCGCCACCTGCACCTTCTCCACCGCCGGCATCAGCGCGCGCCTCGGCGCCTCCCTGCTCGTCGCCGATCTCGACGGCATCGGCTTCCTCGACCTCGTCGTCGGCGCGCCCACCGAAGACGCCGCCTACAACGACGACGGCCGGGCCTACGTCTTCTACGACCTCGGCGCCGGCTGCCCCACCGACGTGACGACCGCCGACGCCACGATCACGGGCGCCCGCTCCTCCGCCCAGCTCGGCGCCACGCTCGCCGCCGGGGACATCGACGGCGACGGCCTGGACGATCTCGTGGTCGGCGCCCCCAACATGACCTACGCCGGCTCCGGCGGGGGCGCGCTCTACGTCTTCACCTCCCCGCCCGTCGGCGCATTCTCCGCTTCGCACGCCGACCATGTAGTCGCGGGCTCCCGCTCGGCCGCCGCGCTCGGCACCGCCGTCGCCGTGGCCCGGAACGCCGACGGCTCCGCCGCGGTGGTCGGCACCGCCCCCTTCGAGACGCGCGCCTACTCCTCCGACGGCGCCATCTACCAGTGGACCTGGCGCCCCGACTTCCTCGACGAAGACGAGGACGGCTTCGTGTCCTCGACCGGCGGCGGCAACGACTGCGACGACGCCTCCGACGCCGCCTTTCCCGGCGGCGAGGAGATCCCCTTCGACAACCTCGACGGCGACTGCGACGGCTGGGTGGACGGCGAGGTGCGCGTCCGCTCCGTGGCCACCGAATTCGCCTGGGATCTCGACGACATCGGCAGCGCCGGCACCGACACCTACGGCTTCGACACGTTCACGGTCGACGCCGCCATCACCACCTACGGCGACCTCACCTTCGTCGGCAGCGTCATCGCGGACGACCGCGTCTACGGCACCGTCCCCGTCGCCACCCTCGGCGCACGCGTCGTCTCCACCGGCGCCAACGCCGTCGGCATCACCTTCGCCGACCCCGTCGACGCGGTCGCCCTCCGGGTGCTCGACCCCCAGGACGACTTCACGCTCGTCGCCGAGGGCCCCCGCGGCACCGTCGTGAGCGGATACACGTTCGAGCTCTCGGGGAACGACCGTACGGGCGGCGTTTACCGCGCGTTCACCTTCGCGGACGAGGTCACCTCGCTCACGTTCTCCGGCTCCACCGGCGACGGCTACGGGCTCGACGCCCTCGAGGTCGCCTGGGCCGCCGGCAGCGACCGCGACGGCGACGGGTACAGCGACGCCGATGGGGACTGCGACGACGGCGACGACGACATCTCGCCCGGCGCCGTCGAGAACCTCGCCAACGGGATCGACGACGACTGTGACGGCATCATCGACGCCGGCGACGCCGTCGCGTACACCGACGCCTCCACCTGGTCGGACGCCGCCCTCCTCGACCTCACCACCGTCATCGACTTCGAGGATCGCACGAGCGGCGAGGCGATCGCCCTCCAGTACACCGACCTCGGCGTTCGCTTCACGGGGCCGACCGCCCGCGCCAGCGTCGACGGCACGTCGCCGCACGGTACGCTCGCCGCCGGCACGAGCAGCTCCACCACGATCATCTTCAACGAAGATCAAACCGCCGTTTCGCTTTACGTGCTCGACGGCGACACGACGCTGACCGTGCAGGCGTACGACGACGGCGTCCTGTACTACACCACGCTCTTCGCCCCGTCCTCCGCCGACGCCTTCTACGGCCTCGTGTTCGACCTCTCGATCGACGAGCTCGTGATCACCGGCGCGGACGTGTGGGCGATCGACGATCTCGCGTTCGCCACCGTCGGCGTCGACGACGCCGACGGCGACGGCCTCACCGAGCGCGAAGGCGATTGCGACGACACCGATCCCGCCACGTACACCGGCGCCGAGGA
>CAXNIN010000179.1:0-8917 GCA_964202365.1 Myxococcota bacterium | reverse complement strand
ACCGCGCGCGCCTCACCCCTCGATGCGGTCCCCGTCGAGGTAGAGCCAGCGCCCGTCCACGCGCACAAACCGGCTCCGCTCGCCGAAGCCGAGGTCCCGCCCGCCTTGGGACAGTCGCGCGAAGAAGCGCACCATGCCCGTGTCACCGTCGGAAGAGGATTCGTGTACGGTGAGGCCGTCGAACGAGACGGCGGCGCAATACCGACGAAGCTCCTCCGCCCATGTGCGCGCATCCGCCTGGTAGTGCGGCCCGTCCGGGTGTGTCGTTCGAATCAGGTGGGACACGTGGCCGGTAGCGTACGCGGCGTACCGCGAGCGCATGAGCGCCTCGGGCGTGGCGGCGGGCTCGCCCTCGAGCACGGGCAGGCAGCAGCCCTTGGCGCGGCGGCCGGACCCACACGGACACGGCGCGTTGGCGGAGGGCCGCGGCAGGGCCTACTCCGCGACCGGCGTGGCCACGAGCGTGAACCCGAAGCACATCTCGTCGGTGGTGCCCTCGCCGAACCGGATGTCCTGCGGCGGGTCGAAGTGCTGGTTCGGGTTCTCGGCGCTGTTGTCGTACGTACACGTCAACTTCAGGGTGTCGCCGTCCGCCATCGCAACGGGCTCGAGGAAGTTGGCGGTCACCTGATTGTGGTAGTCGTACCCGTCCATCTCCATCAGGCACGTCTCCGAGCCGTCGGCGTGCGCCACGCGCTCGCTGAACCCGGTGCCGAGCAGGTGCATGTGCGGCCACACCGCGAGCACCAGGGCGTCCTCGTTCCAGGGGTACATCTTGCGTACCGTGGCGTCGGCGTCGCCCGCCTGGAGCGTGAAGCTCGTTGGCCCCGCGGCGTAGTTGATTGCCTCGTGTGTCACGTCGTCGGTGAACACCAGCCCGTAGCCGGATTGGTCGGACTCTTGATCCGCGCCTTCGAAGCTGTCGACGTAGTGCATCTGGAGGAGGACCTGGGCGTTCGGCTCGAGCCGAATGCCCATGCCGTCGGGGAGCACCGTGGGGTTGGCGCCCGGGCCCCACGCGCCGAGCGTACTCCAGTTGGCCTGGCCCACACCGCTGCAGGCGAAGCCCGCGTAGGGATCGCCGCCGTCGAACAGATCGTCCACGCCGTTTGGCTGGAACAGCACCACGTGGTGCACAATCGCGGTGTTGTCGACGATGGCCTGCATCCCGGAGATCCAGGTGGTGTCGGTGTTGCCGACGTCGAGCAGGAAGCAGCGGTAGTCGTTGCCGTCGGCCGGGAAGCTCGGGGTGTAGGGCGCCGCGGCCCAGAGCTCCAGGTCGTAGTCGAGGTGGTTCAGGCTGTCGTCGCGCGGCCCCGGGGCGTCCGCGACATCGCCGAGCGGCGCGCCGCCGTCGGCCCACGCGCCCAACGTGGCACGTTGTTCGTCCGTGATGGTGAAGCGCGCGGAGCTCTCGTAGTCGCGGCACTCGGGGTCCGGGGCGGGGGGCGGCATCCGCCCGCTCTCGACCGCGGCCTTCATGGCGCCGGCCATGCTCTGGACCGTGGCGGGGTCATCGAAGGACATCGAGATGCCGCCGTTGGTGTGGCACCGCGCGCACGACTGGTCGAGCACCGGGCGAACATCGGCGTAGTAGGTGGGCGACTCGGTGTCGGTTCCGACGTTGGTGTCGTCGGGCGTAGGCCTGCCGCAGGCGGCGAGGATCAGGAGCAGGGGGAGGGCGCGCATCGCCGGCAATGTAGCGCCAACGCGGCCGAGCCGCCGGGGAGATGTGGGGTCTCCCGGCCGCGTGTGGAGCGGGATCTGCCGGTAGAACGACCGCTCAACTCCACCCGAGGCGGTGCGACCCAAGGGCGGACATCCCATGCGGAAGGAGGTCGCCCACCCGCGTGGGCAGCGCGATCCCCACGGCGCCCCGAGACCCGCGACAAGCCCGGCCGGGCGAACCACGCCGCCGCCCGCTTCGGTTCCACCTCCCGGTGGCGGTGGGGCGTGGGCGAGCCAGGGCGGGGCGTGGGTGTGCGCCGGCAGGGGGACCGTCGCGCGTTGAGCCCGGCGCGGCGTCCAAGGCCGGAGGATGCGCCGTCATCGGTCGACCTTGGACGGTCCCATACTCCTCCGGCACGCCCGACCCGCTGCTGAGCGCCCACCCTGTCGGGGTCGCGACGGTGTGGGAAGGATGGCTGGTGAACCGGTCAAAATCGCCGGGCCAGGCGGGCTACGCCGCCGAACGCACATTCTCCAGGATAACCCTGGGGTGCCGGGCAGCGATACGGAGCAGCGCGACCGCCGGCCCGTCCGGACGACGCCGACCCTGCTCCCAGTTTCGGAGGGTGTGGACGCTGATGCCGACGGCGCTCGCGAAGCGCTCTTGCGTCAGTCCGAGGAAGTTTCGGAGCGCGATGATGTCTGCGCCCGACTCGACGCGGCCGGCGACGAGTCGGCGCCGCACGCTGACGGGCATGGCGCGCTCGAACTGAGCCGTCGTGAGTTCGGGGATGTCGGTCATGGTTGGCCCTCGCGGTAGTGGGTGAACAGGGTGCGCTCCGCGGGCGTTGCGCAGCGTGCGCTGATGATCCGCACGACGTCATCCTCCCGCTCCGTCCAGACGACGAGCACGAGGCCGCGGGCGATCGGCCCGATGGCGATGAAGCGGTCGTCGGTGGCGGAGTGAGCCTCGTCGCAGATCTCGACGTAGTCATCTCCCGAGCAGAGCAGCCCCTGCGCCTCCTCGTACGGGACGCCGTGCTTCTGCACGTTGGCGGCGTTCTTTGCGGGGTCCCGCGTGATCGTCACCCTGATAGCGTTGCCTCCGTCGGCCCCAAATCAATGGCGGAGTGAAACCTGCCTCTGTCCGGGGCAGGCGCCCCCGAGGGCGGCGGACCGTCGCGAGCCGGGACGGGCGGCGTCAGCGCACGATCTGCCCAGTTCGAACCTCGACTGTCGACGCGTGCGCGAGGCGTCCGCCCTCCTCCGCCACGTGCCGCACGGACGGTAACGTCTCGCCGAGGAAGCGCTCGCCGTGCGCGCGGAACGCGTCGGGGTCGCCGGTACACAACACGTCGAGCGCGCGGCTCCCGTCGCGCAGGAACGTCGGGTGCCTGTCCAACCAATCCACGAGCCGCGCGGCCACGAACGGCGCGGGGTCGAGCAGCGTCACGTTCGGGCCCAACGCCGCCTCGAAGGCCGCGCGCAGCAGCGGGTAGTGGGTGCACCCGAGCACGAGGGTGTCGATGTCGCCGAAGCTCGCGACGTAGCGGGCCACCGCGATGCGCGCGATGTCGGTGTCTTCCCACCCTTCCTCCACCACCGGCGCGAGCAGCGGCGCGGCGCGTTGGGTGACACGGTGGGGGCCGAGCTTCGCGATCTCGGCGGCGAAGGTGCCCGAAGCGACGGTGCGCGCGGTGCCGATTACGCCGATGTGGCCGGAGCTGCGCGCGACGGCGGCCTCCGCCGCGGGAATGGTGACGCCGAGCACCCGGCGGCCCGCGTTGTCCCCGGCGTAGCGCCGCTGGAGGTGCCGGAGCCCGACGCAGGACACGGTGTGGCACGCCACCACCACGAGCGGGCACCCTTCTTCGAAGAGCCGCTCGACGCACTGCTCGGCGAAGTCGAGGATGGTGTCGGCGTCGCGGCCGCCGTACGGCGCGCGTCCGGAGTCGCCGAGGTACACGAAGTGCTCGTTCGGGAGCGCCGCCCGCAGCGCGCGGAGCACGGTGAGGCCGCCGTAGCCGGAGTCGTACACGCCGATCACGCGTCGAACTCCTCGCGGTGCTCGCGGGTCATCAGCGCGGCGAGCACGTCGCGGGCCTTCGCGCGGCCGGTGGCGAGGGCGCCGACCGCCTGGGTGATGGGGAGGTCACCCTCGCGGGCGAGGAGCGCGGCGCACAGGGCCGCGGCGCCGGCGTCGGGCTCGCCGCGGGCGAGGGCGAGGCCGCGCACGTGGGCCGGGTGGTCCTGGAGGCCCGAAGCCGCCACGAGCTCGCCCACGCCGGCGAGCCCCGCGAACGTGCGGGGGTCGCCGCCGCCCTTGGTAGCGAGCCGCGCGCCCTCGGCGACGCCGCGGCTCACGAGGAGCGCCTGCACGCCCACGCCGAGGCCCAGGCCGCGCGCGATTCCGAGCGCCATGCCGAGCACCTCGACGAGCGCGCCGGCGAGCTCCACGCCGGCGAGGTCTTCGCTCGCGTACACCCGGCACGCCGGCGAGTGGAGCGCCGCGCTCGCCGCGCGCACCACTTCCACGAACGGCGACGCCACCACCGCCGCGCACGGGCTCTGGCGGCGCACCTCGGCGGGCAGGATCGGCCCGGCGAGCGCGCCCACGCGGAGGCACGCGCTCTCTTCGCCGAGGATCTCGGAGAGGCGCCGGCCCGTGCCGGGCTCGAGCCCGCGCGTCGCGACCACCGCGCGCACGGCGGGCCCGGGGGCGAGCGCGCGCACGTCGTCGCGGAAGCGCTCGGGCGCCATCGCGAGCAGAAGGATGTCGGTGTCGACGGCGAGCCCGGCGAGATCGCGCCGCTCGGCGAAGCCCTCCGGCGCGCGCCCGCCCACGATCACGTCGTTGCCCGCCGCGCGCGCGAGCCGCGCGAGCGCCTCGACGGTGTCTCCGGTGCCGACGATGCCCACCTTCACGCGAGGGTCCGCGAGGCGAGGGGAGGAGCGGGGAGGCGGCGAACGTGCATCGTGCCGATCTACCGCCCCGGCCGCGACTCCGGGAGGAAATCTCGCGCGGGCGCGCCCCCCTGCCGCGCCGCTCGCCCGCGCACCGTCGGCCGGGATAGCCGACGGCATGCGCCTGCTCCACTCGCTCACCAGCCCGTTCGCCCGCAAGGTTCGTGTCACGCTCCTCGAGAAGGGCCTCGCGTGCGAGCCGGTCGTGCTCCTCGCGGGCGACGCGTCCGTCTCCGCCGTCAACCCGCTCGGCAAGGTGCCGGCGCTCCTGCGCGCCGACGGCACGGCGCTCTACGACTCGCCCGTGATCGTGCAGTACCTCGCGGTGCTTGTCCCCACGCCGTCGCTCTTCCCGGCCGATCCGCTCGCGCGCATCGAGGTGCTCCGCCTGGAAGCCCTCTGCGACGGCATCTGCGACGCCGCCGTGCTCCGCATGATCGAGGGCCGCCGCGATCCCGCGCGCCAGGACCCGAACGCCGGCGCCCATCAGGCGGCCAAGATCACCCGCGGCCTCGCGGTGCTCCAAGCCGAGCTCGGCGACCGCGCGTACGCCGTGGGGGACACCTACACCCTCGCGGACACCTGCGTTGCGATGGCGATCGGGTACATCGACCTGCGCGCGCCCGAGCTCCTCGCGCCGTTCCCGGCGCTCGTGGAGCGGTACGCGGCGATGCTCGCCCGGCCGTCCCTGGCGGCGACCGTACCCCCCAGGTGAGAGACGGGGGGCGTTGCGGGGGGCCGGCCCCCCGCCCCCAGGACACCCACCCTTCGCCCTACGCCGTGATCCAATCGAGGCGGTTCCGGTAGTAGAGCACCAGCTCGGGGTCGAGCCGGAGCGCGCCGTTCACGTTCTCGATCGCGCGCTTTTTGTGGAAGCTCGCGAACCGCACGATGGCCTCGTCGAGCACGCCTTCCGCCGTCTCCGGGCCCACCCGCCGAAGGTGCGCCACGGCCTTTCCGCCGCGCTCGATGTTGGCGAGTACGGCGGCGCGGTCCACAACGCGGGCGCTCGGATGCAGACGCACGAGGCGCCAGGTGTCGAAGCCGGGGTGGCGCGCCCGGAGCGCCTCCCACGCCGCCCACGACGCGAGGTGCGTGGGTTGGACGACGAAGTCGCGGTGGTACGCGTCGGAGAGGCGCTCGGCGACGCGCTGGGTGTACACGTGGTCGCGCTGCTCGTCGGCGACGACGTTGCCGTTGCGGTCGCACACATAGCCGCGGCGGTCGACGGGGTTGCCGCGTGGGTCGAGCGAGCGCCCCTCTTCGTCGATGGGGTTGCCGGCGATGTCCATGGGCTCGCCGAAGACGGCGTGCACGGCCGCGTCGAGACGGAGGATGCGCCGCATGAACGAGGCGACCGCGCGCGAGTCGGAGAACTCGTCGTCGGTGATGATGTACCGTTGTTTGCCCTCTTCCGCGAGAGCGTCGTTGATGAGCGTCTCCGCTTCGAGCACGAGCCCGATGGAGAGCGTGCACGGCACGATGAACACGTCCGGGTTGGGCCGCCCGTCGGCGAGGTTCTCCTGCCATGCGGCGAGCCCAGTCCCCAACAACCCTTTCTTGAGCTGGCGTTCCAGCCGGCCCGAACGGGATCGCGTGCCGCCGGGGAAGAACAGGGAGTGGCACCCGCGCCGGAGAATCTCGACCGAGTAGTCCTTGAGCGTGTCCTTGTAGAGGCGGTTGCGCTTGCGACGGTCCACGGTGTACGCGCCGAGGCGCTGCATGAAGAACGCCATCGCCGGGTTGGAGAACAGGTTCAACCCCGCTCCGTACGCGAATGGGGGCAGGCCGGTGGCGTAGAGCGCGTACCCGATGAGCGGGCTGTCGAGGTTGGACACGTGCGTGGGCGCGAGGATGAGGGTCGCCTTCTCGGAGAGCTTGCGCAGGCGCTCGACGGTGCCGGTGAGGCGGATGCGCGACGCGGGGTCGAAGTCGCCGAACACGAGATCCCGCCCGCGGGAGGCCGACAACAGGCGGGTGAGGGCGCCGGGGAGGATGCGCGTCGCGAACCGGTACATGCGCGGCGAGAACGGGTTGTGGATCTCGCGGCCGTAGCTGCCCACGAGGGAGTGGAGGGCGGCGTCCATGTCGGAGCGGCGCATGTCGCGGAGGCTCGTCGCGGCGGCGTCGATCGCGGCGGCGTAGGCCTCGTCGCCGCCGTCGGCGTCGAGGCGCTTGCGCTCGTGGAACACGGTGTCGGCGAGCAGATCGGCGATGGCGGCGTCGGGCACGGCGGCGAGCCGGGTGCGCGCGCGGCCGATGAGCGCGTGCGCGATCACCTCGTCCGAGGGGGAGTCGAAGAGGGCCGAGCGGGCGGTGGCGGCGGACATGCCCCAACGGTAACCCAGGGCGCCGCGCCGAGTTCCCATCCGGGTGGGGCGCGTGCACCCCAATCGGGCCGTCGTGAATGCGGTCTGCCGGCGAATCCCCGTGGCACCGGACTTGCTATAGTACAGCGCGGAGCCCTGTCCGATGCGACCCTTCTTCCTCTCTCTCCTCACGGCCGGCTGCGGCGACTTCGGACTCGTGGCCACCGGCGGCGAAGAAGGCGAGGCCCTCGTCGGCATCGAGCCGCAGGGGCAGATCCGCTTCGACCGCGCGAGCCCCTCCGGGCGCTCCCAGCTCGAAGAAGTGCTGGTCGTGTCGAGCGGCGACGCGCCGGTCTACGTGGCCGACGTGTGGGTGGAGAGCAACACCGCCGGCGTGTTCTTCACGAGCGACTCGCTCCCGTTCCCCAAGATGATGGACGTGGGCGAAGAGGTCCCCGTCACGCTCCGGTTCGCGCCGGTCTCCGCGGGCACGTTCAACGGCACGCTCATCGTGGAATCGGGCGCGGAAGGCGCGTTGTTGGAGCGTCAGCTCCTGGGCGAGGGGTGTTCGGACCCCGATCGCGACGGCGATTGTTGAAACGGGCGGCCGCGCCGGCCCTTGCTCGGCGGCCGTCCGGTGTGCACCTGGAGTACGATGGACGGAATGTCGGGCATTCGGGTGCGAGTCACCATCGCGCGGCGCGAGCCAGAGTTCGCCGCACCGGACGATGAGTCCTTCGGGCGCGTGCTCCTGGAGCGCGTCATGAAGGTAGCCGGGCGCGGGCCAATCGCGCCCGCCGTGCTCCTCCTCGGAGACGACGTACGCATCGTCTACGCGGGTCCGCTCCTCGCGGCCGCGAAGGACAGGCACCGCGTGCTCGCGTCGCTCGCCGGCCAGCCCGGCGTCGAGGCCATCGCGATCCTCGGGCGGTTCACCCAACGCCAGAAGGGTACGGAGGCGCGCGCGCTCGCGGGCGTGTTCGTCGAGTGGCCGGACGGCCGGTGGTGGGCGTCCTGGCGCCCGGTCGACTCCGGCGGCCGCCTCATCCCCACCGACGAAGACGAAGTGCTCCGCGCGGTCGACGGCCTCTCGCGCCCCGGCGGCCTCGGCGGGTGGTTCTCGCGCGCCCGCTTCGAGGGGCTCCGGGCCGAGCTCACGCCGATCCCCGCGCGCGCCCCCGTCTCCGACGAGACGGTCAACTAGCGGGCTGCTTCGTCCGGCGCGACCGCGCCGCCCGGCAGCGCGAACAACGCGCCTTCCGTGGTCCACGCCCACACGGCGTCGCCCACGCGCGCCGCGCCGTTGGCGGGCACCGGCCAGGCGGTGTCGCCCACGCGCACCACGCTCTCTTCGTCCTCGCCCGCGAGGGTCACGCCCTCCGCCCGCACGGGCCGCGCCGGTCGGGCCTGCCCGCGTTGGAACGTGCGGCCCCGGCGCTCGCCGGTGAGCGAGAAGCGGCCGATCTCGCCGTCGAGCGTCGTCACCACGAGCGTATCGCCCTCGAGCCGCGCGGCGTCCACCACGTCGTCGTCGCCGCACAACCCGTGCTCGAACGTGGCGCCGTCGAGCACGCGCACCACGCGGTCGTCCACCTGCACCACCACCGCGCCGTCCGTGGCGCACACGCCCTCGTGCACGTCGCCCTGGGCGCGCGCGCCGCCGGTGAGGTCCCACACAGCGCCGCCCGGGCCCGCGAGCACGGCGCCGGACGCCGCCGGGAAGGCGCCGGCGAAGCCGTCGAGGATCACGCCGGACTCGCCCACGAGCGTGCCGCGGTCGAGGTCCCACAACACCGGTCCGGGCGCGAAGCCCACCGGCGCGAGGTTCCCTTCCCAGAACTTCCGGATGGCGCCCGTCGCGAGCTCCACCCACACGACCCCCTCCGCCGACGCCACGAGGGCCGAGCCGCCCTCGGGCGAAAAACGCGCGGTGTCCGCGTCGAGCGGCCGCCCCACGCGCACGGCGAGCCCGCCGA
>CAXNIN010000178.1:0-8918 GCA_964202365.1 Myxococcota bacterium | reverse complement strand
CGAACCTCACCGCGGGCGCGGCCGACAGGAACTGGAAGCGAACCCCGAGCGCCATGGACCGTGTGAAGGGACGTACCGCCGGAGGGCGGGCGTGGTCAGGCGGCCGACCTCGGGAATCGGCTCGGGGCGAGCCAAAGTGATCATGCATGCGCCGCCGACCTCCGCTACTGGGTGAGGATCGGCATGGGACGCGGGGAGATCGTGCGCGCCGACAGCCCCGGCCCGCGCAGCAACCGCACGCGGTACGCGCTGGCCCGCCAGTGGATTCCGGGCTTCGTTCCCGGGCAGGTTGCGCCCGCCGACGCGCGCCGGGAGCTCCTGGCGCGCGCGATCCGCACCTTCGGGCCGGTCACCGAGGCCGATCTCGCGTGGTGGCTCCCCGCGCCGAAGGGCGAAGTCACGCGCGTGCTCGCGTCCCTCGGGCGCGCCGCGGCCCGGGTGGTGGTGGACGGCACCGCCTATTGGTTCGACCCCGCCCTCGCCGACGCCCCCGCCCCGCCGCGCGACACCCACGCCGCGTGGCTCCTCCCCTACGAAGACGCGCTCCTCAAGGGCTATCAGGACCGCGCGTGGTGCCTCGCGCCGGGGCTGCGGCCGGTTGTGTTCCCGCACAACGTCGAACATTGGTTCCCTCCCGACGGCGTGGACCCGGGGCCGGGCCCCCACCCCGGCGTGCGGGCCTCTGGCGAGGCGCGGCCGACGGTTTGGTACGGAGGGCGCGTGGTGGGCCGGTGGGAGGCGCGCGGCGGCGTCGTGACGCAGCTCCACGCGGAGATCGGTGCGGAGGGGGTTGCGGCGGTCGCCGCCGAGCGGGATCGACTTACGATGTTTCTGGCGGATACGTTTGGGGGGTGAGCGCCAGAGCCGGGCCGTGGCCCCTACTCCGAATGCATAGCAAACCAAAGTAGCGGGCGAAGCCACCGGCGAGTCCGGCGACTCCCGCTCACGGCGGCCGAACTTGCTCCCGGACGCGAGGCATGCGAGACTCCGGCAAAGGAGTCAAGATGTTCACCATGCGACTCACTCAAGTCACGGTGGCTATCGTCAGCCTCGCCTCCCTTGCGCTTCCGGCAGACGCCAAGGCGGCCTGCAACTGGAGCCCGACGCTGACGATGACCCCGGCGGCGGATTCCGAGTCCCACGGCTTCGACTTCACCTGGGTGGTGGTGCCCACGGCCGGCGACTGCGCGAGCTTCACCATCGACCACTACAGGGTCGTCCTCAAGGAGGGATCGTACCCAACCGGCCCAAACAGCGGCCGAGTATTCGCGTACGGCACATCGGCAGCAGGAACGGCCCTCCCGCACCGGGCCGAGCGGGAGTTCTACGCGCGTCTGTTCGCCTGCGACAACGCGGACTGCAGCGACGTGTTCGGGAACGTCGCGGGTGAGGGCATCGACACCGACGCGGCGGATGACGCCCGGGAGATCGACACCACCGATCCCGAGTCCTGGGCGATCGTCGGCCTGAACGCGAACGACGGAGGCATCGCCAGCACCGTTGTGCCGACGACGGCGAACGACCCGACGTCGTTCTTCTATCCTCCGGGGACGACCCACGCGGGAACCCTCGCGCTCTACGTGTACCGCTCGGCGAGCGGCTACCAGCACGTCGTCTACGCACGCAACGGGTCGAGCGGCTGGGATGACTTCAATCGAAGCACCTGGTCCGTCTACATGGACGAGGCTTTCGGGAGCCACACCTCCGACCTCGACTACGACGACGTCTCGCACCCGTATGCGCGACCGGTAGACAATGGGGTGGACGTGGTGGTCCGTGCACTTGCGCAAAACCAGGGCACCTCGGGCTACTGGCACGTGGACTGGACCGACTCCGTGCACGACATCGGCGACGACTTCGACCTCACGTGCTCGTCGTGCTGCGCTGGGGCAAGCTCCACCGAGTGCGACTTCCCCACCGCCGAAGCGGCCTCACCGCCCACCGCAGGCGTCGCCGTCTGCGCGGACTCCTCAGCAAGCTGCTACGAGCTGAAGGACGCGCTGCACGGGCGGTGGATGTGGGACTACATTGCCGACCCAGTCCCCGACATGACGTCAGACTCGCCCTCCATCCTATTCTCGGGCAGCCCGGACGGCGTGACTTGCTCCGCCGTCGGTGGCGGGCAGGCGGACATCTACCAGGCAACCTGGGACCCAGTCGGGGAGACGTGGGAGGTGCTGATGGACGGGAGCTGCCCGGACGCGATCATCACCGACGCCCACGACCCTGGCATCATCCCGCTGCCCAACGGCGACTTCAAGGCTTACGTGGTGGACGCGAGCCATGAGCTAGTCATCCACTACTACAACGGCGTCACCGAAAGCTGGGAGACGGGCACCAGTGTCGTCGAGATCTACTTCGAGGGAGACAGCACGGTTGTGGACCATGACTGCATTGCGAACGTAGACGCGTTCGTGCATGTCGACGGCGGCCCGCTGGAAGGGATGTTCTTCTACCTTGCCCCTTCCGATGGTGCATTCGAAGTTGGTTATTGCGACCAGGGTTCGGACTACTCCGGGAGCGCCTACTCGAACATCTACTTCGCCGAACTTCAGAACTGAGGGGGGTAGGAAATGCTCTTGCTCTCTCTCGTCCTGGCTGGGTGTGAAGTGGCGGAGAATTCGGTACCATCCACCAGCGCGCCCCACGCCGGGCTGGAAGATGACACGGACCCAGGCCTCCCCGACGATACGGGGGCTGTCGATGACAGCGGTGACCCACCGGACACCGGACCGGTTGACGCGGACGGAGATGGCTGGACGACCGCCGAGGACTGCAATGACGGCGACCTTTCCGTCCACCCAGGTGCGGAGGAGGTCTGCGACAACGGGAAGGACGACGACTGTGACGCATCCACGGACTCCGCGTGTCGGCTGTCCGGGGACCTCCTGGTCACGGAGTCCGACCTGGTGTTCGAGGGCGAGACCGCCTACCACATGATTGGCTACGACGCGCTGTTCGTGCCGGATGTCGACGGCGATGGCAGCGACGAATTGCTGATGCACGTCGTGGCCGAGTACGACGGGGCCGACATGAGCTTCGTGCCCTGCGCCGTCGTATTCTTCGGCGGTAGGGCGGAGGGCGCGACGGAGGGGGAGGCGGACATGACGGCATGTTCCGGGTACTACGGTTGGGGCGGGTACAGTGGTCTATACGACTACGGCGACTTCGACGGAGACGGGACCGCCGAGGTGGTGGTGGACCTCATCATCGGTGGAAGCGCGGACATGGGTACCTACACCGACTACGGCGCCGGATTCTTCGATCTGGCCCGTTCAGGTCGGGTGGATGTCGATGACGAGATGGTCGTCCTCTCCGGCGAGGCCGAGGACAACGCTTCCCTCCTCCCAAACGCCTGGCGAGATGCCGACGAAATCGGCACGGACTGGCTGGTCCTGGGTGGAAGCGGCGGCTACCCGGTCGACCACTTCAGGGCCTTCCAGGCGCCGGTGACGAGCGGTACCTGGGATGACGCCGACATTCGCTTGGTCGCGGACGACACCTGGCGTGCAGCCAACAGCTATCGCCACGCGGACCTCGGTGACCTCGACGGCGATGGCGTGCACTCGCTCGGCCTCGTGGGCACGGACGTCTCGCGGCCGGAGGATCCAGAGACGGGCGCCCTCGCGGTGATCAACGGGCTTCCACCGGACGGCGCGGCGTTGGTTGACATCGTCGGCCATATCGTTTGGGGCCGCGGGGAGGACGGCGAGGAGGGCTACGACCACCACGGCTCTGGGTTGCTGATCCGGCCAGCGGGCGACGTGGACGGCGATGGGAGGGGCGACATCGTGCTGGTGGACGAGAACGCCATCGTCGACGGCGTGTCGAAGGTGGGGTGCGCCCATCTCTTCTACTCGCCCCTACCCGCAGAGCAGGAGCTCGCCGACTCCGCTACGCGGATCTGCGGCGACGAGTACGGCGACAAGTTCGCAACGTGGACCGACGCGTCTGGAGATGTGGACGGAGACGGGAAGGCCGACCTGCTCGGTGGGGAGAACGACTACTCTTCGTCGGGCGACTCCGAGAGCTGGGGGCGGGTCCGGCTCTTCTACGGACCGGTCTCGGGCGGGGCGCACTGGGTCGGAGATGCGGATGCCACGATCGTCGGTGCAAATGAGCGGGACAACGCGACCCACCCCCGCTCTGGGGGCGACTTCGACGGCGACGGCGTGGACGACTTCGTGGTTGGCGCCTACAACGTGAGCACCGCCGCCTTCGGGGCAGGCGCCGCCTACCTCTTCATGGGCAATGGACGCTGAGCGCTGCACGCACGTGCTGCAGGCTTAGGGAAGCCCGATTTCGCCCACACGCGCACCGCTCCGGCTCGCCCGGCTTGCCGTCGGCCCCCCCGCCGCCGGGAGGCCCGCGCCCCTACTTCTTGACCTTCCCCCGGCCCTTCGCCCTGGTTTCGCCCCACGCGGCCACGCCCACCCACCCCTGGGGCGCGCCGTCCGCGTAGGCGACTTCGGCCTTGAGATCGAGCCAGCCGTTCGGGCGCACGACCACGCCGAGCGCGCCGCCGGGCTGGGCGCCGAGGAGCTCGAAGCGCGCGACGGGGGTGGCGGCGCCGTCGGGGAAGAGGTCGGCCTGGATGTGGGCGCCGAACGGGGCGTTCCAGCCGCCGGTGGCCTGCACGGCGAGGCGGAGGTCGTCGAAGTCGAGGGCGGCGCCGGCCTGGGCCGCGAGCGACGGGCTGTCGGGCCGCGCGAAGACGCCGCCGTTGACCTGCACGCCGTCGCCGCCGATGCGGCCGTCCACGCCCACGATGAGCGGGGCGCTCACCAACTGCCCGCCTACATCGCCGAGGAGGTTGAGGCCGCCGCCGAGGTCGAGGCCGCCGAGGAACACGACGCCGCGCTCCGGCGCGCCGACGCCCACCTCGACCGCGGCGAGCGAGGCGGGCAGGAGGTGGCGCTGTTCGGCGGACCACGTCACGAGCGAGGTGTCCCAGCCGTCGACGGCCTCGACGCGCCACGGGCCGGGCGCGATGCCGGCGCCGAGCCACACGGGGCCCACCTGGCCGCGCACGCGGAGGAGCTCCGGCGCGACGGCGGCGACGAGCGGCGGGAGGCCGAGCCACACGTCGATGGCGGCGTCGAAGGTGACGGCGCCGCCGACGTGCACCGCGCCCTCCACCTGGCCACCCGCCCCGCCGGTCCAGTTGCCGGGCGCGTGCACCGCCCCGGCGACGAGCTCGCCGCCGCCGCTCGCCACGACGTCGGCCGCGAAGGCGGCCCCGAGAAGCGCGATGACCATCCGATGCTCCCGGTGTTCGCCGCGACCGCGCGCGGCGTGTACAGCAAGTTCTGTCTTAACGCTTCTCTTGCCGCGTCAAGCCTGATAGGCTCTGGTGCCTCTCCGCCCCACGCCCGTTCTGGCGCTTCGGGGCCGGTCTCCGGAGCTTCATGGAACCCGCGGTCGACCCCTTCCATCCGCTGCTTCGCCTCCTGGAGCGGTACCGCAACGACGTGCACTACCTGCGGCCGCCCGCCTCCGAGCAGGCGATTCCCGTGGTGCAGGAGCACCTGGGCGGGGAGATTCCGCCTTCGCTCAAGACATTCTTGACGCGCTGGAACGGCGCCACGCTGTTTCGCGGCGCGTTGCGCGTGCGCGGCGTGGCCGATCTCGCGCCGCCCCGGCCCGACGTGCCCGAGGTGATCCTCTTCGCCGACGGCCCCCGCGACGACGATCGGTGGGGCTACGCCGCGGTTCCCGACGGCCACCACTTCGGCCGCTGGGACGGCGAGCGCCTCGTGCCGCTCCACGAGCACTTCAACCGGTGGCTCCTCGCCCAGGCGCGCGTGCTCGACGAGGACAAACGCGAGCCTTCGTCCGTGCTCGACCTGCGCGCCGAGGTCGACCCCGAGAACGGCGTACTCCAGTTCCACCGCGGCGAAGCCCTCCTCGCCGAAGGCGACGGCGACGGCGCGCTCAAGGCCTACCGCCGCGCCACTGCGCTCGCGCCCGAGATCGCCGCCGCGTGGCAGCGCCTCGGCGAAGCGCTCCTCTCCGTGGATCGCCAGCAGGCCACCGGCGCGCTGATGATGGCGCTCCGGCACACGGCGCTCCCGCTCGCCTACCCCGGCGCGCTGGTGGCCGAGCCCGACATCATTCGCCTGCTCGAACACCAGTTTCCCGCGGGCGACGCCGGCTGGGAACGCGAGCTTCACCACTTCCTCGGCGAGCGTTGCCACGACGTGAAGCACGCGTGGGGGGCCGAGCTCTTCGAGTCGGCCGCCCTCGCGCTCGCCCGCGTTCACCTCGCGCGCGGGGACCGCGCCGGCGCCCGCGACGCGCTCCAGGCCCTCCGCGACCGCGCCGCCGGCTTCTCGCGCGTGCCCGAGCTGCCGAACCTCCACCTCACCCTCGTGGCGCTCGACACCGATCTGGGCCACCACGACGAAGCGGAGGACGCCCTGCGCCGCCTCCGCCGCCACCCCGACGCGCAGGTGCGCGCGCGCGGCGAGCTCGCCCTCGCCCGCATCGCCCTGCTCCGCGAGGAGCCCTGGGCCGACGACGTCGCCCGCGACGCCCTCGGCGCGCTGAAGGACCCCGCCGATCGCCTCGACGCCTGGATGCTCCTCGCCGAGCGCAAGGAGCCCGGCGCCCTCGATGAAGCGATTCGCCTCGCGACGCACGTGGGCGACCCCGCGCGCACCGCCCGCCTCGCGCTGCTCCAGGGCGACGCCGCGCGCGACGCCGGCGATCTGCCCGCCGCGTACCAGTATTATCTCTCGACCACCGCCGACTCGGAGACGCGCCTTCGGGCGGAGCTCCGCCTCGGCGACCTCCAGCCCGACCCGGCGGACGCCTTCCCCCACTACGCCGCCGCCGTGTCCGGGTACCAGAAGCTCCAGCTTCCCCTTCGGGAAGCGTGGGCGCGCCTCCGTCTCGTGCGGTGTGGCGACGCGACGCAGGCCGAGCAGGCCCAGCGCCTCTTCAAGGCCGCGGGCCTCGCCGCCGGGGTGGCTGCCGCCGACGTGCTCACGCACCGCACCGGCGCGAGCCTCACGTGGCACCTCAACCTCTCCGCCGAGCTTGCGCGCCAGCGTCACGACGCCCAGCGCATGCGCCCGCCCCTGCACCGCGCCGACGCCGACCGCCCCGAGCGCCGCCTCCTCTCGCACCGCCGCGCCATCGCCGGCTGCGACCCTCGCATCGTGCCCGTGCTCGCCGAGGACATCTTCGCCGAGCTGCGCCGCCTTCAGCAGTCCGACGGCCGCGCGCGCGACCCCGCCGCCATGCGGTTCGTGGCCGGGGTCGACCTCCTCGCCGGCCACCCCTCCTACGAAGCCGCCCAGGTGCTCATGGGCCTGTTGCGCGAGGACGTCCAGCCCGACGTCGCCGCGCGCGCCCTGCTCGGCGCCCTCGCGCGGTCGCCCAACATGGTGCTCGTGGAGGCCCTCCTCGGCGCGCTCCGCACCATGACCGAGCCGCGCGCCCTCGCGTCCGTCGCCGAGATCCTCGGGTGGCGCCGCGAGCCCGAAGCCGCCCCGCGCCTGCGCGAGCTCGCGGTGCACGGCTCCCTCCCGGTGCGCCGCGCCGCCATCACCGCGCTCGGCCGCATCGGCGACCCCGAAGCCATCGAGCTCTTCCTGCCCGCCCTGGAGGAGCCCGACCTCGCCGAGGCCGCCTCCGTGGCGCTGCTCTTGCTCGGCGAGTGGCGCGGCGTCGACTTTCACGGCCAGGCCCTCGCCAGCGGCGTCACCGGCCTGTCGCGGTCCCCCGGCGAGCTCGTCGGGCGTCACGGTGGCCCGTCCTACCTGCTCCTGCTGCTGTCCGTCGCCGACCGCGAAGGCCCCGAGGCGCTCGGCGCCATCCAGGGCCTCGGGCTGCTCGGCAGCGTGCGGGCCGTCCCGCGCCTCATCGAGCTGCTCGTGTCGCGCGACACCACCCGCCAGGCCGCCGCGGCCGCCGCGCTCGAGGTGCTCACCGGCCACCGCATCGACCTCGAAGAGCCGCACCCCCGCCAGCGGTGGGAGGCGTGGTGGGCCGAACACCGCGACACCCTCGCCGACAACCAGCGGTGGCGCGGCGGCCACCCCTTCGGCGTGCGCGCCCTCGTCGAGCGCCTCGGCAACGACGATCCCGCCGTGCGCCAAACCTCCTACGACGAGCTCGTCATCGCGACCGGACACCGTTTGCCGTTCGACGCCGACGGCCCGTGGCGCATGCAGCTCGCGCACCGCGCCGCCTGGGCCCGCTGGTACGCCGACCACGCCCACCGCCTCCCCGCCACGGGCTGGCTGTTTCACGGCGACGAAGTCGGGTAGTTCGGGCGCCGCCCGCCGGTGGTCGCACCCCTCCCCGCGGCTCGCGACCTTCCCCTGACGACGGGAGGTCGGCGCCTGTCCGGCATCCTGTCCCGGCGGTGGTGATTCGCGGGTGCAGCCGGGCGGCGCGGCGAATCGCTGGAACCCTCCGCCCGCCCCGCGCGTGCAATGAGACATGCTGCTCCTCGCCGCCTCTCTCGCCCTCGCCTCCGCGCCTGCGTCCGAGCCCGCGCCCGCGCCTGCGTCCGAGTCCGCGCCTGCGTCCGAGTCCGAGCCCGCGCCTCCCTCGGTGATCGCCGCGCGCCTCCCGACGGGCCGGAGCGGGTGCGGCACCCCTGTGTTTGTGGCGGGGGTTGTTGTCAACGCCACCTTCCCTGGCCCCAACTGGGCGCGCGAAGAGGTCGCGGGCACGCCGGGCGTGATCATGGATCCGCGCGGTACGGTGCTGGAGAGCCGCGGCGCCGCGCCCGTGCTCTACATCGACGGGATGCGCGTGATGACAGGTTTGCGGCGCTGAATCCGTAGAGGGGAGGCCGGGGCACCCGGACGCGCGCGGACGCGCGCCGGTGCGGCGGCGTGGGTGCCAAAGGACAGCCGGCGGAGGGTCCGGCGCGCGTGGCGGACGACGACCGCGCCGCGGGG
>CAXNIN010000177.1:0-8922 GCA_964202365.1 Myxococcota bacterium | reverse complement strand
ACGCCCGTGATCTACGCGGCGAAGCGCTCGGCGGCCTCGATACCCAGGCCGTAGCCGATGGACGTGAACACGTCGCGACTGGTGACGCGGCCGGCAAAACGCTCTTCGAACATGCGTTGTACGCGGAGCGTCTTGGACGTGCCGCCGGTGAGGAAGACCGTTTCGATGTCGGCGTGGGACAGCGCGAGATCGGCGAGGAGCCCGTCGAGCACCTGTTCGAGCCCGGACACGTCGCGCGTGATGGCCTGATCGAGCTCGTCGCGCGTCATCGGGGCGTCCAGCGCGATGGAGCCGGCGTGGAAGGAGAGCACGGTGTCGAGCCGCTCCGAGAGCGCGACCTTCGTGCCTTCGACCGCCCGGAAGAGGTGGAAGCCGTGGTCGTCTTCGACCATCTCCTTGAGTCGGTAGAGCCCCTCTTTGTCGTCGCCGGTGCGGAGCATGCGGTCGAGGAGGCGGAGGTTCTTCTCGGTCTTCGCGTGGCAGAGCGAGTGCCACCGCGTGACGGCGTGGTGGAGCGTGGTGGGCACTTCCACCCAGCGTTCCTCCACCTTGTAGTTGGCGAACAGACCGAGGTGCGGCGCGACCTTCTTGTACACGATGCGCGCGTCGAAGTCGTTGCCGGCGATGTCCGCGCCGGCGACGCCGAGGACATCCTTGCTGCGATCGGTGCCGATGCGGCCCGGCCCGAGCCGGATGACGGTGAAGTCGCTCGTGCCGCCGCCGAGGTCGCCGACGAGGCACAGGACGTCGCGATCGAGAGACTGTTCGAACGCGCGTGCGGCCGCGACGGGCTCCACCTGGAAGCCCACGTCCGTGAAGCCGGCGCGCCGCGCGGCGATGTGGAGGCGGTCCTGCGCGAGCTTGTCGCGATCGGGGGTGTCGCCGAACCGCGCGGGGCGGCCCATGAGCACGCGGGTGACGGGCTCGCCGGCCTCGGCGTCCACCCGGCGCTTGATGGCGCCCAGAAAACCGCCGATGAGCGCCTCGATGCCCATGACCGTGCCGCCGACCACGGTGCCCTCGAACCCGGAAGAAGGGAGGTAGCGCTTGATGGACTGGATGAGCCGGCCCTCGCGCTCCCCGGCGAGCCACGCGTCGACCGCGCGCGCGCCGTAGATGGGGGCGCCCTCGGGCGGGAAGTAGAGGAGCGTCGGCATGCGCTCGGGTTCGGGCGAGTACGGATCGATGGCGAGCTGGCGCACGCGGCCGTTCTGGCAGAGGGCCACGGTGGTGTTGGAGGTGCCGAAGTCGATGGCGCAGGCGGCGGGCATGAGGGGCCTCGGGGGACGCGGCTAACCCGGGCGGGCGCCGGGCACAAAGTGCGGGAGCGCCGGGCGTCGCCCGCGCGCGGGCCCGGGCTCGGGCGAGGGACTCGGGCATCGCGCCCTGGGGCCACGGCTCGCCCGGCCCGGACGGCGTGGGCAAGTAGAAACCACACGCGACGCAGCGGTTCGCCCCTCGCTACGGTGCGAGCCGGTGCACCGACACGGTGCCGTCGCGCTCGCCGGGGCCGATCGCGGCCTCGACGCAGCTCGCTTCTGTCGGCTGGAGCAGGGCGTGGTGCACGGCAATCACGCCGTAGCCCCACCCCACGAGCTCGGCGCGGCCCGCCTCCACCTTCGCCGGCACCGGCCGCTGAAGGTAGGCCTGGAGCGGCGCCCCGCCTTCGCGGGCAATCGTCGCGAGCGCCGGCTTGCGCAAACAATAGAGGAGCGTACGGACGAAGTGGTTCGCGGCGAACTTCTTCGGGAGGAAGAGGTTCACGCCGTACGGGATGCGCTTGCCGTGGGTGACCGCGATGGCCTGGTACCACCGGTTGGCGGCGTGGTGGTTCGGGGGGAAGTCCCAGATGCCGGTGATCGTGGCGTCCGCGGCGAGCTTCTGGTGGGCGGCGGGCGCGACGACCGACGCCGTCGGGATCGGCCACACGGCGGGGGAGGCCACGAGCGTTTCGAGGAGGACCCCGGCCGCGAGGCCCAGCGCGAGCCGGGGGCGGCCGGCGAGGGCGTGCGCGGCGGCGAGCCCGCCGAGGAGCATCGGGAGCACCACGAGGCGGTACGGGTGGTGCACGAAACGGAAGGGTGAACCCGGGAGGTACAGGAGCGTGTCGGGAAGCGGGACGGGGTTTCCGCCCACGAACACGGGCGCGCCGTCGAGCGCGAGGGTGGGCCCCAGAGCGAGCACGCCCACCGCGAGGAGCGGCAGCCGGAGCGCGCGGTGCCGGATCGCGCCCACCAGCGCCACGACCGTCGTGAGCCACCCAAGGTAGTTCACGTGGATGATGCCGTGGTTCCCCATCTTCCGGTTGTCGGGGAAGTAATAGTCGCCGGGGTGGAGGAACGTGAAGAGGTCCGTCGCGGGGAGGCTCCGGTAGCTCCAGCCGGGCGCGGTGTCGCGCGCGACGACGGCGTCGGGCGAGGAGAGGGTCCACCCGGCGACCGCGAGGATCGGCGCCGCGAACAACGCGAAGGCGAGCAGCACCGTGGCCGCGCGCGCAAGCAGCGCACGGCCCCGGCGGCGCTCCGCGAGGAGGCCCACGCCGAAGAGCAGGCCGCAGAACGCGGCGTAGTAGAAGTTCCCGAGCGTCGCCCAGGCCCAGGCGCCCGCCGCGAAGAGCGCGTCGCGGCGCTCCCCGCCCGCGAGCGCGCGGTCGAGGAAGAGCCAGAACAGCGGGAGTGGCGCGAGGTTGAGGTACTCGACCGTGCCGCTGTACAGGAGCGAGAGCGCATACGGGCTGGCGCCGAAGATGACCGCGGCGAGGACGGCGGGGCCGCGCTCGCGGACGCGCGCCCAGGCGAGGGCGTAGGCCGCGGCCATACCGCCCCAGAGCTGGAGCAGGACCGCCGCGGTGTAGCCGAGCGCGGCGCCGCCGAGGGCCTGCAACGGGAGCGAGAGGAGCGCGCCGACGGGATCGACGAACCAGAGCAAGCCGCCGTCGGGCCAGTGGGAGACCACGGTGCGGAGCGGGAGGGAGCCCGCCGCGAGCGACGACGCCCACCAGCCGTACCCCCAGAAATGGTCGTAGGCGTCCGAAGTGGGCGCGCCCGGGATCGCGACGCCGACATGCAGGACGGCGGGCCAGGTGACCAGGACGGACAAGGCCGCGAACAGCGCGAGCGGGCCCGCGTGGGGGCGGAGCGCCGCGGCGCGGGGCGCGGGGGCGGTGGGCTCTGCGGAAATCTGGGGCGCGTGCATCAGCGGGTGATCCCGTGCTCGACCAGGATCGAAGCGGGCAGTTCGTCCGTCATCCGACTCGATCCCTCCCCGTGCCGACATCCTTCGGCCAGTCCCAGTCGGACGCCGGGATGTTCCCGTCGGCCCGGTGTCCACACAGATCGTACACGGTGAGCGTCTTCCCCGCGACGACCGGCGCCCCGAGGAGCGCGTCGATGTCCTCGGCGAACATCTCGTCCCACACGACGAGCATGTCGGAGCGCGCGGGGAGGGGGGAGACATCCGGCGGCGGGGTAACCGTCCGCTTTGCGGCGCGCCTACTCCGCCGTCACGCGTTCGGGGCGGCGTGGCTGGCCGCCCGCTACACGAGCGCGATGCGATCGAGCCGGAACACGCGGTCTTCTCCGCGGAGGTGGCAGAACGCCTCCACCTTCGACCCCGAGATCTTTCGAACCGTGATCGCGCGCCGCGTCGGCCCCACGTCGGAGCGGCGGTAGTCGATCACGATCGGCTCCGCTCGCCCCGCGGCGGCGCGCAGGGCGTCCGACAGCGGACGCAGCTCCTCCGTGCTCGGGCGGCGGCAGAGGCGCTCGGCGTCGTCCACCGTGAGGGTGCGCTCGGGATCGGCCCGATCGAACAGCTCCCACGCCACTTCCCAGGTGGCGTGCGCATCGTCGAGGGCGCGGTGCGCGCGGGTGCGGCCCACGCCGAGGTGGGCGCACACCGCCGCGAGGCTGTGGCTCGAGAGCGCGAGCACGCGTCGGGAGAGGGCGAGCGTGTCGAGCAGGGGCACGTCGAGGGCGTCGATGCCCGCGCGGTCCCGTTCCATACGCAGGAAGGAGAGGTCGAAACGGGCGTTGTGGGCCACGACCAGGGCGCCGTCGAGCATCCGCGCGAGCGCCGGGGCGGCGGCGGCGAAGGTGGGCTGGCCGCGCACCATGTCGTCCGTGATCCCGTGGATCTCCGTGGCGTTCACGGGCCGGCCGGGGTCGAGCAGGGTGGACCATCGGCGCGGGGTTTCGCCGGGGCGCCCGCGCACGACGGCCACCTCGATCGCGCGGTCCCCGCGATCGGGGGAGAGGCCGGTCGTCTCGAAGTCGAGCGCGGCGATCTCGTGGCCCCAGAGGGTGCTCACCGGCCCGGTTCCTCGGGCTCGATCGGCGGCAGGAGCCACGCGGGGATGCCTGGGGGGGTCCAGTCGCCGCCGTCGATGTCGACGTAGATCGGGTTCGTGAGCGCGAAGGGGACGACGGGGCCCGTGCGGGGAATCGGCACCGCGGGCGAGAGGAGCGAGCCGACGGCGGGCACGTCGATCAGCGCCTCGGTCACGACGTCCTGAAGCTGGACGGGCGGCATCTCCACCGGGGTGAACAAGGGCCCGAGGTCGCCGTCGCCGATGGCGATGACCACGAACCACGAGTCCTTCTCGACATTTACGGTGATGTCCTGCACAAACTTGTAGATGTCGTCGTCCAGCCCCTCCCACTCGTGGATGAGGGTTCCGTTCTGGTAGAGCTCCACGCGGTCGACCGGAATCCACGTGGGCGCCTGCACCTCGATGTGGAAGTCGACCGTGCCGTCGGACACCGCCACCGTGTCGCCGAGGGTGCTCGTGTTCTCGGCCGTAAACCGCACGAACGGACCGTAGCTCGCGACGACCCGCCCCGCGCGCACGGCCTCGGCGATCGCCACCTCGTCGAGGTTGGCGGGGTCGTCGGTGTCGGCGATGACGTAGTTCCGGGGGCACCCGGCCTCGGTCGAGAACTTCCCGTGGGTGTCGCTGTTGCCGAGCGCCGTGTAGCGGCGGCCCGTGTTCAGGAGGGTGAACCAGTCGTCCACCTGGCCTTCGTGGCCGTACCCGAGCCGGTAGATGCCCGCCTGGAGGTCTTCCTGCTCCTGGCCGGTGCGCGCCACGAGGTCGTAGTAGGACACCTCGGCCCCGAGCTTGTAGCGGTCCAGTTCGTCCTGGGTGGGCGTGCGCACGATCTCGAAGCGCTTGCCGTTGAGGAGCTCGAGGGCCTCGAAGTTGGACTCGTACTCTTCGACGCGCAGGAGCGGGTTGACCACGGAGAGCACCGGGGTGACGATCTCGCCGGTGTAGGGGTCGTACCCGAACTGGTCGAAATACCCGAGGATTCCGTCTCGGGGGTGCGCCACGAACCGCACGGGGTCGTAGCCGGACTGGGCGCCGAGCTCGTCGAGGGTGTCGAGGATCTCGCCGGCGGTCATGCCGGTCCAATCGAAGGCGCCGCCCTGCTCCTTGGCGGTGTCGGCCTCGAAGGGGAACCCGAGGAAATGGCCGACCTCGAGGGTCGTCGTCTCGAGGCCCACGGTGGTCTTCACCCAGGGTTCGAGGCCGAGGTCCTGCACGGCGGGCGCGTAGTCCGTGAGCGCGTCGTGGTCGGTGGAGGCGAAGAACTCGACGCCCTCGGCGGCCATGGTCACGACGCGGTCGGTGAGCGTGGTGCCGGAGTCGAAGCTCGCGATGGAGTGCACGTGGAAGTCGGCGCTGACGTAGCCGCTCGTGTCGACCGACCGCACCACCTGGAGCCGAAGCCGCGCGACGCCGGTGTCGGAGACGGTGAAGATCGGCGATTCCCCAAGCTCGTACTCGAGGCCGCGCGTCGCGACCGCGGTGTACGTGCCGGGCGGCAGGATGACGTCGGCCTCGCCGTGGGGCAGGAACACGACCTCGGTGGGGTCGCCCGCGATGTAGGGGTCGCCGGCGTCGGGATTCAGGCCCGTATCGCCGAAGAAGGTGACCTTGCTCGGCACGGGGCGGCCGAGCTCGTCGACCACCTCGACGCTCACCTGGCCAGCGCGCGGCGACGAGACGACGGCGTCCACCCGGCCGCCCTCCGTCACGGTCACCGGGATGCGCTGGCCGACCGGCCGGCCGCGGCCGTGCACCACGAGCTCCCAGTCGCCCGGGGGCAAGCGGCCGCCGAACGACCCGTCGATCTGCGTGTCGTCGCCCACGTCGGAGAGCCACTGGTTGTACGGCTTGTCCGCGCCGGGCTCGTAGGCGAGCACGGACACGCCCGACAACGCGATGCCGGTGCCCTCCTCGACGACATACCCGTGGACTTCGCCGTAGGGCAGGCCCTTCGCCTCGAGCAGCGCGTCGAGCACGCTGCCGACGTCGCCGTGGCCCACCGCGAAGTACCGTTCGTAGCTGTAGGCGGTGCCGTCCGGGAAGCGCCCGGCCGAGCCGTCTCCCGCGATGCCCGCGCCGAAGGCGGCGGTCTGCGAGGAGGTGAAGAGCGGCACGTAGAGGTCCCCGTCGGCCGCAGCGAGCCCGTAGCTCACGCCGTCGGCCACGCCCGCCACGAACGCGAGGCGGAAGGGCTCCTGGAAGGTATTCTTTCCCTCGTTCGCGGCGTCGTCGACGGCGCGGTCCTCGTCGAACCCGATGCCGGGCGCGAACACGT
Source organism: Myxococcota bacterium (assembly GCA_964202365.1). Taxonomy (GTDB): domain Bacteria; phylum Myxococcota_A; class UBA796; order UBA796; family SXON01; genus CAJBVW01. The sequence goes on along the minus strand of CAXNIN010000177.1, from coordinate 2,317 downwards.
CCACCGAGCCGCCCTGGAGGTAGAAGTCGCCGAACGCGGCGCCCGAGGTCATCGCGAGCGCGAGGACGTCCAGGCCGCCGGGCGCGCCGGGGAGCGCGGTGCCTTCGAGCGCGGTGGGGCTCCCGAAGGTGGCGGTGGTGCGGATCTTCAGCGCGGCGGCGCCGGGCTCGAGGATGTAGTCGGTGGTGATGCGGAATTCGGGCTGCTGCACGACGGCCCACAGGGGGTCGAGGAGCGTGAGGAACGGCTCGCCCACGGCGTCCGTGCGGATGACGGCCGCGCCGCCGTCGCTCCCGTCGCTCACGATGGTGACCTCGCCGGCTTCGTCGACCGCGCCGAGGTTCATGCTCACCGTCGAGAACATCTCGGCAAATCGGTCGTTTCCGTGGCCGGCCGCGTATTGCGGGTGAGGCCGCCGCAGGTCGGCGTCGGCGATGGTGCCGCCGAACGGGCTCGGGCCGAGCGAGTAGCGCGCGCCGAGCACGGTGAAGCGCACCTTGTCGTTCTCGAGGAGGTAGTCGCCCGGGCGCGCGAGCGCCTTCGGACCACCTACGCCGTCTTGCAGCGAGGCGAGCTGCGTCGCGCGCGCAAAGGAGCCGTCTTCGGAGCAGGCCAGGAGGAGGAGCAGGTGCATGGCTCTGGTAGGATACCGGTCCGGCCCCGGATGTCCATGCTGCTGCCCCTCGCCGCCCTCGCGCTCGTCTCCACCGCCGCCGTCGCAGGCACGGAAAACCCCGAATCCGTCGACGTGCTCGGCGCTTCCGACGCGCTCGACGCCGCCGCGCCCTCGGCGGATGCCCCCACCGACGCGCCGTCCGCCGCCGCCAGCGCGCCCGCGCGCGCGGACGATGCGGTGGCCGAAGAGCCGCCCGCCGACATGAGCCGCGAGCGCGGAGAGAAGGGCGCCAAAAAGGGGGCCAAGGGTGCCCGTAAGGGCGGCCCGCGCGGCGACGGCGGCGGGGGCGACGGTCCGCGCGGCGACGGTCCGCACGGCGACGGCGCCCGCGGCGTCTGGAGTCACATCCGGCCCGTCGGGCTCGTGCAGGTGTGGGGAACCGCCTGGGACATGGACGAAGATCCCGTCGCGGACAGCACCGGCTACGGCGACCCCGAAGACGACGTCGGGTTCAAGATCAAGCGCCTCCGCCTCGGGCTCAAGGGCCGCGAAGAAGGCCTCGACTGGGCCGTGGTGCTCGGCACGACCGCCCCGTACGACGGCTTCGACGACGAGACCGGCGCCATCGAGATCATCGACGCGCACGTCGGCTACGAGAAGATGGGCCTCGGCGTGAAGGTTGGCAAGGACGAAGTCCCGTTCTCGCGCGACCGCATGATCAGCTCCGGGGAGCAGACCTTCACCGAGCGCGGCATGCTCAGCGAGCACATCGCGCCCGGCCGCGAGCTCGGCGCCACCGTGTTCGGCGAGAAGTTCGGCGCGAAGATCACCCTCGGCGTGTTCAACAGCGGGGGCACCGTGTTCGGCGACGACAACCTCGGAAAGACCCTGCTCGGCCGCGTGGAGTACACCTTCGGCGAGGCCAACGTCTACGAGACGTGGGGCGGCCCGCGCACCCTCGCGTTCGGCGTCGGCGTCGGCGGCTTCCTCACGGACGACGTCGCCACCGCCACCCAGGCGTTCGGCGCGGACGCCATCCTCCGCGTCGCCGGCCTCACCGTGCTCGTGGACGCCGCGCTCGCCGACGTCTCCCCGACCAACACCACGCTCGACGTCCCCGGCGTCTGGGAACAGACCACCCGGCGCGGCCTCACCGGCCAGGTGGGCTACGGCATCGGCGCCTTCGAGCCCGCGGTGAAGATCTCCCTCTACGACGACAGCGCGGTGGGCGGCTTCAACAACCTCCTCGCGGGTGTGGTGTGGCACGGCGCGCTCGACGAGAAGCGTCGTGACCGCGTGCGCATTGGCGCCGGCTACCAGCTCCGGCTCGAGGAGTCGGCGATCGCCAACGACAGCGTTCGCGTCTGGGCCCAAGTGCGCCCGTGAGCTTCCGGGGCATCCGCGGGCTGCCGGAGCCGACGTTCCGGACCGCCGACGATGCCTGGGTGTCCCTGGACTCCGTGGTCACGCGCGTGTGCGCGGCGCTGGGCGGCGACGTGAGCCCGGTCGTCGCGAAGTGCACGATTCAGCTCGCGCGGTACGCGGCGAAGCACGTGGATCGCGTGGACATCGGCCAGCTCGCCGCCGATGTCTGCCACGCCCTGCGCGCGGAGCGCATCGTCGTCACGCCGCTCGTGGTGCAGGCGCTGCTGCTCGCCTACGCAACCGAGGTCGCGAGCCTCGACGTGGTGCAGGTCGAAG
>CAXNIN010000176.1:0-8994 GCA_964202365.1 Myxococcota bacterium | reverse complement strand
GCCGCCGATCCGAGCGCGAAGCGCGAGCTCGGAGGGGGCCGACGGCGGCTAGGCCGCCGGGCCGCCCGGACGGACTCGGACGCCGCGCCACGCTCGCCCCGGCGCCACAGCTGCGGCCTCGACGACAGCGCCATCCACGATCGGCGCGTCACGACGGTGCCCGCCGGCTGCCACCGGGAGGCGGCGCGCGCGTCGGCGCGCCTCGCGGCGGCGGAGTTGCCTCCTGAGGACGCGGCGTCGAGACCGCGGGAGAGGCCGCCGGACACGCCGTGAGAAACGGCTCGATCAGCTCCCGCGTCACCCGCGCGGCCTGCTCCACGCCGGTCTCGGCGGCATCGGCGAGCACGACGCCGTCGCGCAGAACGCGGAAGCGCACACGGGTGTTCGCGCCGGTGGTCAGGGTGCGCTCGATGCGCACGCGCCCCAGATCCGGCCACGCGATTCGGAACGCGGCGGCGCGCAACGCCTGCTCGGGGTCGTACGCGCCGGCCGCGCGCACCTCCCGTTCCCGGGCCGCGCGCGCCGCGCACGGCGCGCCGGGCTCCGCGCCGGCATCTCGACAATAAAGGCAGTTTTCGCCAACGAAGTAGTGCGAGGAGAGCGCCATGCACAGAGCGTAGACCCCCGGCAGGCCAGAACTTGACCGGGGCAGAGGTCCGGCGCGGAGCCGCGCGGCCGACACCGAACCAGCTCTTCGCGCCAAGCCCGATCCGTCGCCCGACCGCCTAAAAAATCCCCTCAATCGGCTCCGCGCCGATGTGCTCGACGGGATCTACGTCGCCGGCGGCGAGGAGCGTGGCGCCGAAGTGGGCGGCCACGAGCGCGGTGCCGCCGTCGTCGAGCTCGCCCGACGCGAGGTCCACCGGCTTGCCGAGCATGTTGGCGTCGAACGCGCCCACCACGCGGTCGCCCTTGACGCCGCCGCCCACGAACATGGCGGACGTGATCGTGTAGTGGTCCTTCCCCATCCACGAGTTGAGCTTGGGGCCGCGCGCCATCTCGGAGCACACGACGATGGTGACCTCGTCGGAGAGGGTGGCGCCGCTCACGCCGGGGGTGCGGTCCATGAGATCGACGAGGTCTTCGAGGAACTGGAAGAGCTCCTCGAAGTGGCCGGATTGAAGGGCGTTGTTGGCGTGGGTGTCGAAGGTTTGGGACCACAGGCCGTCGTACTCGACAACCGCGCACCGGGAGAGGCCGGCCGCAAGGCTGCTCACGGCGGTCTGGAACGCGCCCCACCGCGCGTCGCCCGACGACACGCTCGCGAAGCTCGACGCGTAGCCCGACGCCACCTGAATCTTGTCGAGCGAGGCGCCGTACCGCTCGGCCACGCGCGCCTGGCGCACGCTCCGCGCCGCCGCCTGCCACGCGGACACGCGCTCGCGCACGAAGGCGTCGACCCTCTCGCTCACGAAGTCGGGCGGGAGCATCACCGGCATGGACGCCGTCGTGATCGAACGGCCGTCGAGCAACTGGGCGAGCTGGCCGGTGCTGCCCACCCGCACGACGGAGCTCGTGTATTGGGCGGTGTAGGAGGGGCCGGACATCACGAGGTAGGGCAGCGGCAGATCGGTGAGGGCGTTGCCCGCGAGGATGGAGCCCCAGTCATCCGTGCCGTCGGTGCTCCGGCCGGTCATCAGGAGCCGCATGCACCGGTCGTGGGTGATGGAGGGCACCTCGAAGCCGTTGAGGATGCAGGTGCGGTCGTGGAAACGCTCGAAGAACGAGCGGACGGTGGGACGGTCGCCGTGGTCCACGAACTGGAGGCCGCCGACGGTGGCGAGCTCGGAGTCGGACTCCATGTCCACGGCGTCGGACCCGTAGATTGGGGCGAAACAATAGGTGGGGTCCCAGCCGCCGTGGCAGAACACGAAGAGGAACTTTCGGCTTTCGGGCGTGATCGCGGCGCGCCCGACGCGCGGCGAGAGCAGCGGCAGCAGCACCGGCAGCGGGAGGAGGCGCAACAGATCGCGGCGGCTCGGCATCAGTCGCTCACGTAGGCGGGGTCGCGCAGGAGCACGGTGAGCACCGCACCCCACGCGATGGCGGCGTCGCTCTCGGCGGCAACGGCTTCCCACAGGCCGGTCGCGGCGGCGAGCCAGGCGGCGTCGGGGCGATCGCCGAGGGTGCGCCGGTGGAGCGCGACGAGCTCGGCCTCGAAGGCGGGGTCGGCGGGGAGGGTGTCGCGGGTGATGTGCTGGAAGAGGCGGCGGTCCGCGCCCTCCGCGAAGTCGTTGGCCACCACCGTGAACGCCGCGCCCTGCGCGAGCCGGTCCACGACGAGCGCCCAGGTGACACCAGGCTCCTGCTGGGGCCGCGTGACGTTGACTCCGTTCACGCCGCCGCCGAGCACGCGGTAGCCGCGGCTGTCGTCGGCGAGCAGGTCGAAGCCGCCGGATGTCCAGGCGTAGCCCGAGAGATCCTCCGCGGCGGACGCGAGTTGATCCACGGAGAGGAGCCGCACGGGCAGCTCGCGGTCGACAACGTCGCTCGGGGCGTCGGCCGTCAGCGAATCGGCGCGGTACACGGGGTCGTCCGTGATGGCGCGCAACATGGACTTGATGGAGTACCCGTTGGCCTCGTAGGCGTCGCGGAACGACTCCACGCGGTCGAAGTCGGCGAGCTCGACGTCGCGGCGCCACAAGGACGCCGCCATGGTCTCGGCGGCGCAGCGGTGAAACCGTGGATCGTCGGCGATGTGGCCGCCGAGATCGACGAGGCCGTAGACGGGGTCGCCGAACCAGGAGGGCTCCACCCCGAGCGTGTCCGGCCCGAGCGGCTCGCGCTCGGCGTGGTAGGTCGACATCTCGACCGCGCTGTATTGGGACTGCCACCAGAAGCCGAAGAACATCGCGGCCACGGGCTCGATGGAGACGTGACAGGCCACACAGTAGGGCTCCGTGCGGATGGCCTCTTCCGACGTGGTGCCGGCGGAGAGGGCGCCGCTCGCCGAGAAGGACACGGGCCGGGCCAGGAAGTCCTCGCAGAGGAACAGGCGGAACACGGCGGCCGCGCGCGTGCGGTTGTTGTTGAAGCGGTTGGTGGTGTAGCGCCACCACAGGCCGTTGGTGGTGAGCACGCCGGCGGCGGGGCGGTCGTCGGTGTAGCGGCTCTCTTGCCAGCCGGAAGCGCCTTCGGGGTACGCGATCGGCCAGATGCCCGCGAGCAGCTCGTTGGCCATCGTGTAGTCGGCGGTGACGATGTCGGTCCACGGGCGGTCGTTGACGACGACGTGGGCGGCGAGCCGGAGGGGCTCCTCGCCGATCGCCTGCTGGTAGGGGAACTCTTCCTCGTTGGCGAGCCCGTAGTCGTAGTAGGGCACGTCGAACTCGTCGACGCGCGTTTGCCACCGCTCGGCGAGGAAGCTCACCATGCGGTCTTCCAGCGCGGGGTCGTCGAGCATGGCGTCGCGCAGGGTGGCGAGCGCGGCGGGATCGGCCTCGACGGCGTCGAGCTCTTCGAGCGAAGGAAGCCGGCCGCGAAGGTCGAGGCTCATGCGGCGCAACAGCCGCGGGGCCGAGAGCTCCACGTGGTAGAGCGGCGGTGGGGTGATCTCCCGCGGCGCGGGCTCCCCCACCTCGGGGGCGCAGGACAACACGAGCGCGAGGATCACGGGCGCCTCCGGAGCATCGCCGCGCTGTCCGCGTAGAACCCCGTCAGATCCATGCACGCCTCGGTGTCGGGCTGCCCCGGGTACGCCAACGTGCCGCAGCCGTCGCACCGGTTGGCGAACGCGAGGGTCCACCAGGCGCCGGAGGGGTCGCGCACCTCGAGCGCCCCCGACGGCACCCCTTCGGGGCAGGCGTCGGCGTCGAAGAGGAGGTCGTCGAACCAGAGGTCCACCCCCTCGGTGCCGAGGCCGCCGGAGAGCCCGAGCCGCGACGCGCCTTCGTTCCGCGCGGCAACCTGCATCGTGAGCACGGTGCTCACCCCCGCCGCGAGCCACGGGCTGCCCCCGGCGTAGGAGAAGGTGCCTGCGGTCTGCGCGAGGATGTTCTCCTCGCCGTCCTTCGCCTGGGCGCTCCAAATCACCTGGCCGCCGAAGTCGAACGTCTCGCCTTCGACATCGGTGATGGCGAAGTCGCCGCCCACGAGCCGCGCCACGTAGTCGGGGTCGCCGCTGTTGAGATCCCCTTCGTCCATCACCACCGACACCCCCGCGTACCGCGCGCCCGACTCCGACGTGCACCCGGAGGGCGGCACCACGGTGTCGATGAGCTGGTCGCCGGGGCCGGGGCAGCGCGTATCGCCGAGGGCCATCAGGGCGAGGTAGGTGTCGAAGAGATCGAGGGGGTCGGGCAGGCCGTGCTGGAGGCCATTTGCCATCGCGGCCACGGCGTCGGTCGCGGCGAAGAGCGGTGCCGGGGGCGGCGCGCCTTCCACGGCGGGCGGCGTCGCGGTGTCGCCCGCCGTTGGCCCACACGCAACGAGGAGCGCCACCCACACCATGCCGGAACTATAGCTCGTCACAACCCGCATTCCAGGTAGCGGTCGAGCAGCACCACGTCTTCCGCGGAGACGCCGCCACCCACGGGCATCGTCTCCTCGTCGAGCACGCGGGCCCGGATGCGCGCCGCCTGGGCCCGCACCTGCTCGGGGGTGTCGAAGTCCACCCCGGCGGGCGCGCCGCTGCGGTCGGGGGCCGATCCCGAATGGCACGCCTGACAGTAGGTGCGGACGAACCCTTCGCCGAAGCTGTGCCACGTCACGTCGAGCCCGGTGTCGCACGCGGCGGGGAGGCCGGTGTCCACGGGGGTGCCCGTGCAGGCGAGGAGCATCGGCAACAACATCCGGATGGCCTAACCCGAGCGGCGCGCAGGCCCCTCCCCCGTGTGTCGGCCCGGACCCCGGCGAGCATGTATCACGGTGTATCAGCGTGTATCGCGCGCGGCGCCGGACCCGCCCGGAGCGCGGCGACACACCGGGCGAGATCGTCCGGGAGCGGGCTCTCGAACACGCGACCGTCGGGCAGCGTGATGCGCGCGGCGTGAAGAAAGAGCCGGCCGGGGAACGCCGGCACGCGAAGGGGGCGCGCGGCGGGGTAGCGGTCGTCGCCCACCACGGCGAGGCCGATGGCGCGGAGGTGGCGGCGAATCTGGTGCTTACGGCCGGTCTCCGGGTGCACGCGGAGCAGCGAGAACGCGCCGAGCGCCGCCTCGAGGCGGTAGCGGGTGCGGGCGTCCTGGGGGGCGCCGCCGTCGTCCGGGACGAGCGGCGTGCGAATCACGCCCTTGCGATGGGCGTGGCCCTGTACGAGCACGAGATATTGCTTCTCGATCTTCGATTCCATGAACCACTTCCCCACCTGGCCGCGCACGCCGGCGTCGGCCGCGTAGAGCACCACGCCAGACGTGTCGCGGTCGAGGCGGTGCAGCGGCTCGAGTCCCTTCGGGAGGTCCGGGCGGCTCGCGCACCAGGCGCGGAGGTCGTGCGTTTCGCCCGCCATGGCGGCGTGAACCACCCAGCCCGTGGGCTTGTCGAGGGCGACGATATCGGAGGTGACGGCGAGTACGGAGGGTTCGGACATTCGCCGATCCGGTTATTCCGGCCGGCTCCCGAGTGCGTCCATGTCGATCGAGCTCCATTGGGGCAGCGGCTCCACCCCGGCCTGGCGCGTGATGCTCGCGCTGGCCTTCAAGGGCCTCCCCTACACCTCGAAGCTCCTCTCGTTCTCCGCGCGCGACACGCGTTCCCCGGCGTTCCTCGCGCTCAACCCGCGCGGCAAGGTGCCCACCCTCGTGCACGGCGGCCTCGTGCTCAACGAGTCCCTCGCCATCCTCGCCTACCTCGACCGCGCGTTCCCCGACCGCCCGATTTTCGGAACCACGGCCGCCGCCGGCGGTCGCATCTGGCGTCACGTCATGGAATACGAGTCGCACGGCAACCCTACCTTCTCCGCGGTCGCCCGCCCGATCCTCTTCGGGCGCGCGGTCGACGAGGCGGAGGCCATCCGCGCGGCCGTCCCGGCACTCCACGCCGAGCTCGACACGCTGAACACCAGCGTCGCCAACGGCTACTTCGAGGGCGACACCCTCTCCGCCGCCGACTTCGTCTGGTACTGCGGCGTCGCCTTCCTCCTCCGCGCCGCCACCCGCCCCGCCGCGCAGGGCCTGGACCTCGGCCTGCTCCCGTTCGCCGACCGCTGGCCGAACATCGTGCGCTGGGCCGGGAACGTCGAGGCAATCCCCGGCTTCGACGCCACCATCCCGCCGCACTGGCTCGAGGGCGACCACCCCTCCACCGCCCGCATCTCCTAAGGACCCCGCATGGTGCTGCTCGCGCTCCTCGCCGCCTGCTCCGAAGAACCGCCGCCGGAGAACCACCACCTCTCCGACCTCTTCCGCCCGCAGGTGCAGCTCAACACGGGCTTCCTCCCGGGCGGCGCCGAACAGATCCAACTGTTCGTGCACCCGCTCACGCCCGGCGTGTGCCACCCCATCCCCACGCTCACGGCCACGCTCGACGGCAAGGCGATGACGCGCCTTCACGGCCTCGTCCCCGGCGAGAACGGCTACGACCGCGACTGCTCCGTGTTCGAGTTCACGCTCGACCCGAAAGACATCGTCGCGGGCCCCACCAACACGCTCGTGATCACGGACGGCGTCAGCACCATCACCATGGAGGTCGCCAACCTCTTCGCGCCGCGCACCGCCACGGCGTCCGCCACCGACGTGAAGCCCGGCGACACCGTCACGCTCGCCTGGTCGCCCGCCACCGACGTCCTCGCCGACAAGGGCGACTTCGGCGTGCTCCTCGAAGCCGGCGGCAAGCGCGCCTCCGTCAAGCGGCAAGACCTCGTGGTGGCCCCCGGCTCGGTCGCGTTCCCCGTGCCGGAAGGTGTCTCCGGCGACGTGACGGCGAGCGTGTTCGGAACCGCCGCGATGCAGCCCCCCGTCACCAGGTGCGAGGGCCTCGCGGCGTGCAAGGTGTCACGCGAGTACGACGTAGCACCGTTCAGCTTGCGGCTTCCGTAGGCGTGAAACACGCCGCGGGGTGATTCTGGGGCGGGGGGCGCGCCCCCCGCAACGCCCCCGCCTCGTCACAACGCACAGATGCTCGGGTGGGGGTCGGGACACGCGGCGGTGCCGGTCGAGAAGGTCGCCTCGTCCCAGCCGGTGCACCGCGCGCTCCCGTTGCCTTCGTCGGTCCACCACAGCTCGCGCACCGGCCAACTGTAGAAGAAGTACACGTACGTGGCGGCCTCCGTGCGCGGCGGCCCGGCGAGCGCCCCGCCGCGCGCGGCGCAGTTCGCGGCGGCCTCGTCGTTGGTGCGCGGCCAGCGGCAGAACAGCCAGGCCTCGTCGTCCACGTCGCGGCGCACGCAGTCGTCGCAGGCGGCGGCGTCGTCCACCCAGCCGTCGGCGGCGTCATAGACGCCGGTGCAGGTCTCCACCGCCCCGGGAAAGACGGTGGCGTCGGCGTCGTGGGGGTCCGAACACACGGGGACGCCGTCGCCGTCGGCGTCGGTGGTCTCGCCGCGGGCGCACGCGATGTAGCTGTCCAGGTACGCGTGCCGCGCGCGCACCCACGCCCGCATCCGCTCCACGCCCACGGTGTGGGCCTCCAGCGAGAAGCTCCGGTTGGGGTCGGCCTCCAGCGCCTCGGCGATGCTCGCCCGCCACGCGTCGAGGTCGGCGAGGGTGGTGTCCGGGTCCATCGCCGCGTTCATCTCGGCGAGCGCGTCGAGGTAGCGGGGGCCCCACACCGCGTCCCGCGTGAGCGCGAGGAAGTGCGGTTGTTGGTAGAGGCCGCTGTAGTAGCCGGTGAGCGGGTCGACGTCGTAGTCCTGCACGTCGAAGGCGTCGTCGAGGTCCCACGGGACGAACAGGATTCCGCGCGTGGGGTGCTCGTAGAGGTAGTAGTTGTGGTTGCAGCAGACGTACCCGTCGTCGTTGCCGAGCACCATCTCCGCGGCCCACTCGAGCACCCAGTTGTCGAGGTCGCCGAGGGCGGCGAGCGCTTCGGGGTCGGTGGTGTCGTTCATGCGCGCGATGGCGGCGCCGGTGGACGCCTCCTCGTTGGAGACGGGGTCGTACCCGTACTTCCAAAGCGTTCCGGTGGCGTTCGCGTCGCCGTAGGTGCGCTCGAGCCATTCGTGGTCGAAGAACTCGATGTTGGTGTAGACCCCGTAGAACGCGCCGTTCACGCTGAGCGTCGCGGTGTTGGCGCACGCGTGGCCGAGCGCGCCCTGGCGGCGAATCACCTGCCACGCCACGCGGTCGCGCAGCAGCGTGGGCTCGTACCAGGAAGCGTCGAGCGAGATCTTCCGCAGGCCCTGGAAGCGGCCGTCCGGGTTCACCTCGTTGAACGCCACGACGAACTGCATCTTCTCCGTGAACCACGAGAAGTTCGGGTTGCCCTTCAGCCGGATCATCGCGTCGGGCACCACCTCGTCGCCCCACCGAAAAACAACCGGGTGGTAGTCCTTCTCTCCGCGCGCGTAGTCGTCCTGGAGCTCCCCCCATTCCTCCTCGGTGATCTCGATGTTGAACGCCTGAACCACGCTCGGGTCGTAGATGGCGGGGCAGCCGTCGATGTCGGGGAGCTCGTCGTCTTCCGCGGTGTCGCCGCCGGGGGCGTCGTCGAGCACCTCGGGGCCGTCCGGGAGCGACGGGGCGGGCTCCGCGGGGAGGGTCGGCGAAACACAGGCGAGCAGAAGGAACATGCGGAATGTGTAGCACCGCCGCGCCCCCTCCGCGCGCGCTCGCCCTACGGCGCCGCCGGCTCCGAGGGCGCCCCCTTCACCGGCCCGCCCGCTCCCGCACCGCCTCCGCGAGCGCCGCATCCACCGCGCCCGGCGCCCAGCCGAGCTCGCTCCGCGCGCGCTCGCCGCTCCGCCAGCGCACCAGCGTCATCTGCGCGAGCGCCCCGGCGATCGGCCCGGCGCCCGGCACGCGGGCGAGCGCGTCCGCCGCGCCGGCCGGCAGCGGAACGAACCGCGGCGACCGGCCCGACATATGCGCGATCACCCCGATCACGTCGGCGTAGCGCCGA
>CAXNIN010000175.1:0-9007 GCA_964202365.1 Myxococcota bacterium | reverse complement strand
GCGGCCAGGGGGACCGCCGCGCGCTCGGCGTGGCGCGGACCGCCGAAGAGGAGCTGCCAGCTCGCGAAGCCGAGCACGGCGACCGCCACGAGGAGGAGCGCGACCGCGGCGAGGGTGGGCCCGAGGCGGCTCGCGGGCGCCGGCGGGCGCGGGGCCACGCGCGGCGGCGGGCCCGCGCCGTTCTTGTCGCCGAACCGCACGGGGAGCGCGGGCGCGGGCTCGATGCGCGGGCTCCCGAGTCCGTTGCGCGACATCGTGGGCATGGAGCGCGCTGTCTCGGGGGCAGGCGGCGCCGTTGCGCCGTCGAGCGCGCGCAGGTCGCGGAACAGCCGCACGAGGAGATCGTGCACCCCCACGGGATCGACCACGAGCGTCGTGAGCGCGCGCCCGAACACCGCCGCGCTGCGATGGCGCGCCTCGGGATCACGCTGGAGCGCCCGCACGAGCACGCCGCCGAGATCCGCGTAGGCCCCGCCCAGCGCCGCGGCCCGCGCCGCCGCGACATCTTCGAAGAGGCCCTGCCGAATCGCGGCGTTCTCCTTCTCCTCGAACAGCGGCTCCCGCGCGGCGAGCTCGAACAACACCGCGCCAAGGCCGAAGATGTCGGCGGCCGGCCCCACGAGCCCGCCGTCGGCCTGCTCGAGCGCCCTGTACCCCCACGTGCCCTTCACGGCGCCCGCGTGGTCGACCGTGCCGTGCGCCGAGGAGATGCCGAAGTCGAGCACCTTCGCCACGCCGTGCGCGTTGAGCATGAGGTTCGAGGGCTTCACGTCGCGATGGACGAGGTGGAGCGGCTCGTGTTGCTCGGTAACGATCGTGTGGGCGTAATGGAGGCCCTCGCACACCTGCCGGCCGAGCTCCGCGATGACCTGCACCGGGAGCTGCACCCCGTGCTTCCGGCACATCGAGATGATCTTCCGGAAGGTGATGCCGTCGATGTACTCCATCACCAGGTAGTAGAGGTGGCCCTCCCGGTTGAACTGCTGGATGCGCACGAGGTTCTGATGCTCGAGCCGCGCCGAGATGCGCGCCTCGGTGATGAACAGATCCTGAAACGCAGCCTCGTTCGCGAAGTCCGGGTGGATGACCTTCACCGCAACGCGCGTCGTGACGCCGGCGAGCGAGTCGAGCCGGCCCTCGTAGACGCGCGCCATCCCGCCCGCGCTGATCGGGCGGATCAGGCGGTAGGGGCCGAGCTGGACCTCGCCGGCGCTGAAGTCCACGGGATCGGGGAGCGAAGGAGCGGACATGGGCGTGCTTAGGATACCCGATCGGGCCGCTCTCCAGCCAACCGGATGAGCGTCTCCGCGAGCCGGGCGCTCCCGTGTCGCGCCGCCAACGCCGCGCGGACCGCGTCGGCATCGGGGAGCGGCGGCACGGGCCCGTCGAGATCGTCGAGCACGACGCTCGCCGCTTCCGGAATCCCCCCGACGCGCGCGCCGATCGACGGGATGCCGCGCGCCGCCGCTTCGAGGAGCACGAGCCCGAGGCCCTCCTGACCCGCGCCCCCCGGCGGAGCGTCCCACGCCGGGCGCCCGCCGCGATGGGCCGCGCGATGCGCCTCCGACGGCGCTTCCGGCCGCGAGAGCAGCACGAGGGCCCAGGTTCCGTCCCATGGAACGGCGTCTCGCGGGAGCGCTCCCGTGAACGTCGCGTCCACGCCGAGATCCCGCCCCAACGCCTCGAGTCCCTCCCGCGCCGGGCCCTCCCCCACCACCGTGATCGGGCGCCCGAGCCGCTGCGCGAGCCGGAGCGCGCGGTCGACCCCCTTGAGCGGCCCGAGCCGCGCGACGACGAGGAGCGCGTCGCCGGGTGTCGCCGGTTCGACCGGATCGACGGGGCACGGGAGCACGGTGTACGGCGCCCCGACGAGGTCGCCGAGGTAGCGCGACACCGGCACGTGGATCGCGGCGGCGCGCACCTTCTCCAGGCCGGCGACGAGCGGCGGCCGCGTGAGATCCGACCCGTGGTACGCCACGAACACAGGCACGTCGAGGCGCGCGGCCGGCCCGAGAATCCGGGCGGCGAGCGGCCACGTGGCGGCGAGCACGCGGTCGCCGGCGCGCAGCCGCGGAACGAGCGACGCCGCGGCCCACCACGGGCCCCAGCGGGCCCACGATCGGCCCCACATCGGCGTTGTCGGGTACGGCCACGCCGCGGGGTCGACCCCTCGGGCGTGCACGAGCACGCGTTCCCCCGCCACGTGGAGCGCGCGCGCGGCGCCCTCGGCCCAGGTGGCAACTCCCCCCTGCAAAGGCGGGAAGTCGGTGGTGAGCAGGTGCCAGGTCAACGTCGGCATCACGCCGCTGCTCGCGCGGAGAGGCAGGCCGCGAGGACCGAGGCGACGTCGAGATCGCGGAGGCAGGCGTGGTCGCCAATCGGGCAGATGTCGCCGCCGAAGCGGGAGCACGGGCGGCAGGAGAGCGGACGTTCGACGGCGCGCCCGCCGTAGGAGAAGAAGCCATCGATCGAGGTTGTAGGCCCGAAGATCCCCACCACCGGGAGGCCGACCGCAGCGCCCAGGTGGAGCAGGCCGGTGTCTCCCGCGGCGAGCACGGCGGCCCCGTCGAGCGCTAGGAGCGTACGTTCGAAGCCCGCTTCGCAAACCCCACCAAACGGCGCGACGAGGGCCTCTTCCCCGGGGCCCCCGATCGCGCGGACCGGACCGGGCCACGCGCGCGCGAGCTCGCGCCACCACGGCCACCGGTTGGTGGCGTGCGCGGCCCCCGGCGCGATGACGAGGACATCCCCGCGGCGAACCTCGGGTAACCAGGGCGGCTCCGCCGGCGTGACGCCCGCGGCGCGCGCGTAGCGGGTGATCACGGGGTCGGCGGGGGCGGATTTGAACGCAACGCGGGCGCGACGGCGGAGATCCTGCCGTTCCACGCGCACATCCGCGCGAACCCGGAGGCTGCGGAGCGAGTGGTGGAGGTCGATTACGCGGGCGCCGGCCGGCAGCGGATCTCCCGGGGCGAGCACGGCCGAAACCCCGGTCAAACGCCGGGCGATGTCGTGGTAGCGCGGGAGTGTCAGGAACGTGGCGTCGCCGAGGGCCTTGGTGACCGCGCCGGTGAGGACGATGTCGCCGAGCGACGAGTACCGGATGATCACGGTGGTCACGCCGGCGCCCCCGGGAGCGCGGCGAGGACGGCGGCGTGCACGCGGTCGACCGAAATGCCGGTGAGGCACCCGAGCGCGAACGGGCACGCCTTGCGGTAGCACGGCCGACACCAGAGGTCGGGCCCCTCTACGGGCGCGCCCACACCGGTGCGATCGGCGGTAGTCGAGCCGTGCAGCATCACGACGGGCGTGCCGACCGCCGCGGCGAAGTGGGCCGCGCCGCTGTCGTTGCTGACGAACACGGCGCAGGCGTCGAGCGCGGCGGCGAACGCCGGGAGCGGGAGGCCGGCGACAACGGGGTGTGTGCCGGCGAGGGCCCGAACCTGTGCTTCTTCGCCGGGTCCCGCGAAGAACACGACGGGGGCGCGCCCGGCGAGGCGGTCCGCGAGCGCGCGAAAGTGGGGCCACCGAACCGTGGCGGACGGGCTCCACGGGTTGAGACCGACGGCGCCGGCGGGGATCGCGGGGGCGGTTGCGCGCGAGGTGTAGCGCACGGGGCCGACGAGCGCGCCGAGCGAGGCAGCGACACGATCGTAGGAGGCGCGGCGGTGTTCGGCGCGCACCGGGAGCGCGTCGGTGAGGAGCGGGCCGCGGCCCGCCGTGGCGAGGCCCACGCGGCGCGTAAGGTGGCGCCAGCGCCAGGCCGCCCCGAAGCTCGGCTTGAAGAGGACGCCGATCTCCCCTTCGGGAGCGGCGTCGCGCGGCGAAACGTCGAGGCCTTCGTAGAGGGCGCTCCCCCACGCCGGGGCGTAGACGCGCGCGGGGCCGAGCGCGGCGAGCGCGCGAATCGCCGGGAGGGCCATGACGCCGTCCCCGAGGTGATCCGGCGCGCGGATGGCGAACATGCGCGCCCCGTATCCGGGAACGGGCCTGCCGGCGGGCCGAGCGGCGCCCGGATGGTCACGCAGAGGGTCGCCACCGATAGGTGTCGATACAGGATAGAACAATCTCTTTCTGCCGCATCTATCTGACCCTTGGCCGAAACCCCGTAGCCATGACGTGACCGTGACACCCGGGCCACCGTGACGGAGTAGATCGCCGCGCCTCGGCGCGCCCCTGGAGCTCCTCTGTCGACCCCCCTCCCTCTGCTCGGCACCTTCAGCCCCGGCGAGCCCGGCGCCTTCGACCGGCCCGCCCTCGCCGCCGCCGCCGCGCGCTTCCGCGAGGCCGCCCACATCGTCCGCGAGCCGGGGAACGGCCGCGTCGGCGTGGCCTTCGGCGGGCAGATCCAGCCGGGCGCCGCGGGCCCCGGCGACCACGGCTGGCTCGGCACCCTGCCGCCCATCTGGCCGGAATGGCTCGGAGATCGCTCGTTCAACGAGGTGCACGGCACCCGGTTCCCCTACATCGCGGGCGCGATGGCGAACGGGATCTGCTCCACCGCCATCGTCATCGAGATGGCCCGCGCCGG
This sequence comes from Myxococcota bacterium, assembly GCA_964202365.1. GTDB lineage: Bacteria > Myxococcota_A > UBA796 > UBA796 > SXON01 > CAJBVW01. The sequence continues at coordinate 4,476 of CAXNIN010000175.1, read as the reverse complement.
CATGCTCGGCTTCTTCGGCGCGGCGGGCCTCTCGCTCGGCCGCGTGACCGCGGCGCTCGACGAAATCCAGTCCGCGGTCGGCGACCTTCCTTTCGGCGCAAACCTGATTCACAGCCCGAGTGAGCCGCTCCTCGAGGCCGGCATCGTCGAGCTCTACCTCGCGCGCGGCGTGCGCCGGGTGAGCGCCTCCGCGTACATGGGCCTCACGCCCCACGTGGTGCGGTACGCCTGCTCCGGCCTCTCCGTGGGCGCCGACGGCCGCATCCACCGGAAGAACTACCTCTTCGCGAAGATCTCCCGCCCGGAGACGGCCGCGCGATTCCTCGCCCCGCCCCCCGCCGAGCTCCTCGACGGCCTCGTGCGCGACGGCAAGTTGACGGCCGAAGAGGCCCGCCTCGCGCGGAAGCTGCCCCTCGCGGAAGACGTGACCGTCGAGTCCGACTCCGGCGGGCACACCGACAACCGGCCGCTCGGCTCGCTCTTCCCCACCATCGCCGCCCTCCGCGACCGCATGGTGGCCGAACACGGCTACACCCGCCCCGTGCGCGTCGGCGCCGCGGGCGGCCTCGGCACCCCGGCCTCCGTCGCGTCCGCGTTCGCGCTCGGCGCCGCGTACGTCCTCACCGGCTCCGTGAATCAGTGCACGGTGGAAGCCGCCCTCGCGCCCGCCGCCAAGGAGCTGCTCGCGAAGGCCGACATCGCCGACGTGACGATGGCGCCCGCCGCGGACATGTTCGAGCTGGGCGTGGAAGTGCAGGTGCTCAAGCGCGGCACGCTCTTCGCCTCGCGCGCCCACAAGCTGCGCGACCTCTACCGCGGCTACGAGAGCTGGGACGCCATCCCCGCCGCGGACCGCGCCAAGGTGGAGAAGGACATCTTCAAGGCGGACTTCGCCACGGTGTGGGACGCGACGCGCTCCTTCTGGAACGGGCGCGACGCCCGCCAGGTGGCGAAGGCCGACACCGACGGGAAGCACAAGATGGCCCTGGTGTTCCGGTGGTACCTCGGCAAGTCGAGCCGGTGGGCCATCGAGGGCGACCCCACCCGCGTGGCCGACTACCAGATCTGGGCGGGCCCCGCGCAGGGCGCGTTCAACGCCTGGGCGAAGGGCACCTTCCTCGAGCCCGCCTCGGCCCGCACCGTGGTCCAGATCGCCGCGAACCTCCTCGAGGGCGCGGCCGCCGTCACCCGCGCGCAGCAACTGCGCGCGTTCGGCGCGCCGATGCCCGACGAGGCCTTCACCTTCGCTCCCCGTCCCCTGGTTTAGGAGAGGCTGCCCATGTCCACGTCCACCTTCACGCCGGACGCGTTCACCCCGATCGCCGTCGTCGGCGTCGGCGCGTTGTTCCCCGGCTCCCTCGACGTGACCGGCTTCTGGCAGAACATCCTCGCCAAGGTCGATCTCATCAAGGAGATCCCCGAGGGCCACTGGCGGTTGTCCGACTACTACGACGCCGACCCCAAGGCCCCGGACAAGACCTACGCGCGGCGCGGGGCGTTCCTCCCGGACGTCGCGTTCGACGCGATGGGCTTCGGCATCCCGCCCTCCATCCTCCCGGCGACGGACACCTCGCAACTACTCGCCTTGATCGTGGCGAAGGCTGTTCTCGACGACGTGTCCGGCCACCAGACCGACACGCTCGACACCAGCCGCATCTCGGTCATTCTCGGCGTGACCGGCGCGCAGGAGCTGCTCTCTTCGCTCGTGAGCCGTCTGCAGCGCCCAGTGTGGGAGCGCTCCCTCACGAGCATGGGCATGAGCCCGGCCGACGTGAAGGAAGCCTGCGACCGCATCGCGAACCACTATGTGCCGTGGCAGGAGTCGAGCTTCCCCGGCCTCCTCGGCAACGTGGTCGCCGGCCGCATCGCCAACCGCCTGAACCTCGGCGGCACGAATTGCATCACGGACGCCGCCTGCGCGAGCGCGCTCGCCGCCGTGCACCTCGCGATCAACGAGCTTCGCCTCGGGCAGTCGGACATGGTGGTGACGGGCGGCGTGGACACGCTGAACGACATCTTCATGCACATGTGCTTCAGCAAGACGCCGGCGCTCTCTCCCACCGGCGACTGCCGCCCGTTCGACGAGTCGGGCGACGGCACGCTGCTCGGCGAGGGGCTCGGCATGGTGGCGCTCAAGCGCCTGGCCGACGCCGAGCGCGACGGCGACAAGGTGTACGCAGTGATTCGCGGCATCGGCACCTCGAGCGACGGGCGCTCCAAGTCGGTGTACGCGCCCGTCCCCGAAGGCCAGGCCCGCGCGCTGCGGAAGGCGTACGAGGTGGCCGGCTACGGCCCCGAGACCGTCGACCTCGTGGAGGCCCACGGCACCGCCACCAAGGCGGGCGACGCCGCGGAGATCAAGGGCCTCAAGATGGTGTTCGAGGAGTCGGGCCGGAAGGACCGCCAGTGGTGCGCGCTCGGCTCGATCAAGTCGCAGATCGGCCACACGAAGGCCGCGGCGGGCGCCGCCGGCCTCATCAAGATCGTGCTCGCGCTGCACCACAAGATCCTGCCGCCGACCATCAAGATCACGAAGCCGACGAAGCAGGCGGACTTCCCGAACAGCCCGTTCTACGTCAACAGCGAGGCGCGCCCCTGGGTGCACGCCGCGCGCCATCCTCGCCGCGCGAGCGTGAGCTCCTTCGGCTTCGGCGGCTCCAACTTCCACATGACCTGCGAAGAGTACGTCGGCGACGGGCGCCGGCCCGACCGCGCGGACCCCGCCCACGGCGAGCTCCTCGTGTTCTCGGCGAACTCCGCGGATGCCCTCGTGGCCCAGCTCGAGGCGTCGCGCGGCGGCCCGGTGCTCGGGCTCGCGTACGAGACGCAGAAGGCGTTCGCGGCGGAGAAGCCCGTGCGCATCGCGCTTCTGATCGACGCCGACGGCCCCCACTCCGACCTCGGCGCCATGCTCGACAAGGGCATCGCGGCGGTGAAGGCGGGCAAGCCGATGGTTCGGGCCGGCGTGTTCTTCCACCCGGCGTTCGAAGCCGGGAAGGTGGCGTTCCTGTTCCCCGGTCAGGGGAGCCAGTACCTCGACATGGGGCGGGACCTCGCGATGCGGTTCGACGCCGCCCGCGGCGCGTTCGACGCCGCCGAGCGCGCCGTTCCCGGCCTCGGGATGGCGATCTTCCCCCGTCCCACCTACACCCCCGAGGACCGCGCCGCCGATGAGGCGAACCTGGTCCGCACCGAGTGGGCGCAGCCCGCCATCGGCGCCACCAGCGCCGCGATGCTCGCGATGCTCGGCGCGTGCGGCCTCGTGGCGAACATGACCGCCGGGCACAGCTTCGGCGAGCTCACCGCCCTCTGGGCGAGCGGCGCGCTCTCGTTCGACGACTGGATGAAGGCCGCGCGGCGCCGCGGGCTCCTGATGGCCGGCGCGAGCGACATCCCGGGTGCGATGGCCGCGGTCACCGCCGCCGCCGACCTCGTCGCGCCCCACCTCGCGGAGGGGGTGGGCATCGCCAACTACAACGCCCCCGAGCAGACCGTGATCGCCGGCACCGTCGAGGCGGTGGACGCCGCCATGGCGCGCCTGAAGGCGGCCGGGCTGCGGGCCACCCGCCTGCACGTCGCGACCGCGTTCCACTCGCCGCTGGTGGCGCCGGCCGCGACGGCGTTCGCCGAACACCTCGGCGGCGTCGCGTTCTCCGAGCCGAACGTGCCGGTGTGGTCGAACACCACCGCCGCGCCCCACACGCTCGACGGCCTCGCGGGCCGCCTCGGCGAGCACCTCGCGAAGCCCGTGCGCTTCGTCGAGCAGATCGAGGCGATGTACGCCGCGGGCGCTCGTACGTTCATCGAAGTGGGCCCGGGTGGCACGCTCACCGGGCTGGTGGGTCGCATCCTCGGCGAGCGCCCCCACGAGGCGTTCGCGGTGGATCAGAAGGGCGGCGACGGCGTGCACGCGCTGCTCGCCGCGCTCGGCCGCGCCGCCGCCATCGGCCTCCCGGTGCGCTTCGACGCGCTCTGGGCCCAGCGCAACCCCGCTCCGTTCGTCGCGCCGCCGCTCCGGATGGCCGTCGAGATCAACGGCTCCAACTTCGGGAAGCCCTGGCCCGCGCCCGACGACGCGAAGCTGCTCCCGCCCCCTCCCCCCTCTCGCACCGCCCCGCACAAGGAGGACGCTCCCGTGAAGAACGGAGTCCACAGTCACCCGATCCCCGCCGCGCCGGCCGCTCCGGCGCCCGTGAGCGCATCGCCCCAACCCCCGCCGGCGCAGGCCGCGCCCGTGGCCCACGCCGCGCCCGTCGCGCCCGCCCAGCCGGCAACCTGGGGCCCCAACCCCTGGGTGATGGCGTTCCAGGAGAGCCAGCGCCAGATGGCCGACGTGCAGGAATCCTTCACGCGGTCGATGTCGGAAGCGCACATCGCGTTTCTCCGCTCGCACGAGGAGTCCACCCGCGCGCTCGTGTCGCTCGTGACGGGCCAGGCGCTGCCTGTGTCCGCGCCGTACGCCCCGGCGCTCGCGGG
>CAXNIN010000174.1:0-9015 GCA_964202365.1 Myxococcota bacterium | reverse complement strand
AGCAGAGGGGCGGGTCGGCGGCGAGCATGCTGGCGTGCATCCGCATGGCCGAGCGCTCCATGATGGCGCCTAAGGCCTCGATGTCGCGGGCGCGCACGGCGGCGCGCGCGGCTTCGACGTCGGCGGGCGCGCACTCGGTCCACACGGGGAAGTAGGGGCTCGTTTGCTGGGTGTGCACCATGCCGTCGGTGGACGAGGTCTCCTTTGGGCCCGGCGCGAGCACGGCCACGAGCATGCGCACGTCCCAGTGGTCGGCCGGGGCGAGCGGAACGCCGTGGGAGTCGGCGCCGTCCGCGCGCGTGCCCATCGGCCACTCGGCCCAGCCCCCGAAGAGGCTCCGGGTGGCGCTGCCCGAGCCGCGGCGCGCGAACACCGCGAGCTCTTCGACGGAGCGCGCGCGCCCCGACGCGGCGTCCGCGGCGACCACGAGCGCCGCGAACCCCGAGGACGACGACGCGAGGCCGGCCGCCGTCGGGAAATTGTTCTCGCTGGTGACGACGCACCGCGGGCGCCAGGGGTCCATACGGTCGAGGCAGGCGAACACCCGCCGCGCTTCCTTGCCCCCGAGGAGGTTGCCGTTGATCCAGGCCTCATCGGCGTCAGCCCCCCAGTTCACGGTGGTGCGCGTCGCGAACGGCGCAAGCGTGAGGGAGAGGCTCGGCGTGGCCGGGAGGTTCAGCGCGCGGTTGCGCTTGCCCCAGTACTTGCAGAGCGCGATGTTCGGGTGGGCGATGGCGGTTGCGATGGTCACGCCGTCGTTTATCGCGGCCGCCGCGCGACGGCCCCCGGAACGGCGGGGCGCGCGGGGTGCGCTACCCGCCCACGAGCACCGAGAACACGCGGAGGCCGAGGGCGCTCGCGGCGGCGCGCACGGGCTCTTCGGTTGCGGCGGTCACGGACGCGATCGCCACGCCCCCACCGCCGGCCCCCGCGAGCTTGGCCCCGGTGGCGCCGGCGGCCACGAGCGTGGCGCACACGGCGTCGAGCAGCGGGGTCGAGACGCCGATCTTCCTTAGGAGAAGCTGGTTTTCGGAGAAAAGCGGACCGGGGTCTTCGCCGCGTTGGAGGCGCGCGGACACCATCTCGGCGAGGGCGCCGATGGAGCGGAGCGCGGCGTGGGGGGCGCGCGCGCGCACGCCGGCCACCATGCGCGCGGTGTCGCCGGGCGAGCCGGTGTCGACGACGACGAGGCGGAGCGGCGTCGGCACGTCCAGCGGCAGGATCTCGGGGCCCTCGCGGCGGTAGAGCACCACCCGTTCGAGCGCGCTCACCGCGTGGTCGACGCCGGAGGGGGTGCCGTGCAGCACGCGCTCCGGGAGGAACCCCCGCGTAAAGAGCTCGTCGAAGGCGGGCAGTCGGCCTTCGCGGGCGCCGAGCGCGCGCAGGGTGGCGATGGCGAGCGCGGCGCTCGAGCCCATGCCGCACCCGATGGGGAGCTCGGAGGTGATGGAGACGCCGAGCCCGTGGTCGGGGAGAATCGTCGCGAGCGCGGGCCACAGGCGGTCGTCCTGGAAGGTGCAGGAGTCGAGCCCGGACGGTCCGTTTCGCGGACGCAAGGTGACGGTGGTGCGCAGCGAGACGGCGGCGGCGACGGCGCGGTAGCCGTACACCACGGCATGCTCGCCCGAGAGGATGAGCTTCCCGGGCGCGGAGCCGGTCCACCCGGTTTCCACCGCCTACGTCGCCCGGATGCGGGTGAGCTCCTCGCGGGCGCGCTCGACCGTGAACTCGTGCGTCGCGACGAGCGCGGCGACGACGGCCTGCACCTCGCCGGCCTCGGCCCCCGCGCCGATGGCGACCGTGCGCGCGTGCATGCGCATGTGGCCTTCCTGGATGCCCTCGGTGGCGAGGGCGCGGAGGGCGCCGAGGTTCTGCACGAGGCCTACGGCGGCCATGAGGCAGCCGAGGTCCGCGGCGCCCGTGACGCCGGCCACCTTGAGGTTGCCCTGCACCGTGGGATGTACGCGGATGGGCCCGCTGACCGTGCCCACCTGGAGCGGGAGCTCGATGACGCCCACGAGGGTGCCTTCGGCGTCGATCTTCCAGGAGGAGAGCGGGCCGTAGCGGCCGTTGCGCGCGGCCCAGGCGTGGGCGCCGGCCTCGATCGCGCGCCAGTCGTTGCCGGTGGCGATCGCGACGGCGTCGATGCCGTTTAGGATGCCCTTGTTGTGCGTGGCGGCGCGGTAGGGGTCCGCGTAGGCGAAGCGGTACGCGGCGGCGATGCCCTCGGCCATGGCGATGCCGCGTTCGGCGTCGAGCTGTTCGGGGCGGATGCGCACGGACGCGCGCACGAGCCGACGGTCGGCGAAGTTCGAGAGGATGCGGAGCCCGACGGTGCCGCCGGTGATCGCCACGACGTGCGGCGCGAGGCGCTCCGCGAGCGTGTTCACCATGTTGGCGCCCATGGCGTCGACACAGTCGAGGAAGAAGTGGAGCACCACCATGTCCTCGGGGCGCTCGCCGGGCTCGTCGTACCGGAGCGCGCGGACTTCCATGCCCCGGATGCCGCCGCCGAGGGCCTCGAGCTGGCCGTGCACGCCGCGGCACCGCTCGAGCAGGGCGGGAATCGCGTCGCGGAGGCGTTCGGCCGCGCCCGGGCTCGGCTCGACGATCTGCACCTGGCCGATCATCACGCTCGCGTCCGCCGTGGCGGTGACGCCGCCGCCGGGGCGCACGACGCGGGCCATGTTCGAGACGGCGGCCACCACGCTCGGCTCCTCGACCACCATGGGAACGAGGCGGTCCACTCCGTTGAGGAGCAGGTTCACCGCCACGCCGCAGGGGAGCGCGAAGGTGCCGACGACGTTCTCGATCATGGCATCGGCGTTGGCGAGCGTCAGGCCGGCGTCCCGCCAGGCGGCGGTGGCGGTGGAGTCGAGGCCGACTTCGGCGGCCACGGCGGCGAGCCGCGCGTCGGGCCCGAGGCGGTAGAAGCCGGGGATGCGGGAATTCATCGCGCGCTCTCTATCCGGGATCGGAGGGCGGCGCGCCCTCCGGCCCCGAACGGCGGCCCACGCGGCCCATCACAGGGCCTGAAGCGTCCCCTCGTAGAACTTGTCGAGGAGGTGCTTGTACTTCTGCTCGACGACCTTTCGCTTCACGCTCATCTTGGGCGTGAGATCGCCGTCTTCGAGGGAGAGGTCGCGCGGGAGGAGCGCGAACTTCTTGATGGACTCGTAGCTCGCGAGCTCGAGGTTGAGCTCCTCCACCACGCGGCCCAGCTCCTCGTTGACCTTGGGGTTCGCGACGATCTCCGCGTAACTGCCGGCGGCCATCCCCTGGGACTGCAGCCAGCCCTTCGCGTTGTCCTCGGCCACGGCGATGAGCGCGCTGCAGAAGTTGCGGTTGTCGCCGTGCACGAGCACCTGGGACACCAGCGGCGACCGCGCCTTGAGCTTGTTCTCGATCTCCTGGGGCGCGACGTACTTGCCGCCGGAGGTCTTGATGAGGTCCTTCTTGCGGTCGGTGATCTTGAGGAAGCCGTCGTTCACCACGCCGATGTCGCCGGTGTGGAGCCAGCCGTCGGCGTCGAGAGTCTCCGCGGTGTCCGCGGGCCGGTTGTAGTAGCCCTTCATGATGCCGCGACCCTTGATGAGGATCTCGCCGTCGCCGGCGAGCTTCACCTGGGTGTTCACCATGGGCGGCCCGACCGTGCCGAAGCGGTAGTCATCGTACCGGTTCATGAAGGTGCCGGCGCTCGACTCGGTGAGCCCGTAGCCTTCGAGCACGAGGATGTCGGCCGCGTGGAAGAACTCGGCGATCTCGCGGGAGAGCGGGGCGCCGCCCGAGATGAAGAAGCGGATGCGGCCGCCGAAGCGGGCCTTGAGCTTCTGGAACACGAGGCGGTCTGCGATGGAGTACTTCAGCGCGAGCCAGCCGGTCGGCTCCTTCTTCGCCTGGCGGAGCTGGCTCACCTCGCGGCCCACCGCGATGGCCCACGTGAAGATCTTGAGCTTCATCCCGCCGGCTTCGCGCGCGTTCGCGACGACCTTGTTGTACACCTTCTCGAAGATGCGGGGCACAGCACCCATGTAGGTGGGGTTGGTGGCGCTCAAGTTGTCGACGAGGCTGTCGATGTCGCCGTCGACCACGGTGGGCGTACCGATGCGGATGAACGCGATCTCGAGCACCTTCGCGAAGGAGTGCGCGAGCGGGAGGAAGAGGAACTGCTTGTCGGCGGGGGTGATCATCCCCATCGCGTCGACCGCCTCGCCCTCGTACACCCAGTTGTCGTGCGTGAGCATCACGCCCTTGGGCTTCCCGGTGGTGCCCGAGGTGTAGATGAGGGTAGCGAGGTGGTCGGGCCCGACGGCGTCCGCCACGGCCTCGTACTGGCCGGGGTTCTTCGCTTCCCAGTCGTGCCCCTGCTTCTCGAGCTGCGCCAGGGAGATCACCCAGCCGTCCGCGCTCGCCTGGCCGTCGAAGATCACGACGTGCTTCACTTCGGGGACCTGGTCGCGCACGGCCGCGAGCTTGTCGGCCTGGCGCTGGTTCTCGACGAAGACGATGCGGGAGTCGGAGTCCTGGAGGATGTACGCGCACTCCTCGGGGGTGTTCGACGGGTAGATGGTGGTCGTGGCGCCGCCGGCGCACAGGATGCCCATGTCCGCGAGAATCCACTCGGCGCGCGTGCCCGAGAGGATGGCGGTGCGCTGCTCGGCGCCGAGGCCGAGCGCCCGCAGGCCGCAGGCGATCGCGCGGCTGCGCGTGCCCACTTCCTTCCAGTTCATCACGTGCCAGCTACCGTCCCGGCGGTAGTGGATCGCCTCGGTGTCCGGCGTGGAACGCACCCGATGGTGGAACATCTCGACGACGGACTTGAAGCTTGCGGACGCCATCATCCCCTCCGATGACGCGCCGCTTAACGTAAAAATCATGCTGTCGAGCGGCTAAGGGCCGGCCGGCGGCGGAACATCCCCCACGCGCCACGCGTGCAGGTCGCGCCAGCCGCCCAACACATCCACGGTAGCGCCCTGGAAGCGGCCGTCCACGCCGACGATCTCGTCCGTCCAGTACAAGAAGGCGTAGGGTTGGTCGGCGTAGATTTCGGTCTGGAGATCCTTCCACACGGCGTTCGCGGCGTCCGCGTTGGTCTCGGAGAGTCCGCGCGCGAGGAGCTCGGCGACGCGCGGGTTCCGGTAGGTGGTGAAGTTGTACTCGCTGTCTTCGCCCCAGATTGGGGACGGGTCGACGTAGAGCGAGGCCGACCAGCTCGAGAGCGCCGCGTCGAAGTCGCGCGCCTTCAGGCGCTCGTAGAACGTGACGGGCGCGAGGGGCTCCACCACCACGTCCACGCCGATGGCGGCGAGCTGCGCGTCGATGAGCTCCGCGGCCCTGGTTCGGCGCGGCCACGCGGCGTTCGTGAGCAGGGTGAAGCGGAACGGCTGGCCATCCTTGTCGAGCCACCCGTCGTTGTTGGTGTCCGCCCAGCCGAGCTCCGCGAGGCGCGCGCGGGCGTCTTCGGGCGCGAACGGGAGCGGCACGATGCCGTCGTTGTGCACGCGGCACAAAGCGGGGGTGATCGTGCCGACGGCGGGCCGCCCGTACACTTCGCCGGTGCGGGCGGAGGTGAGCAGGCTCCCGATGAGGCCCTGGGTGTCGAGCGCGGTGCCGAGCGCGCGGCGCACCTCGCGGTCGCCGAACAGGCGGTGCGGGTTCGCTTCGGCGGGGCGGGCGCCGGCCGAGCCCACGGCGCGCCGCTTCCAGTCCTCGGGGTCCACACCGTTCCAAGCCACGTACTCCACGGCGCGCCACCCGCGGCGGCGGAGCTGCAGCGTGGGGTCGGCGGCGACGAGGCGGTCGGCGTCCTCGACGGCGAGCCCCTCTACGACATCGACGCTGCCTGCCTCCAGCGCGGCCACACGCCCGCGGTAGTCGGGGAGGCTCTGGAGCACGACACGGTCGAGCTTCGGCCGGAGCTCGTCGGGACCAACGAAGCGTTCGTTGGGCTCGAGGACGATGCGGGCGCCTTGCTCCCAGCTCGTGAGCTTCCACGGGCCGGTGCCCACCGGGGACTGCACGTCGAGCGGGTGCCCGCGGAGCGAGGCGCGGTCTACCGTTGGGCTGTCGAGCAGGTGGCGCGGCACCGGCAGCACCCCAGCTACCACCGCGAGCATGGCCGTACGGTCGTAGGCGGCCGCGAAGGTCCACTCGAGCGTGGTGGGGCTCACGACGCGGGGGCCCTTGCCGCCTTGCAGGCGGCCGAGCGAGTCGGCGCGGGGGCTCTTCACCTTCGGGTCGGCCACGAGCGTCCACGCGAAGCGGACGTCGTCGGCCGTTACGGGGGTGCCGTCGGGCCACGTGACGTCGCCGCGCAGATCGACCGTGAGGGTGCGGCCGTCCTCCGAGAAGCGCCACTCCCGGGCGAGCCCCGGCTTGAACTTGAGGTCGCAGTCGAACGACGGCTCGAGCAGCGGCATCTGGAGCGCGGAGACGACGTTGCCTTCGGTCGTCGAGGCGTAGAGCACCGGGAGGAGGTCCCGAACGTCGGAAGGCAGCGCGATCGTGAGGGTGTCGCCCGCCGCGGCGTCGGGGTCGCCGCGCGTGCAGGCGGCGAGCGCGAGCGCGAGGAGAGGGATGCGGCGCAGGCTTTCCTCCGGCCGGCCCCTTAACACGCGCGCGGCGTGGCCCTTTGGGCCCGTCCGGAAACGACGTTTGCATCCGGCCGCCCCTGGACTCGCGTCCGCCGCCTAGTGGCGCCCTCGGTGCTGAACGTTGTTTCCGGACGGACCCTTACCGGCCTCCGTTGGATGCGTCGGGCGTGGGGGTGCCGTACTGCCAGTTCAGGGAGCCGTCCGGCACGCGCGCGGCCGAGATGTCCGGCTGCTGCTGGCCGAACTCGATGGCGTCGACCGTGACGGACTCGCCGCCCTCGGCGTACGTAAGGTAGAGCGTCTCGCCTTCGGACGAGAGGTTGAAGCTCGTGTGGCGGTCGCCCTGGCTCGGCGTGCCGGAGTCGCCGTTGCCGTCGTCGTCGTCGGCCCAGAAGAGGGAGAACCCGCCGGCGTCGATGCCCTGGCCGCTCGGGAGTGCCCACTTCAGCGGGTTGTCGGTGTCGTCGGAGAGGTACAGGCCGGTGAACTGCACGATGGCGGAGCCGGTGTTGTAGAGCTCGATCCAGTCGTCGTACTCGCCGGCGTTGTCGGCGTAGGTGGTGTCGTTCACGGCGAGGAGCTCGTTGATGACGAGAGGCGGCGCGGTGAGGCTCGAGTTCGTGTCGTCGGTGTCGGCGACGGTGTCCGCGGTGTCGGTGTTGATGGACGTACCGGAGCAAGCAAGCAACAGGACGAGCGACGAGATCATCGAGGGAGACTCCAGGTGGGCAATGTAGCACCGGAATCGCCGCGCGGCCGAACCTCCGCGGCGGGCGTCGGATCGGCCGTCCCGGGCGCGTACAGTGGGGTCGGTAGCCGAGACCGCAGTTCGGCGCGCACGGTTCTGCCCCCGCCGGGGCGGCCGGATGCTACGCTGCGACATCCCCGACCGAGGTGTGCGTGTCCCAGAAGAAGACGAAGATCCTCTTCATCAAGTACCACGAGGCCGCCGACCAGCAGCCGCTGTCGAAGAAGGCCGCTGAGAAGCTGGGGATCTTCCCGTCGCTCGCCCTTGCCCAGCTCGCCGCCTGGGTTCGCCAGCACGGGTACCAGGTCGGCATGATCGACCTGCACGCGGAAAACCTCTACCCGAAGGACGCGGGCCCCCGCGTTCGCGACTTCGCGCCCGACATCGTCGCGCTCACCGCGAAGACCCTCGGCTGGCCCGCGGTCATCGAGATCGCGCAGATGGTGAAGGCCGAGTATCCCCGCGCGCTCGTCGTCGTGGGCGGTCCCCAGCTCTCCATCTACCCGAAGGAATCCCTGACGTGGGAGTGCTTCGACATGGCGGTCGTCGGCGACGGCGAAGAGACCATGCTCGACATCTGCGACCACGTGGAGTCCGGGTCGCCCCTCGACAAGATCCCGGGCACGGTGGTCCGCACCAGCGAAGGCGAGATCGTCCAGAACCCGGCGCGCCCCGTGCCGAAGGACATCGACCGCTATCCCATGCCCGCGTGGGATTTGCTCCCGATGGGGCAGTACAACTGCCTCACGCTGCTGAAGCCGTTCGCCACCATGGTGACGACGCGCGGCTGCCCCTGGCACTGCGGCTACTGCTCGCAGGTGTACAGTGAGAAGCTCCGCTTCCGTGATCCCATGCTCGTCGTCGACGAGATGGAGTGGCTCGAGAAGACGTACGGCGTGCGCGAAATCGTCATGTTCGACGAGACGTTCACCATCGGCAAGAAGCGCATGCGCAAGCTCTCCGAGGAGATCCTGCGGCGCAACCTGAAGGTGAAGTTCAACATCCGCGCCCGCGTCGACACGGTGGACCGCGAGACCCTCACCCTGCTCAAGCGCGCCGGCCTCAAGAGCATCCACATGGGCGTGGAAGCCGGCACGGACCGCGTCCTCAAGATCATGAACAAGCAGATCACGCGCGAGCAGACCGAGCGCGCGTTCCGCATCGCGCGCGAAGTCGGCATCGAGACGCGCGGCTACTTCATGGTCGGCTACTACGACGCCACTCCGGACGACGTCGAGGAGATGATCCGCTTCTCCTCCAGCATCGGGCTCGACTGGGCTTCGTACTCCGTGGCCACGGCGCTCCCCGCCACCGACCTGTACCGCATCGCCCAGGAACGCGGCTACGTCGACGGCGACTTCTGGCGCCGCTACACCATCAACGGTGGCGGCCCGATTCCCCAGCTCGAAACCGAGACGTTCACCGCCGAGCGCCTGCGCCAGTATCGCACCAAGGCGTACATGAACTTCTACCTCCGCCCGGATCTCATCCGCCGGAAGTTGTCGAAGTCCGAGGGCCGCGAGGAGCTCATGGAGATGCTCGGCGGCGTGACCGTGCTCTCCGAGATCCTCAAGAGCTCCATCATGAAGGCCGTCCCGAGCGTCGGGCTCGGCAAGTGGGGCACGGTCTAAGTCCGGTTGTTCCTGGGGCAGGGGGGCTCCGCCCCCCCGCAAC
>CAXNIN010000173.1:0-9032 GCA_964202365.1 Myxococcota bacterium | reverse complement strand
CGCGCTCGAGGCCGCCCTCGCACGCCGGGCGCCCCGGGAGCGCGTGCCCGTGCGGTGGATCGACCCCCGCGAGCCGCGCCGGGAACAGGTGGCGGTGGTCACCATCGACCGCCGGTGGTTCCCCATGCGCCGGTGTACGCGCGACGACGTGACCGGCACCTGGCCGTGCGTGGCCTCCGCCGGGCCCTCCGCCGAGGCCGCCGTGGCGCCGATGACCGGCTCGCTCCCGGCCGTGGAGGGCGCCACCGCGAAGGCCCTCGCGCCGTCGCTCGTGTGGGTGGCCAACACCGTGCCGTACCGCGCGGAGGGCATCTACGCGGGCAACTTCAGCGGCACCGGGGTGGTCATCGACGCCGCGCGCGGCCGCGTCCTCGTCGACCGCGACACCGTGCCCATCGCCCTCGCCGACCTCACGTTGACCTTCGCGGGCACCGTGAAGGTGCCCGGCAAGGTGGAGTGGATTCACCCCATCCACGGGCTCGTGGTGGTGTCGTACGACCCCGCCGCGCTCGGCGACACGCCGGTGACCGCGGTGCGCCTCGCCCCGCGCGCCCTGGAAGCGGGCGACACCACGTTCCACGTGGGCCTCTCGCCCCAGCAGGAAGTGCTCCAGCAGGAGACCAAGGCCACGCCGCTCCTGCCGGTGCTGCTCACCGTGCCGCGCCCGCCCTACTTCCGCGACCGGAACCTCGACTCCGTGGGCGTGGAGCGCGCCGCTTCCGTGGTGGGCGGCGTGCTCGCCGACCGCGCGGGGCGCGTGCAGGCGCTCTGGACCAGCTTCGTGGAGGATCGCGGCGACAAACCCCAGGCGTTCTTCCGCGGCATCCCGACCGACCTTCTCCGAGACGTCATCGACCCCGTGGAGGAGGGGCGCCTGCCCACCGTGCGCGGGTTCGGCGCCGAGCTCGCCCCGATGAACCTCGCGTCTGCCCGCGAGCGCGGCCTGCCCGAAGGCTGGGCGACGCGGCTCTCCGAGGTAGACCCCAAGCGGCGCCAGGTGTTGTGGATTGTGCGTCGGGAGGCGGGAACGCCCGCCGCCACCGCCCTGCGCGAGGGCGACCTGCTCCTCGCCGTCGACGGCGAGCCCGTCGCGCGCTTCCGCGACGTAGAGCGTCACGCGGTGAAGGAGCGAATGCGTGTGACCGTGCTTCGCGACGGTGCGGAGCTCGACGTGGACCTCGCCACCGTGCCGCTCGACGGCGCGGGCATCGACCGCCTCGCGCTCTGGGCCGGCGCCGTTCTCCACGCGCCGCACGCCCCCCTCGCCGCGGACTACGGCCTCGCGCCCGAAGGGGTGTACGTGAGCGCCACCGCGAGCGGCTCGCCTGCGTCGCGCTACGGCCTGCGCGGCACCTACCGGGTGTTCGCCGTGGACGGCATGCCCACGCCCACGCTCGACGCCTTCCTTGCCGCCGTGGCGGGGCGCCCCGACCGAGGCGCCGTGCGGCTCCGCGTGGCCGACCTCGACGGAAAGACCCAGGTGATCACGCTCAAGCTCGACCTCGCCTACTGGCCCACCGCCGAGCTGCGCGCGGGCCCGGGCGGGTGGGAGCGCACCGACCGGTAGGCGCGGTTCGTGTCGCGCCGGCGCGGGTGCGATCGGAGCGCGCGCGCGTGATACCGTCCGAAGATGACGCAACAATGGCGGGTGAGCATCGGTTTTGCGGAGGTGGTCGTGGAGGCCGCCGGGTGGTTCGAGGCGCTTGCCGAGGGCTTGCCGCAGGTGGGCGTGGAGCTCTCCGAGCTCGGTAGCCTCGCGATCGAGGCCGGAGAGGACGGCGGCGCCATCGCCCGCGACCGCATGACGGACCTCGAGATCCACATCACGCCCGTGGGCGCGGCGCCGGTGTTCGTGATGCCGACCACGAGCTTCGACGCGTTGGAGGCCCCGGACTGGCCCGCGCGCGTGCCCGCCAGCGTCGACCCCACCCGCACCATCGGCGATCCCCCTCCGTACGGAGCCGCGAGCGTTCGCACCGGCCGCGGCCCGGACGCCGGCGACGTCGGGGCGCAGGACGTGCCCGAGTGGCGCGGACCTCCCGGCGGCGGCGGGGCGGTCGCGAGCCAGGACGGGCGTGGGAAGCCTCCCGCGGCCGCGCCTCCGGCGCCGACGCCCGTCGCGGCCGCGCCTCCGGCGCCGACGCGTCCCGCGCGCGACCCCGACCCGCCCTCCGACCTCGGCGAGACGCTCCCCACCGGCCTCGTGCTCGATCCGACGCCCGTGCTCGCCGACGACCTCGGGGAAGATCTCTTCCTCCGCCTCGGGGAGATCAGCTCGGCCACGGGTGTGGCGGCCGCGTGCGGCATCGCGCTCCGCGTGCTCCTCGACTTCGTGCCGGCGGGCGCCGGCGCGGTGTTGATCCGCACCCGCTCGGGCGACGGGCTGCGCTTCCGCGCCGCCTCCGGGCCCGCGGCGGGCAAGCTCGTGGACACCGTGATTCCCCTCGACCGCGGCATCGCAGGGTTCGTGGTGTCGCTCGGCGTCGGGCTCTCCGTGGGCGACGCGCGCCGCGATCGGCGCCACGACGACCGCGTGTCGCGCTCCACCGGCTACACGACCCACGCGATGCTCGCGGTGCCCGTGCGCGGCGACACCGGCGCGGCGTACGGCTGCGTGGAGCTCCTGAACCCGCCCGCGCCGTTCGACGCGGAAGACCTCGAGATCGCGACGCGCGTGGCCCGCTCGCTCGGCGCGCTCCTCATCAGCGTGGACACCGCCCGGTAGCGCCCGCGTCGTGCAGGGGCGCGCCGCCCGTCGGAGCGCCCGCGCCGATGTCCGCCGAAGGAGCCGCGCCCCAAGGCGTCGTGAGACGGGGGGCGTTGCGGGGGGCTCGCCTCCCGCCCCAGAAAGCAAACCCCGTCGCCGCGCCCCCGCCTCCCCCCGCGCGCGGTACGCTCAACGGCTGTGTCTGTCCCGCTCGGTCCGTTCCAGCTCCTCGCGCCGCTCGCCCAGGGCGGGATGGGCGAGGTGTGGCGCGCGGTGCACCCGCGGCAGCAGGTGCCGGTGGCGGTGAAGCTCCTCAAGGGGGACGACGCGCGGCTACGAGAGGCGTTCTTCGCCGAGGTTCGCGCGGTGGCGCGGCTGGACCACCCGGGGGTCATCCTCGTGCTCGACCACGGCACGGTGGATGCCGCGGCGGAGGCGGCCTCGGAGGGGCGCCTGCGCGCGGGCTCGCCCTGGTTTGCGATGGAGCATTGTTCCGGGGGAACGCTCAAGAACGCGGTTGCGCGCAACTGGAACCAGCTCCGGCGGCTCCTGCTCGACCTGCTCACGCCGCTCGCCCACGCGCACGCCCGCGGGGTGCTCCACCGCGACATCAAGCCGGACAACGTCATCTTCGCGTCGTTCGAGGACGCCCGGCCCGGCGTGAAGCTCACGGACTTCGGGCTCGCGTTCGCGCTTGAGGTGGAGGGGCGGCAGCGCAACGTGGTGACGGGCACGCCCGCCTACATGGCGCCGGAGCAATTTCGCCGGGAGTGGCGCGATTACGGTCCGTGGACCGACCTTTATGCGCTGGGATGCCTCGCGTGGCGGCTCGCGACGGGGAGCGCGCCGTTCGGGGAGCGTCGGCCGCCCGAGGTGCTGGCGCTCGCGCACCAGGAGATCCCACTTCCGGCGTTCGAGGCACGCTTCGAGGTGCCGCCGGGCTTTCGCGCGTGGCTCGACCGGCTGCTCGCGAAGGATCCGACGCGGCGCCTCCAGCGCGCCGGCGACGCCGCGGCCGCCCTGCTCACGCTCGACGGCACCCGCGAGCCCGGCGGGCTCCTGCCGAGCAACTGGCGCGCCGCCGAATCTTCGCGCATGCCGATGCGGCTCGTGGGCGCGGGGCTCGGATTGTGGTCGCTGCGCGGGGTTCCGATGGTGGGCCGGGAGAGCGAGCGCGACCGGCTCTGGGAGGCGCTGCGCGAGGTGCAGGAGACGTGGTCCGCGCGGTTGGTGCTGCTCCACGGGCCTTCTGGCGCGGGGACGAGCCGCCTCGCGGAGTGGGTGTGCGAGCGGGCGCACGAGGTGGGGGGCGCCGAGGTGTTCCACGTGGAACACACGCCCGACGGCGACCCCACCCGCGCCCTTGCGGACCTCGTGGGACGCGCGCTCGTCGCCACGGGGCTCGATGTCGCCGGGGTGCACGCGCGCGTGGCGGAGCGGCTGCGTGGCGTGGTGGACCCCGTGGAGAGCCGGGCCCTCGCGGAGCTGGTGGCCCCCGCCGGCGACCCCGACGACACCCTCGGCATGGACGGCCCGGCGGAGCGCCACGCGCTCGTGCGCCGCGCCCTGGAGCGCGCGGCCGTCGCGCGCCCCGTCATCGTGCGCATCGAGGACGTGCAGTGGGGCGGCGACGCGCTCGCGTTCGCGGCGGCGGTGCTCCGCGCGCAGGCGTCGAACCCGGCGCCGATCCTCCTGCTCCTCACGGCCCAGGCCGAGGCGCTCGCCGAACGGCCCGTGGAGGCCCTGCAGTTGTCGGAGCTCACGGGGCTCGGCGCCGTGGCGACGTGGCTGGAGGTGCGCCCCCTCGGAGAGCACGACCAGGTCGAGCTCGTAGAGGGGCTCCTCGGCCTCGGCGGCGAGCTCGCCGAGCAGGTGCGCGCGCGGAGCGGCGGCAATCCCGCGTTCGCGGTGCGGCTCGTGGGCGACTGGGTGGCGCGCGGCATCCTCGAGGCCGGCGACGACGGCTTCTCCCTGCGCCCCGGCGCGCAGGCCGAGCTCCCGGACGACCTGCACGCCGTGTGGGACGCCCGCCTCGACCGCGCGCTCGCGAGCCTCGGCCCGAACGGCTACGCCGGGCGCCGTGCGCTGGAGATCGCCGCCGCGCTCGGCCCCACGGTGGACGAGGGCGAGTGGGCCGCCGCCTGCGCCGCGGCGGGCGCGCGCATCCCCGGCGGGCTCGTCGAGCGGCTCGTGCTCGAGCGGCTCGTGTCTCCCGTGGAGCGCGACGAAGAAGAGCTCGTGTGGACGTTCTCCCACGGGATGCTCCGTGAGAGCGTGGTGCGCGGCGCCGTCGAGTCCGGCCGCGCCGCCGACGCCCACCGGGCCTGCGCCGCGATGCTCCTCGACCGGCACGGCGCGCCCCACCTCGCCGAGCGCCTTGGCCGCCACCTCCTCGACGCGGGCGCTCACGCCGACGCCCTCGGGTTCCTCATGCAGGCCGCGCGCGAGCGCTCCGCCCGCGGGGAGTTCCGGGCCGGCTACGCCCTCCTCGTGGCCCGCGAGGACGCCCTCCGCGGCATCGGCGCCGCCGCCGCGGACGCGCGCTGGGGCGAAGGCCGGCTGCTTCACGCGTGGCTCCACCTCCGGCAGGGCCAGGCGCTCCTCGCCGGGCAACGCGCCGAGGCGCTCCTCGCCGACGCGCGCCGGCACGGATGGGGCGCACTTCTCTCCGAAACGCTCCTGCTCGCCGGAGAAGTCGCGCGTATCCGAGGCGCCCCGTCGCGTGCGCTCGAACTCTACCATCAGGCGCGCGCGCTCGCGGAGCGCTCAGGCGACGAGCGCGTCGTCGCCGCGTGCGCGATGGGCCTCGGCGCGCTCGCGCTCACGATGGGCGAGGTCGCCCGCGCCGCGCGCCTCCTGCAGCAGGCCCAGGCGGCCCTGGTGCGCGCCGGCGACGATCGTGGTCACGCGGATTGCCTCCGACTACGCGCGGAGGCCGCTCGGCGCGGCGGGAACCTCGACGCCGCGCGCACGCTCATCGCCGAGGCGCAGGTGGTGTTCGCCCGGTGCGGCAACCGCGTGGGCCAGGCGGAGGCGGTGTTCACCCGCGCGGAGATCGCCCGCACCGCCGGGCGGCTCGACGAGGCCGTCGCCGGCTACCGCGCCGCCCTCCGCACCCTCGAAGCGGCGGGCTCGGAGGACATCGGACCCGTGCTCGTGCGCCTCGGGCTCGTGCTCGACCTTCAGGACCGCCCCGCCGACGCCCGCACGCTCCTCGACGCCGCGCGCGTGCACGCCGAGCGCCACGAAGACCCCGGCCTTCTCGCCTTTGCGCTCACCATCGCGGTGCCGGTGCACGCCGCCCGCGCCGCGTGGTCGCTCTACGACGCCCACCTCGCCCGCGCCGCGCAGCTCCTCGCGGCCACCGACCTCGTCGACGCCGACCTCGCCGAGGCCCTCGAGCGCGCCGCCGCCCACGCCCCCGACCCCGCCCGTGCCGGCCGCGCGCGGGCGCTCGCCGTTGTCCAGTGGGAAGCCCTGGGCCGCGCCGATCGGGTGTCCGCGCTCCGAACGTAGCGCAACGGCAGGGGTTCTATCTGGAGATTGGGGCGGGGCGCCGCCCCGCAACGCCCCGCCGGGGCTCCGCCCCGGACCCCGTTCTACGCGCGCGCGCTCCCCACCTGAAGCCACTGACCAACCACGTCGAGGAGGTTCTCGGGGCGGAACGGCTTCGGCACGTAGGCGTCCATCCCGGCGGTGCTGAAGGCCTCGATCTCCGCCTGCGACTCGGCCGCCGTGAGCGCGATGATGGGCATGCGCCGCCCGGCGGGCTCCGCCGCGCGGATGGCCCGCGTGGCGGCCCAGCCGTCCATGACGGGCATGTAGCAGTCCATCAGCACGAGATCGAAGGGCTCGGCGGCCACGCGCTCCACGGCCTCCTGGCCGTCCTCCGCGACCGCGCACGCGTGCCCCGAGGCCTCGAGCATGGCCTGCACGAGCCGGCGGTTGACGACGTTGTCGTCGACGATGAGCACGCGCGCGGGAGGGCCGTCGGGGAGCGGCTCGGGCTCGCGGGTGCGGCCGAGGTCGTCGCTGAGGACGCGCGCGAGCCGCGCCCAGCGCACCGGCTTGTGGAGCACGAAGTCGTGCGGGAGCGCGCTCGTCTCGGCGACCCAGCCGCGGCCGCGGAGCAGCACGACGCGGGGCCCACCGAGCGCGGAGTCGGACGCGATGGTGGTCAGGAGGGGGCCGATCGCCAAGGCGGGGTCGAGCAGCGCGACGGTGCAGGGGGGATCGCCGGGGACGCGGGCGCGGAGCCACGCCTCGGCGACATCAGGGTGTTCGGTGGCGAACACCGTGGCGCCGAGGGCACGCGCGTTCGCTTCGATGGAGCGGCGCGTGGCGGCGTGGTGGTCGACCACGAGGATGCTCGCGGGGACGGGCGCCGCGACGGGGGCGGCGGGGATGTCGCCGGGGGCGGGGCGGTCGAGCGGGACGCGGAACCAAAACGTGCTCCCGCGGCCTACCGTGCTGCGAACGCCGAGCTCGCCGCCCATGCGCGCACATAGACGCGTTGCGATGGCGAGCCCGAGGCCGATGCCGCCCACGCGGCGCGTGGGGGAGCCGTCGAGCTGCACGAAGGGCGAGAAGAGGCGGGCCTGCTCGGTTTCGGGGATGCCCGGGCCGGTGTCGCGCACGCTGCACACGAGCTCGAGGCGGTCGCCGTCGGGCCGGAGCTGGGCTTCGACGACGACTTCGCCCGCCGCGGTGAACTTCAGCGCGTTGCCCACGAGGTTGATGAGCACCTGCCGCACCCGCGGGCCATCGCCGCGGGCGAGGAGCGGGCCGTCGGGCCCGGCGAGGAGCGCGAGGTCGAGCCCGCCGCTCGCGGCGTCCACCCCGAGGAGGTCGCCCACGTCCTCGAGGAGGGCGCGCACGTCTATCGGCTCCTTGCGGAGTTCGAGGCGGCCGGCGCCGATGCGCGCGAAGTCGAGGATGTCGTCGATGACGCCGAGGAGCGCCTCGCTGCTGGCCACGGCGGTCTCGGCGTAGTCGCGCTGGGCGGCCGTGAGCGGCGTGCGGAGGAGGAGCCCGATGTTGCCGACGACGCCCGTGAGCGGCGTGCGCAGCTCGTGGCTCATCGTGGCGAGGAACTCGGTCTTGAGGCGGGAGGCCTCGACGGCGGCGTCGCGGTCGCTCGCGAGCTCGAGGCGGCGCGCCTCCCGCTCGGCTTCGAGCTCGAGCCGCGCCGTGGTGTCCTGGAGCACCCAGACGAGGGTGTCGGCGCCGATGCGCACCGCCCGCCACGCGTACCCGGCGGGGGTGGAGGTCTCGTGCTCGGTCCAGACGAACTCGCCGGTTTCGGGGGCCCCGGTGTCGGCGACGCGCATGCACGCGGCGTGGCTCCCGTTGGCGACGAGGTCCGGCCAGAGGTCGGACCAGAGGCGCCCAACGGCCGCGGCGGCGTCGGGCTGGCCGGCGCGGGCGCGCGCGTTCATGTAGTCCACGCGCGCGTCGATCGCGCGGCCCTGCGCGTCGCGCAGGGCGGTGGACAGGGTCATGGCGTCCGGCAGGCCCTCGAGCACTTCGGCGAGCAGCCCCACCCAATCCCCACGCGCCGGCATGCCGGAGGTGGGCGTGCCGGCGAACCGGAGCGGGCGAGTCAGGCGGCGGGCGCGGCGGGGCAATCGGACTCCGAGGGGCGAGGTGCGATCATGTAGCGTTGAATGCCGAGAAACGCAGGTATTTCTACCAAAAAAAGGAAGCGGGGGGCACGCCCCGCGGGCGAGCGCGCCAAGCGAGCGCGTGTAGGAAGATAGCCGAGGGCCAAGCCACCCGCGGTCTCGGTTTGTCGAGGTATGAATCGCGGGGCGGTGAAGCGGGCGGCGGGTGGCGGCGCGGAGAGCGGCCGTTGTCGGACGTCCCAACCGTCGCGCAACTTAAAAACAGCAAAAGTGACATCCGAACGGGAGGCGACGACGGGCCGATGACACCTCGGCGCCCCTTGCCGGAGCGCGGTGCGTGGGTACCCTCTCGGCCATGCCGCTCGGGCCGCCCTTCGTAGACGCCGTCACCGCCGCCACGCTCGTGGCCGACGGCGCCACCGTGCTCGACGCGCGCGGTCGGGCCGCGTACCTCGCCGGGCACGGGCCCGGGGCCGTGCGCGTGGACTGGCGGGCGACCACCGCCGGGGGGGCGACTTCCGGCACCCTGGCCCCCCCGGAGATCGTGGCGGCGGCCTACGCGTCGTTCGGGGTGGACGACGACCGCCCGGTGCTCGTGGTGGGCGCGTGGCGCGAAGGGTGGGGCGAGGAAGGCCGGCTCGCCTGGGATTTGACCTACCTCGGGCACCCGGCCGTGCACGTGCTCGAAGGCGGGATGGACG
>CAXNIN010000172.1:0-9063 GCA_964202365.1 Myxococcota bacterium | reverse complement strand
GCCCTCGTCGATGCCGGCGATGGTGGACTCGAAGCCGGCGGCCATCCGCGTCACGCCGCTGGCGAGCGCCTTGGCGGACGACACGACGGCCTGCCGCGAGGCGCGGTCGGAGGGGTTGCTCGTGAGCGAAGAGAGGCTGTCCCAGAGGGCGGACACCGAGTCGGAGAGGCCGGTGCCGCCGCTCTCGTCGAGGTAGCCCTCGGCGGCGACGAGCGTGGAGTGGAGCTCGGTGGCGCGGGCGGCGTCGCCCGCCGTGGCCACAAGCCGCGCGCCGAGCAGCCGGTCGCTCGCGCGGGCCACGCCGTCGAGGCGGTTGCCCGTGCCGACCCACAACCCCCGCCGCTGCATCGGGTCGGCGGTACTCTGGAGGAGCTTCCGCCGCGAGTAGCCGACGGTGCCGACGTTCGCGACGTTCTGGCTCGTGACGTCGATGCCGGCGGAGGCGGCGCCGAGGCCCTTGCGGGCCACGCTGATGGAGTCGAGGAGGCCCACTTAGAACCCCCGCATCTGGCCGCGTCGGCCGTAGGTACGGGGCCCGGCGTCCGGGAGAACGCGCTCGAGCACGTTGAGCACCATGCCGCCGCAGGCGTGCACGCGCAGGTCGATGGCGCGAATGCGGCGCGCGACCCCGGAGGCGTGCGCGCGGGTGTCGGCGTCGAGGGCGGCGAGGGGCGTGCGGGCGAGCTCCTCTTGGAGCTGGCGACGCGCTTCGGTGGCGGCCGAGAGGGCCCCCGGGTCTACCCGCCGGGCCGCGTCGAGCTGAGCCTCGGCGAGCGTCAGCCAGCGGTCGAAGCGCTCGCGTGCCATCACATGACCTCGAGCAGGGCGTCCAGCGCGCGCGCCACGTCGTCGGGGTCGCCAAGGCGCCCGGCGGCGATCTCGGCGCGCATGGCCTCCACCACGCCCGGCCGCACGCCGCCGGCCACCCCGTGCCGCTTGGCCTCGGCCTGCAGCTCCGCCACCACCCCGCCGGCCGTGGAGAGGCCCACGCCGCGGCCGGGGCCTTCCTCGCGCGCGAGGCCCGGCGGAACCCGCTTCGTGCGCTCGGCGCTGTCGGCCTCGGCGGCGTGAGACACAAGGCGGAGGGAGGAGGGGGGACGCTTCACGGCAGCTCCGAGGAGAGTTCACCGGTGGAGTCGAGGGGCGCGAGCCCCCCGAAGCCGCCGAGGACAGTGGGAACGAGGGAAGAGGGATCGAGCGCGGCGCCATTCGCCCGCAGCTCGAGGTGGAGATGGGGGCCGGTGGAGCGGCCGGTGGAGCCGACCGAGGCGATCACGTCGCCCGAGCGTACCACCTGCCCCGCGCGGACGGCGATCGCGTCGCAGTGCGCGTAACGGCTCTCCGTGCCATCTCCATGGTCGAGGTACACAACGTTGCCGTAACCGCCGCGGTCCCCGGCGAAGCGCACCACGCCGTCCTTCGGCGCGCGGATGGGGGTGCCCACGGGCGCGGCGATGTCGACGCCGTCGTGCCGGCGGAGCTCGCCGTGGAGCGGGTCGTGGCGCATGCCGAAGCCGCTCGTGACGCGGCCGGCACCCGCGACGGGCTCCCCGCCGCGGCGGCCCTCGGGGGGGGCCTCGGCACCCTGGAAGTCCCGCGCGAGCTGCGCGGCGAGGCCGATCCCCTGCCCCGCGGAGACGGCGCGGCCGATCTCCTGGTCGAACATGTCCGCGAACGCGGAGGCGGCGCCCTCTCCGAGGGGCCCCCCACCCGCGAGCCCGCTGCGGAGCTCCTTCGCGAGGTAGGCTACGAACCACGCCTCGAGATCCTTCGCGGCGGCGACGCTGTCGCTGCTCGCGCGAGGGTCGGAGCGGACGAGGCCGGCGTCGACGCGCATCACATCGCCTCGATCTCGGCCTGGAGGCCGCCCGCGGCGCGCATGGCCTGGAGGATGACGATGAGGTCGCGGGGCGACACCCCCATCCGATCGAGCGCCGCGACGACCTCGCCGACGGTGACGCCCTCGACCATCTGCACGCGGCCGGCCTTCTCGTCGACCGTGACGGTGGTGTTGTCGACGTTCCGGGTCTCGCCGCGCGAAAACGCGCCGGGCTGGCTCACGGAACGGTCGTGGTTTACCTGGATGGTGAGCCCGCCGTGCGCGACCGCCACCGGCCGCACCGTGACGTCCGCACCCATCACAACCGTGCCGGTGCGCTCGTTCACCACCACCTTGGCCACCTGGTCGAGCTCGACCTGTGCGGCCTCGACGAGGGCAACGAGCTCGGCCTGGTTGCCGAGGTAGGCGTCGGGCACGCTCACACGCACGGTGCCGCCGTCGCGGGCGACCGCGAAGTCGCCCTCCAGCAGCGTGTTCACGGCGCGCGCCATGCGCGTGGCGTTCGTGAAGTCGGGCCGCTCGAGCACCCAGTCGAAGCTGACGGCCTGGTGGATGTCGAGGGTGTTCGGGATCTCGATCTCCACCGACGCGCCGCGCGGGACGATGCCGACGGTGGGGTGGTTCTTGGTGGTGGTGTCCCCGCCCGAGGTGACTGTGTACCCGCCCACGAGGAGCGCGCCCTGGGCGGCGGCCACGGCGAGGCCGTTCGCGGCGTACAGCGGCGTGAGGAGAAGGATGCCGCCTTCGAGGGAGCGGGCGTCGCCCACGCTCGCCACCTGGGCGTCGAGGAGGCTACCGGGGCGGCCGCCGGGCAGCAGCTTCGCCGTCACCATGACCACCGCCACGTTGCGGGCCTTGATGTCGTCCTCCGACATCGTCATGCCCAGCCCCTTCAGGCGGTTCGCGAGCGCGCGCACGGCCGCCGCGTTCTGCGCGGAGTCGCCCGAGCGGTTCAGGCCGACGACGAGCCCGTAGCCGACGAGGGCGTTCTCGCGGACACCGTACAGCGAGGCCACATCCTTGACGCGCGCGGCCTCGGCGGGGGCGACGAATCCGAGGAGCAGCGCGAGCAGCGACATGTCCCCGTATCGGTCGCTCCACGACGGGGTTTAGGAAAATCTCGCGCGCGGAGCGGGGGGGGTTCAGTTCGTGCGCCCTTCCCGCCCGTCACTCCAGCGGCAGCTTCTCCACCAGCTCGGCCGCCGGGCCGGGCTCGTCGAGGCGCACCCGGATGGTGACCGCGCGCGACTCGGCGTGCGAGTTGCCCGTGACCGTGGCGGACGCGGAGAGCCGCTCCGGGCGCACCCCTTTCCGGGCAAGGTATCGAAGCGTCGTGAGCGAACGTGCGCTCGCGAGCTCCCAGTTGTCGGTCCAGCGGCTCACCGCGGAGATCGGGAGCGAGTCGGCGTGCCCGATCACCTCGACGGTGGCGGCCGTCCCGTCCACCGCGCCGGCAACCCCCGTGAGCATCGCGTAGGCGCTCGGGTGGAGCTCGGCGCTCCCCGGCGCGAACAGGAGCCGCTCGGGCAGCATGAGCACGAGGTCCTGGTCGAAGAGGCCGATCTGCACGGTGTTGTCGGAAAGCGAGCCCTCAAGACCGCGCTTGATGCTGTAGATGAGGGGCAACGCCGCGTCCTGGGAGAGCGGGAGGTTCGGCACGGTGGGCATGTCGGGCGGGTTGGGGTCCGGGTTGAGCACGTCAAGGA
Organism: Myxococcota bacterium; assembly: GCA_964202365.1. GTDB lineage: Bacteria > Myxococcota_A > UBA796 > UBA796 > SXON01 > CAJBVW01. Next base: position 5,517 of record CAXNIN010000172.1, on the reverse strand, counting down.
GCGCCGCGGGCATACCCCCCTCGAACGCCGCGTTCATGCCGTCGACAACAGCCTCGAGCTGGGCCTGGTCGGACTGCGCGGTCGCGTAGAGCACGGTGAAGAAGGCGAACAGGAGGGTGATGAAATCGGCGTACGAGACGAGCCAGCGCTCATGGTTCTCGTGTTCTTCGTGACGGACCTTCTTTCCCATGGCCTACGCGGCCTTCTTGGCGTCGGCGGGGTCGTCGTGGTGGCCGGCGTACGGCGCGAGGATCTCGCTGAGCTGGCGCCCGTTGACGCCGGCGGCGATGCCGCCGAGCCCCGCGAGCACCATACCGCGATCCTCGGCTTCGGCCTGGAGAATCTTCTTGAGGCGGGCGCCGATGGGGAGGAACATCATGTTGGCGAACCCCACGCCGTAGATGGTGGCGACGAACGCCACGGCGATACCGGTGCCGAGCTTGGTCGGGTCGGAGAGGTTCTGCATGACGTGGATGAGGCCGAGCACGGCGCCGAGGATACCGATGGTCGGCGCGAAGCCGCCGGCGGTCTCGAACAACTTCGCCGCGGCGGACCCGTGGTGCTCGGTGAGGTCGATCTCCGTCTCGATGATGTTCCGCACTTCCTCGATGGTGGTGCCGTCGACGAGCATCTGGAGCCCGCGGCGCAGGAGGGGGTCGTTGATGGACGCGAGCTGACCTTCCGCCGCGAGCATGCCGTCGCGTCGCACCACATTCGCGATCTTGAGCAGGTCCTCCGCAGTCTTCTTGCGGTCGGCCAGGCCGGGCTTCACGAGCCGCGGGAGCAGCTTGAACAGCAGCTTCACCTCGGCCGGCGTGGCCGCGAGCCACGTGGCGCCGAGCGTGCCGCCGAGCACGATGAGGGCGGCGGTCGGCTGAATGAGCGAGTCGATATGCCCACCTTCGAGGTAGTTCCCGAAGAGGATGAACCCAACGCCCGAGGCGAGCGCGAGGATTGCGGTGTAATCCATGGGGGCTCCTTCAGAACGGCGTGACGGTGTCGGCCACGCGGGTCAGCCAACCCGGACCCTGCTTGTCCGCGAGCACGCCGTCGCCGGTGAACTCGATGCGCGCCTCCGCGAGGAGATCGGACTGGACGGTGTTGTCGACAAGGATGTCCCTCGGGCGGACGATCCCCTCGAGGGTGAGGTACTGGGTCTCGCGGTTCACGCGGATCTGCTTGGTGCCGCGGATGCGGAGGTTGCCGTTGGAAAGCACCTCCATCACCTGGCACGTGAGCGTGGCGGCGAGGGTGCCCGTTCGGCTCGTGGAGCCCGTGCCCTCGGTGCTTGAGTCGGAGCCGCCCCGAAGCGCGATCTCCGAGCCGAGGTTGGGGTTGGCCCGGAGCACCGACGTGTCGAGCCCCAACATCGCGCCGACCGTGTACTCGGACGAGTTCTTGCGGCCGGTGGACGTGTCCGCGCCGAGCGACGTCGACGACGTGTCCAACACCTGCACGGTGATGAGGTCGCCCACCCGCCGGGCGTTGCCGTCCATGCCGATGAGCGCGCGCGCCTCGGATTCGCTCCAGAGCGAGCCCGGCGCCGCGGTCGCGCGCGGCGGGGCGACCGGCACCACCTGAGGCGGCGGCAGCGCGGCGCCCGCGTTGACCGTGGCGCATCCCCAGAGGGGCGCGAGGAAGAGGGCGAGACGGAACGACTTCATCGACTCTCCACAGTGACGCGCCCGTCCCCGCGGTACACGCCGGCGACCACCGTGCGCGTAGACAGGTTCAGGACCGTCACCGATTGATCCACCCAGGCGTCCACGAGCAATTCCCCGCTCGCGCGCACCATGAACCGATCTCCGCCGGCCTCCAGGATCACCGCCGCGCCCCGCGCGGCGTCCGGCACCGGCGCCACCCGCGTCGTCGTGAGCGGCTCGCCCGCCTGCATCGCGACGCGCGCCCGCCAGGGACCCTCGCCCTCGATGAGCGGGTCGCCCCGGAGCTCGCGCGTGGACCGCCGCTCCGTCGCGATGGTGACGGTCTCGCCGCGCTCCGCGGCCTCCGCGGCCACGGGCACCACCCGCCACACGTCGACGTACACGCGCGTGCTCCACCGGCCGGACCCGCAGAGGAGCACCACGGGCACGCTCCCCTCCACCGCGCCCACGCGCGGCAGCTCCACCGCGCACCCGCTCGTCGGCAGCCCGACGATGTCCTCGAGCGGCGCCACCTCCACGTCGGCCGGGGGCACGCGGAGCCGCGCGGCCACGGCGGCGCGCACGGACTCCTGGGGCGTGGCCGCGAACGCGGCGGCGACGGCGAGCAGCGCGTACATGCCTACCTCCGCAGGCCGGCGGCGGTCTGGAGCATCTCGTCCGCGGCCTGGATCACCTTGGACGAGAGCTCGTAGCCGCGCTGCGCCGTGATCATCGAGATGAGCTCCTCCGCGACGTCCACGTTCGAGCCCTCGAGCGCGTACTGCTGCACCTGTCCGGCGCCGTCCTGGCCGGGTGTGGTGCGCGTGGCCTCGCCGGCGGCGTCGGTGGCCCGGAAGAGATTGCCGCCGTTGGCCTCGAGCGCCTCGGGGTTCTGGAACGTCGCGACCTCCAGGCTGCCGAGCGACACGCTGGTCACGCTGCCGTCGCTGCCGACGACGTTCGCGGAGAGCGAGCCGTCCGCCGTCACGACGAGCGTGCCCCCGGCCGGCACCTGCACGCCGGGCGCAACGCGGTAGCCGAGCTGCGTGGTGAGGTTCCCCTCGAGGTCCGTCCTGAAGTTGCCGTCGCGGGTGTAGTAGGTCTCGCCGCTCGGCGCCTCCACCACGAAGAACCCAGGGCCCGTCAACATCATGTCGGTCTGGCTGGAGCTCTGGAGCACGTCGCCGGCCTTGAAGTCGCGGCTCAGCCCGGCGAGGCGCGTGCCGCTGCCCACCTGCATCGCGTCGCCGGAGGCGCTCCGGCTCCCGAGCTGCTGGTACACGAGATCTTCGAAGTTCTCGCGCACCTTCTTGAAGCCGGTGGTCCCGTTGTTCGCGATGTTGTTCGCGATGTTCTCGATCTTGACCTGGTTCGCGGCCATGCCGCTCGCCGCCGTGTAAAGCGCGCGCATCGTCTACCCCTGCATCTGGTTGAGTCGGGAACGCGCCTCGTCGGAGGACTGCATCACCTTCTGTTGGGCCTCGAACGCACGGGAAGCCTCGACCAGCTCCACCATGCACCGCATGGGGTCGACGTTGCTCCCCTCCAGGGCGCCCTGGACCACCGTCGCCACCGAACCCGCGCCCGGCGCGCCGGTCCACCGGTTCTCGCCGACAGGCGTGGCGCCCGCGAGCGTCACGAGGCGGAGCTTGCCGATGTCGCCCGAGGCCGAGCCCGTGACCGTGCCGTCGGTGCCGACGGTCAGGCGCTCGCCCCGCTCCACCGTGATGGCCCCCCCCTCCCCGAGCACGGGCGCGCCGTCCTTCGTGGTGAGGCGGCCGTCGGGGTCGAGGCGGAACGTGCCGTCGCGGGTGAACGTGCCGTCGCCGAGCGCGAAGAAGCCGTCGCCACGGATGGCGAAGTGCGTGTCCACGTTGTCGGTGACCAGGGGTCCGTCGGTGGACTTGTAGCCGCCCTGGGTGGCCTGCACGGCGCCGAGGGTGTCCTCGAAGCGCATGCGCTGCTCGCGGAAGCCGGTCGTGTTCGCGTTCGCGATGTTTCCGGACACCATCTCCAGGTTTCGCCAGGCTGCGAGCGCGCCGGAGTAGGCGGCGTAGATGTCGGTGCTCATGCGGCGCCCTCCTGGATGTCTTTCGAGTCGAGCTCGCGCGCCAACGCCTTGCGCATCCGTTCGCGGGCGGCGCCGAGGATCTGGGACACGCGCGACGGGGTCACATCGAGGATCTCCCCGATCTCCGCCAGGGAGCAGTCGCGGGCGTAGTAGAGGAGCACCACCTGGCGGTCCCGCTCGGGGAGCCGCTCGAGCGCCTCGCGGAGCAGGGCGCGCGCGTCGTCCGCCATCAGGAGCCCGGGGGCCTCGGCGGCGTGGGCGAACGCGTCGTCTTCGGGCTGCTCGGTGATCGACACGAGGCACACGGGGTCTACCCAGCCGCGGGCGCGCCAGTAGGCGTCCATGTCGAGGCCCATCGCGTCGGCGATCTCGAGGTGGCTCGGCTCGCGGCCGAGGGCCTCCCGCGCCTGCTTCGTCGCGGTCGCGAGCTCGCGGGCCACGCGGCGGTCGCGGCGGGTGGTGCCGCACGCGCTCCGCACGGCGTCGAGCATCCGCCCGGCGATGTGGCGCGATGCGAACGTGGTGAAGTCCGCCCCCCGCGCGGGGTCGAAGCGCTCGAACGCCTCGAGGAGCCCCATCACGCCGTACCCGACGAGGTCCTCGGGGGCGAGCGGGGTCTGGGGGCCGGCGTGCTCGCAGGTGCGGCGCGCGAGGTGGAGGATCTTGCGTCGGAAGCGCTGACACGCCTCCTCCTGCGTCATCCCCTCCACGAGGCGCGGTCCCGAGGCATGCTGGTAGGCGCGAAGATTCACGCTCGGCTCCGACAGTTGAGTGGTTGATCGGTCACGACGCCACGTTCTTCATGCCTTTCTTCTCGCCGAGGGCCAGGTCGGCCTCGCGCACGAGCGGCGTGCCGGGGACGATCTCCCCAGGCGAGAGGATCGGGAGGCGCGGGAGCGCCTTCTCGATGAGGCGGCGAAGGGGGCCGCGGGCGAGCGGCGGCACGATGAACACGAGCTCGCCGTTGCCGCTCCAGCCCTCGGTGATGGCCCGGAGGCCCTGGAGGAGCCGGCGCGTGGTGTCGGGCTCGAGCACGAGCGAGACGGCGCCGCCCTCGCCGCCCTGGAGCCCGCGGAGGACGGCGTCCTCGGCGTCCGCGGCGAGGCCGATGTAGTGGAGCGCGCCGTCGTCTCCGGCGAAGCGGCCGGTCACGATGCGAGCGAGCCGCTGCCTCACGAACTCGGTGAGCACCTCGGCGTCGCGGGTGCGGGGGGCGTACTCCGAGAGCGCCTCGAGCACCGCCTGCACGTCGCGTACGCCCACACCTTCCTGGATGAGGTTCCGGAAGACGCGGAGCACCGTGGCGCGGGGGAGCGGGTCGGGGACGAGCTCCTCGACGAGCCGCGGGTTGTCGGCGCCCACGCGCTCCAGCGCCTCGGCGAGCTGCTGGCGCCCGTAGATCTCGTGGGCATGACGCCGGAAGAGGTCGTCGAGGTGGGTGGTGAGGACCGTGGGGACGTCCACCACCGTGTACCCCTGCGCCTGGGCGCGGAGCCGCTGGTTCTCGGGAATCCACCAGCCCTTCAGGCCGTACACCGGGTCTACACCCGGCGTGCCCTGGATGGGCGCGCTCGCGGTGCCGGGATCGAGCGCGAGCACGAGGCGCGGCACCACCTTGCCGGTGCCGATGGCCTCGCCGCGCAGGAGCACGCGGTACTGGCCCGCGCCGAGCCGCACGTTGTCGCGGAGGTTCACCACCGGGAGGAGCACGCCGAGGTCGCCGGCGATCTGGCGACGGATGCGCTGGATGCGCTCCACGAGGGCCCCGCCGCGCTTCTCGTCGACGAGGTGCACCAGATCGAG